>CAWJLI010000066.1:0-70289 GCA_963843095.1 Bryobacterales bacterium
CCGGCGGTCGCGGGCCTCGTTTCCTACGTGTTGTTCGTCGCTACCCAGGACGATCTGATCTGCGCGCAGGCCACCGGAGCGCTGACGGCGGGTCCGAATAACACGTACACGCCTGGATCGATCACGTTCGGCGGGCCGCTGGTGCGCTCGACGTGGGCGTTGCCGTCGCCGTATGTCAGCAAGGTCCGGCTGAAAGCCAAGCACCTGATTCACGGCGGGATCATCGGCGCGCCCGTCGATAGCGTCTCAACCGGGGCGCTCGTGGTCGGGTACCTGAAAGGCAGCCCGCCATCCAGTAATCCTTCGTTCACGCCGGTGGGCCGCATCATCTCGATCATCGGCAGGCCGGAAAGCGCCACGCCGTACTTCAGCGCGACGGTCACTTCGTGGGATTCCAGCACCGGAACCATCGGCGTCACTCCGGACCCCAACGGCATCGTGCAGGCGGGCGACTGCCTCGTGGTCCGGTACAAAGCCGACGCGTCGAATTCCGCCAACCCCACATCCATAACGGACTCCGGGTGCCAGAACATCGCCTATCCCGCCGGGATGACGCCCGGCGCGGAGGTCGGCAACCTGGTGCGGGTGATCAAGGGTGTCTCGCGCGGTACGCCGCCCCGGAAGATCACCGCGAACACGGCGACCACCATCACGTGGGACCTCCCGATGGTCATCAATCCCGGCGATGTGTGGATCATCGAGGAGCCGACGTGGCCCTACTCCTGCGACACGACCTCGCTCGATAACGGCAACCCGCTGGCGGTGACCACGATCAACATGCCCACCGGCAATTTCGTGGACGAGGCCCTCGTGATCGCGGGCTTCACGGTTGACGTGAACGGCAACGAATCGCCCGACGGCGATGCGCCGATCCGCGAGGACTGGGTGTTCGGCGCGGAAGGACTCTCGAAAGTCGCCGGCCTCGTCTTCCAGATGCAGGGCACGCTCGGCGTGGAATCCAACGCCGCGCAGCCTCTCTATTTGAATCGCCCCGTCACTGTCGGCGACGTGAAGGCTTACGTCCAGGCCGCGCCCACCGGCGCGGCGATCACGTTCACGATCTACGTCGGAGGCGCGGCCTGGCTGACCTTGACCATTCCTGCCGGCCAGACGGCAGTGGTTGCCACTCCGTCGCAGATCGGCGCTCTTACCGAGATCCCGGCGAACACGGCAGTCTCCATCGGCATTACGGCGGTGGGCACAACGTTCCCCGGCTCGAACCTCTCGGTCTTCATCTACTCGTAAAATGGACCAGATCTACAAGCTGCAGCCGCATCGCACGATGGCACTGCAGGGCTTCGACGACTACGGCGCGGCTGCGGCACTGTGGGGTGCGTCCGACACCGGCTTCACCGTGTCCGGCGTGTTCCGCGATTTGGCCGATTTCGCCGTGCTGGTCCTGTTCCAGAAAGACGATCCGTTCGGCCACCCGCTGTTCTCGTATCTTCCGGACGGCGATCTCACCGGCCTCGTACTCGATTTCGACGTCACCTGGCAAGGCATTCAATCCTGGGAATCGCTCAAGAGCGCGTGGACGGATTGGAACACGCTCGACTACTCCGTCAACGGCGTCGGCCACACCGACGTGAAGTGGATCGGCACGACCTGGCATCACGATCACGTGCAACACGACTGGGCGCGCGGGGGCATCGGCCACCTTCACGCTCAATCAAACCAGCGCGCAGGCTGGCGACAAGGTCACGCTGTGGTATCAGAACCAGTCGTTCATCAGCCCGGCGATCATTCCCGGCAATCCGACCACCGACCAGGCTCTGTGGTGGCAGGGATCGGTGGCGACTACCGACCAAGCGCTGTGGTGGCAGGGGAACGCGGCTTATAACCATTGGGTCAAGATCGGATCGACCACCTATTCCTGCCTCGAGGGATCGCTGAACAGCGCGGGTGTCGCGAGCAACGTCGCCGCCCAGATCAATGCCTCCGATCCAAATTGCTCCTGCACCACGGGAGGCGCCTATGGCAACGAGATCTTCATTTCGCTGAGGTCCGGTGAGTACGGCCCCGTGGCAGTGTCTAGCTCCGACGGCTCTGGGGGCGCCACGCTGTCGAACTACCAGCACTGGGTGAAGATCGGCAGCGTCACGTATTCCTGCTACGAAGGATCGCTGAACAGCGCGCAGATAGCGGCCAACGTCGCGGCGCAGATCAACGCTACCGACCCGAACTGCACGGCCACCGTGGGAGGCCAGTACAACAACGAGATCCTCATTACGCTGAAGGCCGGCGTCGCGGGCCCAATTGCGGTGTCGAGTTCGGATGGCTCCGCGGCTGCATCGCTGACCCAAGGCACGAGTGCCGCGACCATCCTGAACAACATCGCCAGCCAGATCAACGGAACGAACTGGGTGCAGAACGGCCCCGCCGTGCTCAGCGCCGCCGTGGTGTTGCCGAACCAGTTGGTGATCACGGCCACGCCGGGTGCCGACGGCAACATGGTGGCGTTCTACCAGACCGACAACAACAGCAGCAGCCGTCTGTACTTCACCGCGACCAACTGGAACTTGTCCGGCGGCTCTTCGGACAACGTCTCGTGGCACGTACACATCGATTTCACGGCCCTCGGCTGGAGCAGCGTGGACAAGGTCTGGTGGACCATCGCGCCCGCGCTCCCGAACAGCCAGGCGTACCAGTCCACCGAGTGGAAGATGGTGGTCACCAACTGGACCGTGACCAGCAATCCCGCCAGCAAGCGCGCGCTCAAGGTGGCTGGGCCCGGTTCGGTCCGCATCGAGGAAGACAGCACCTGGGTCACCACGTCCGGATACTGGGAGCCCGCCCCCGGCAACGACCCCGTGAACGGCGCATTCGCCTTCTGGAGCCAGGGGCGGGCGATCCGGGCGGCGGCTTCCGGTGCCAGCGTCACCGTCGAGACGCATTGCCAGTACACGCACGCCATCTACGTCGGCACGCGCCTCGATACCACCTGCGGCATCGTGACCGCCACGCTGGACGGCGGCGCGCCGGTGACGCTCGACTGCTACTATCCCACCGCCACCACCTCCCAGACACGACGCCTGCTCTTCTCCGGCGTCGCAGCAGGGCAGCACAAGGTGGTGATCACGCTTTCGGGCAACAAGAACGCGTCGAGCCAGGGCTGGTATTTCTATTTCGATTTCCTCGAATGCGCGGTCGCGACCGACGTCCCCGATCCGGTGGCGACGACTACCGCCGTGGCGGTGGCCACCGACTTCGACACGGACAACACCTACAAGCTGTCGCCGCAGAGGCTGGTCTGGAACATTCAGAAGCTCGGGCTGCTCGGCGAGATCGATCACTACTGCGGCGTCTTCTGGTGGAAGCAGTCGGTGGCGTCCAATCCCGCGTACCCCACATGCACGGTCACGTTCTCCGGCAATTGGAACGACCAGGATGTCGTCTGGCTGCACATTGGCGCCTCGGCTATCGGCAAGACGGTGTTCGGCGGGCAGGACAGCAGCAATACCATCGCGCGGCACTTCGCCAATTTCATCAACGCGATCTTCGACGGCGTCTGGGCCTCGGTCTCCGGCAGCGTGCTCACGGTCACTTCCCATTCGTTCGCGAGCGGGTGGCAGTATCACGTCTACACGGAACTGCCCGCGTCCAATACCGGCAGCGGCCACGCCGCGGTGACCGGCGACATGCAAGGCGGCACGTATGGCGTGAAGTGGGTCATCGATCCAACCCAGACGCCGGTGCTCAACCGGGCCTTCCGCGATTGGAACTCGGATTTCTTTAGCCTGCTCAAGGCGAACGGCATGAGCGCCGTCTGCTCGTTCTCGCAGGAACTGGTGCAGCCGCCGGACAATCCCGCCGGTGGCGCCGTGTGGGTTCAACGCTTCCCCGACGGCACGGCGGTGGAGACCGCCACGGGATTCGGCACGCTGAACAGTTCGCAGATCGCCTTCAGTTCCGGGCCGCAGAACTACATGGGGCAGGCCTTCGCCGCGATGGCGGGCCTGATGCTGGCGGCGGGACTGACGCCCAAACTCCAGTTCGGCGAAATCCTCTGGTGGTTCCTGGCGAACGCGTCCGGGATGGCGTTTCACGATGCGGACACGCAGGCCGCCGCACAGTCGGCGCTCGGCCGCGCGCTGGCGACCTTCCACACGCCGAACGACGATCCCTCGGTCAACAGCTACGCCGACGCGAACTTCCTCCGGACGCGCCTGTACAACTACGTGGCCGCCATCCAGAGCTACGTCCTGTCGCAGTGCCCATCCGCCGTGTTCGAACTGCTGTGGCCGATGGACGTGAACGACCCGGACAACTGCAAGCTGCTGCGGTACATCAACCTGCCCTCGCAATGGACCACGCGCGCGGGCTCCGGCTTCGACACGTTCCTGATCGAGGGTTACCAGTATCCGGGAATCAATCACAACCTCGACCAGACCAGCCGGTGCGCCGCGTACCCGTGGAAGGAACTCGCCTGGGACCAGGCCCACTGCCGTTACCTGATGGGCCTCTATTACGGCACCTGGCCATGGCTGCGGGAATTCGTGAACGCCAGCCGTCTCGGGCTCCCGGCAATCAAGCTCTGGGCCTACGACCATCTGTGCCTGTTCGGATGGCCGGTGCCGCTGCCCACGAGCGACGACCGCTCCTTCATCTACTGATTCAATCCAAGAGTTATGGAAACCTCGAAACCCGCCTCAACGAGGTGGCGCGGATCGCCGTGCGCCTCGAGCAGCAGACCGGCTGCCCCGCCCAACTGCTGATCGCGCAGTGGGCCATCGAATCGAAGTGGGGCGAAAAGCCCGTCGGCCACGCCAACTACTTCGGCGTGAAACGCGCCGCCCGCCACACGCAGTGGTGCACGGTCGACAACGCGCGAGGTCGTGAACGGAAAGTCCATCGTGTCGAGAACCTGGAGTTCGCCGATTACGATTCGCTCGCGGATTCCTGCCGGGATTACGCCTGGCTGATTACCCAGGGCGCGCCGTACCACGCAGCGTGGGCAGCAGTACCAGACCGACCGCGATCTGCACACTCTGATTGCGGCGGTCGCCCGCGTCTACGCCACTGATCCGAACTACGCGCGACTTGGCCGCCGCGATCGCCGGCCAGGAGAACGTGGCGCAGGCGATCGCGGAAGCGCGCCAGGAGGTGTCGGCATGACCGCGCAAGACATCACTATCGCGGTCTCCATCCTGACGGTGGTTTCCGGAGCCATCAACGTGTACGTCGGCCTTCGTCTGTCTGCGCTCCAGGCGCAGATAAAGGCCGACTCCGCGGCTGCGGAGATTGCGCTGATGAAGCAGTTCGTCGAGTGGAAGGACGACATGCTTCAACTGCTGAACGGCAAGTACGTCACTGCCACGCTGGTCACGGAGATTCGGACTGGCATCGCACACGACGTTTCGCGGATCGACAGGGTGCTGGACCGCATCGAGCGCAGATGCGAGGAGCGTGGACCCGTCGGCTGCATCTTCCACCAAGCGCACGAACCGCCGCCCGAAGACCAGGCGTAATTCCTCGCCCTGGCGCCTCGGTGGTCCGGGGGCCGTGCGGAAGTTCCGGCATTGGCGCGGTCGCGCCTGCGTGTACCGGACTCTCTTTCGCGCCCGTCCTACGACGTACAGCCACTGTCAGGAGAACCCCTCATTCAGATCTTCCCGCATCGGCCCGAGCTAGTTCCCGGCTGTTGCGCCGGACCTGTCGCCGTCCCTGGGCGGGACTGATCCGATCCTGGATGTGCAAGTGAATTGGGGAACCTGTGCAAAACACATCTGGCGCCGATTCCGCTAATGCGAAATCGCTCATCCAGCTCCATTTATTCCCCCCAACTCCCTCAGAAGAAAAGCCCCGCGATTTAGGCGAAATCGCGGGCGCAGAATTGTGTAGCTGCAAAATTCCAACCCAACATTTATTTTGATCCTTCCCGTCAGCAAATTGGACTGTGCAAAAACCATGCGCGCGTCCTGCGCTCATTGACGCGAAATCCATCTGGTTTCAGGATTACAGAAGCATGACACCTAGATACGGAAGGGATCGAACACGGCGGGCGAAAAACAGGCAGTTTGGGCCACTGGTGAAGGAGGTCGTCAGGCTCTCGGGCCGCTCACGATCCACTGTTTACGCTGTCCTGAATGGGCGCATCCGGTCTTCACCCGTTTCCCGTGTCATCGCGATGGTCGAGGCGAGTCTGCAGGCGGGCAATAACGGCGATGGGAGTAGACAGCGATGAACGCGCTTCCGAGCACTGCCGACGTGGACGCCGGCAAGATCATCGTTCGCGCGTCCCTTGGGGATCTGATGATCTGCTCGCGGATTCCAGGCGCCAAGTGGGACATGGCGCGCAAGGCGTGGTCATTCCCAGCCACGGCCGCGACGGCCACGCTTCTCCGCAAGAAACTCCGCGGCGTGGCCGAGTCCGACCGTTTCAAGCTGATCCTCGCCACCAGCGTCACGATCAAGCTCGACCGGGAGCAGGCGCCGGCTCTGGTCGCGGGCGAGGGCATTCCCGGCAACGTCATCCCGCTCAAGCCTCCCGTGCCTGGCACGTTGCCGGTGCCCGCGCCCGACGTGATTCTTTTACCCCCGCCTCAGGAATCGGAAATCGTCGTCGAACTGCCCCCCGGTCTGCGGACGAAACCATGGCGGCACCAGCGCGTGGCCTACAAATTCTGCCTCGATCACTTCGCCCAGGGACTCCACGGAATTCTGCTGGCGATGGGCATGGGTACCGGCAAGAGCCTGGTCGCGTGCCTGCTTCTGCTTGGCCTCGCCGCCAAACGGGTACTGATCTGCTGCCCGTTGCGCGTGGTTCCGGTGTGGCTCACTCAGTTTGACCGCCACGTCGCCGTCGATCTGGTCGTCGTGCCTCTCGACGCGGAGATTGGCAGCGTCGCGAACAAGATGGAGCTGGCAGAGGACAAGCTGCGCCTCGCGGAGGCGCGCGGCGTTCCGTTCGTGGCGGTGATCAACTACGATTCCGCCTGGCGCGACCCGTTCGCGCCATGGGCCGAGAAGCAACGGTGGGATCTGGTGATCGCCGACGAGGCCCATCGCATCAAGGCGCCCGGCGGCAAGGCAAGCATGTTCTTCAAGCGCCTCCGGACCAAGGCGCTGCATCGCGTGCTGCTCACCGGTACGCCCATGCCACATGGCCCGATGGACATCTTCGCCCCGATGCGCTTCGCCGACATCACCATCTTCGGCCCGTCATTCTCTGCGTTTCGGCAGAAGTACGCGGTGATGGGCGGCTACCTCCGCAAGCAAATCACCGGCTTCCAGAAACTCGACGAACTCGAGCGTCTGATGAGCCGGGTCACCTACCGAGTCGGTAAAGAGGTTCTCGACCTCCCGCCCGAGACGGATGTCACCTATCACTGCGATCTGGGCGGCGAAGCGCGCCGCATATATGAGGATATCGAGGATGACTTCGTGGCCCAGGTGCGCGACGGCATTGTGACCGCCGCGAACGCCATGGTTAAGCTGGTGCGGCTTCAGCAGGTGGCCAACGGCATCGCCAAGACCGACGATGGCGTCGAGCGGCGCATCGACAATTCCAAGCAGCAGCTCCTTGCGGATACCCTGGAGGACATCGGCGGGGGCGAGCCCGTGGTGGTGTTCTGCCGGTTCCACGCCGACCTCGACGCCATCCACGAAAGCTGCCGGGCGTTGCAGGCCGGCCTCACTGAGGAGGACAAGGCCAAAGGCCACTACCAGACCTTGGAACTGTCCGGACGACGCGACGAATTGAAGCCGTGGCAGGACGGCGTGGCGCAGGTGCTTGCCGTGCAACTCGACTCCGGCGGTGAGGGGGTCGATTTCACCCGCGCCAGATACAGCGTCTTCTATTCGCTGGGATTTTCGCTGGGCAAGTACGAGCAAGCGCGCTCGCGGACCCATCGCCCCGGCCAGACAAGCCCCGTAGAACACATCCACCTGATCGCGAGGAACACGGTGGATGTGAAGATCATGCGCGCCCTTGAAAAGCGCGCCGAGGTCATCGAGTCGATCCTCGCTGAAATCACCAGCTAACAGCAGCCAAGGAGCACGAAAACAATGAACCAGGAGCAGTTGAAGGGATTCGTGTGTCTGGAGAAGCGGAAGCGCGACCTGGACGCCGAACTGAAGCAAGTAAAGCAACAAATCGACGATCTCGAACAGGCTTTGATCCCGCAGTTCATCGAGTTGGGCGCCGACCCCAGTGTTCGCCTCGATGGCTTCACGATCTGGCTGGTCCAGGAGATTTACGCCAGCCCGGTCAACGACCGCCAGGAAGTGGCCGACGCACTGAAGCTCTCGGAGCTGGGCCAGTACGTGGCCGAAAACTACAACAGCAACTCGCTCAGCGCCTATGTTCGCGAGGTCGCCCGCGAGGTCGCGGCGCGCTTCAAGAAGGAAGAACGCATGTACGACGCCGAGGACGTGCGCGCGGCGCTTCCCGATCCTCTGGGGAAGACGCTCAAGCTCTCGTTCGTTCACAAACTCAGCACACGGAAAGCTTGAAAAGGAGAATCCATTGTCACAGGAACTTGTAAAAGTCACGGCGCCCAAGGCGCTATCCATTCCACAAGAAGAAGCGGCGGCGGTCCAGGAGGCCTTCGCCATCAACATCGCCGGCGGGACGCTCTCGGAATTCGACCTGCCGCGAATCAAAGTGATGAGCGGCGCGGCGCTCTGGCTCATCCCCAGCCTGGAGGGCGACGAAACCACGCCCAGGATCGAAGGCGTCATCGCTTTCTCACGCGATGCGCGGGTGTACTACGCATCGAAGGACGCCGGGAACGCGCCGCCCGACTGCTCCTCGACGGACGGCGTCACGGGCATCGTCCAGGGCAAACCCGGCGATGTGAAGTATGGCGGCGCGTGCCAGGCGTGTCCGATGGCCAAGTGGGACTCGGCGCAGGACGGCGGGGGCGGCCAGGCCTGCAAGCAGGTGAAGCAGTTGTTTTTCCTGCGCGGCGATTCGATGTTCCCCGAGGTCGTCTCGCTGCCGCCCACCAGCGTGAAAGCGGCACGCCAGTTTCTGGTGAAGCTCACCACGCAGGGCATCCCGTACTACGGCGCGCTGGTGGCCATCGAACTGGAGAAGGCGCAGAACGCGGCCGGCAAACCGTATGGGCGGGCCAGCATGAAGTTCCTGCGCCGCCTCACTCCCGACGAACAGCAGCGCGCGGTCGGGTTCCACCAGATGTGCCAGCAGTTCGCCGGACGTGTCCAGACCACCGCCGCGGACGCAGCGGAGTAAAGGAGAGCCGATGTTCCAGGAAACCATTGTTCAGATCAACAACGGCGCGGCGGTCGCGGAACTGTCCGACGCGCTTGAAAAGGTCGTCGCCGCCGTGCGGCAGACCGGGAAGAGCGGCACGATCACGCTCACGTTGAAGGTGGCGCCCGCTTCGAAAGGCACCAGCAACGTGCTGCTGATCGAATCGCAGGTGAAGACGAAATTGCCGGAGCCGGAGCGCGGCATGACGATCTTCTACGCCACCGAGGACAACAAGCTCGTCCGCAACGATCCGAGGCAGCAGTTGCTTCCGCTCCGCGTCGTCGAGTTCGACCAGCAACCCAAACAACTCAAGGAGGTGATTTAAGCCATGCCCCAGATCAACGACTCCGATCACATCGGAGACATGCAGACCGCGATTGCGGCCGGAGCCGCCATTGGCGACCCGCGCATCGTCGTCCCCACCAATGAAGGTGTGTACACCGTGGTCCCGAAGGATTACCAGATCCAGGATCTCGAAAAGTACCTCCCCGCGCCGCTGCGCGTGCGCCAGCACGTCACCCTGACTGACACGGACTCGTTCATCGAGTACGTGAAAGCTTACGCGAAGCAGCCTACCACGCGCCTGTTCTTCGCCAACGAGGGCGAGGCCTTCGAGGCGGTGATCGACTACCACGAGAGCGCTGGCGCACCCGCCTGGTGCGAGCACAAGGCCACTTTCAAACCTGTCCGCTCAGTGGAGTTCACCACCTGGATGGAGCGCAACAAAAAGCAGTTCACGCAGGTCGATTTCGCCCGCTTCCTGGAGGAGAACCTGCCGGATGTGGTCGAACCGGAGGGCGCGGTGCTGCTGGAGGTGGCGCTCACCATGGAGGCCAAGAAGGAGGTCACGTTCAGCAGCGGCGTGCGCCTCGCGACCGGCCAGATCCAGTTCCAGTACGACGAGGAGGTCCGGGGGACCGCGAAGAAGGGGACGCTCGAAATCCCCGAGCAATTTGTGCTGGGCATTGCGATCCACGAGAACGGCCCGGCCTACCGGATTCCGGTGCGCCTGCGCTGGCGGCTGCACGAGGGCAAAGCGATCTTCTGGTACGAGATCGTTCGCCCGCACCGCTTCGTGCAGGACGCCATCAAGGAGATCCGGGCGAAGGTCACCACCGACACCGGCTACCCGATCCTGACGGGGGCTCCCCGGTAGCTGTCTGCTCCGGGCGGTCCTTCGGGATCGCCCGGAGTCCGGCGCGCCGAGTCTCCCCATGAATGCCACCACCACCGAGGCTGTCCAAGTCAAACGCATGAATCGCGTGCTGGTGAAGACCGCCGCCACGCTCGGGCGTGAGGATGCGCGCTACCTCGTCAGCACCTACTACGCGGTACAACGCCACCGCGAGTCCGCTGAAGCGCAACTCCGGCGGGCCGCGGATGGGAGCCAGCCCCACCAACTGATCGCGTGGCTGGCCGAGCAGGACCGGGTCGTCGAGAAGCAGATCAAGCGCGCGCTCGATGAATGGACCGACGCGCTTCCGGCCGCGCGGTGGGCGAAGTCGATCATCGGCGTCGGGCCCGTGATCTCCGCCGGCCTCGCGGCGCATATCGACATCTCCAAATGCGGGACCGTGAGCCAGATCTGGCGGTTCGCCGGTTACGACCCGACTATCAAGTGGGCGTGCGGGACGAAGTGCCCTTGGAACCAGCACCTGAAGCAAGTCTGCGGGCTGGCCGGAGAAAGCTTCGTGAAGACGTCCGGACATGATGACGGTTTCTACGGACGGTTCTATCTGGCCCGGAAGCGCGTTGAGCAGGGCAAACTTCCGCCCGCGCAGATTCATGTCCGCGCCATGCGGTGGGCAGTGAAGCTCTTCCTGGCTCACTACTACTACGTCGCGTGGGTCGCGGCGACTGGCGCGGAGCCGCCCAAGCCGTATGCGATGGAAATCCTCGGCCACGACGGGTTCATTGCGCCGCCGAACTTTCAACAGCCAATAGGAGACGAAGGCCATGCAAGCAACGTTAGAGATTCAGCCCGCCGATAAACAGACGATCATCGGCAACCTGATCGACGCGGCAGTGCCGACAGAGATCGAGTTCTTCGTCGTTGAACTCGCTCCCGATCTCGCGGCGCAGCTGCTCGAACTGAATACCGCGAACCGGCCCATCAGCACGCCGCAGGTGAAGAAGCTCGCGAAGGCGATGGCAAAAAAGGACTGGCGGCTGACCGGCCAGACCATCGTCGTCAGCAAGGGTGACGTGCTGATGAACGGCCAGCACACCTGCAAGGCGGTGATCGATTCCGGCGAGACCATTTACGTCGCCGTGGCGTACGGTGTGGACGATGCCGCCTTCGACGCGATGGACGACACCAAGAAGCGCAGCGCGGGCGACGTGCTTGCGGTGATGGGCGAGGGAAACGCCCACGTGCTTGGTTCGATCCTGGCTCACCTCCAGCAGTACGAGGAGCGCGGCAGCAACGGGCTGGGCTACGCGCCGATCCGCAGCAACACGGACACCAGCCAGTATTTGGCGAAGTATTCCAGCGTGCGGCGGTTTGCGAAGCGCCGTTTGCTGGGCGACATCCCCAGCCGTGACGGTGTTGTCGGCGCCTGTCTCTATCTGTTTCACCAGGCGAACGAATCCAAGGCAGAGGATTTCTGGTCGCTGATCCGCGACGGTGGCTGCAAGCGCGGGCATCCGATATTTGCGCTTGCGAGCAGGCTGGCGCGCGACTTCAGGGACAGCAAGATGATCACCGACCGCGAGTACTTCGCCATCGTGATCAAAGCTTGGAACTACTTTCTGTCCGGCCGCGAGACCGCCGCGCTCACCTGGCGTCAAGGTGGCGACTCGCCTGAACCGTTCCCGAAGATCCTTGGCTTGTGAAGGACCCACCATGAGCGACTCCGAAAAACAGCTACTACTGGCCTGCCTGGCGGTGCTCCTGGGCCGCGCACGCGGGACCGTCGTTATGGAAGAGGCCGACATCGACAAGGCCTACAACGCGCTCGACGAATTCACCTGGAGACGAGACGCGGCGACAAAGACCCTCCGGTTGAGCGTGCCGGTGGAGCGCCGGTGAGCCGCCAACCGATCCTTGAGAAGGCCGTCGTCGCCCGGATCATGGGCGAACTGAAAGCGCGGCCGGGCGTAGTGGTCCGCAAGCGCCACGGTACGGCGATGGGCGTGGCCGGCGATCCGGATCTGTACGGCGCCATTGGCGGGCGCCACTTCGAGATCGAGGTAAAGCGCCCCAACGATCCTTCGTCGCGGTTGACGAAACTCCAGGCGCAGCGGCTCCAGGAATGGAAGATGGCGGGCGCCATCGTGGGCGTGGCCCGCAGCGTCGATGACGCGCTCAACATCCTCGGCATCGCGGAGACAGACCGGGGGCGCAAGTGATCTACGGGTCCATCTGCTCCGGCATCGAAGCGGCCACCGTCGCCTGGGAGGGACTCGGCTGGCGCCCGGCATGGTTCGCGGAAATCGACCCTTTCGCGAGCGCGGTGCTGGCGCATCGTTATCCGGAGGTGCGAAACCTTGGCGACTTCACGCAGATCCAAGCCGGAGGGGGAGCAGTTGACGTTCTCGTGGGAGGCACTCCCTGCCAGGCCTTCAGCGTCGCTGGACGACGGCTTGGAGTGGATGACCCTCGCGGCAACCTCACGCTGGAATATCTCCGGCTGGCTGCGCAACTTCGACCTCGGTGGCTTGTCTGGGAAAACGTCCCCGGCGTGCTGTCGATCGACCAGGGACGGACGTTTGGAACCGTGCTCGGGACGCTGGCAAACCTCGGGTACGGGGTCGCTTACCGAGTTTTGGACGCTCAGTTCTTCGGAGTGCCCCAGCGCCGCCGTCGCGTCTTCGTTATCGGAAATCTTGGAGGGTGGCAGGCTGCCGCTGCGGTACTTTTTGAGCGCGAAAGCTTGCGCGGGGATCTTGCGCCGCGCCGCAAAAAGGAAGAGATCGTTACCGCCATTACTGCGAATAGCCTTGGAACGTGTGGCGGCGATCCAAAGCAGGCCCAGGCCGGCCACATCCTGCCCGCCGCCATCGTCGGACAGTCCGTAAGCGCGAAGTGGGCCAAGCGCAGCAGCGGCCCGTCCGGAAACGAGTACCACAACCTCATCGCCGAGACTCTGGAGCCAGTCCCTCACGCCGTCGCGTTCTCGTGTAAAGACCACGGCGCGGACGCCACCGAGGATCTGGCCCCCACGCTCCGGGCAATGCCGCATGACCGCAGCCATGCGAATGCCGGCGGGCAGTTGGCGGCGGTGATCTTCGAGTCCCGCTTTGCCCGCAACGGGCGCGGCGCCCCGGACGTGGTTGCGCCTCCTCTGAAGGCGTTCTCCGGAACGTCGGGCCGCGGCGACGGCGCGCCGTTGGTGGCAACGTGGGTCGCGGTGCGCAGGCTCACGCCGCGCGAGTGCGAGCGCCTGCAGGGTTTTCCCGACGACTGGACGCTGGTCCCGAATTACCGGCGGCGGATCGACGCGGCCGAGATCGAGGACATGGCGGCGTACCTGAACATCCCAATCGAGGAAGCCACCGTGCTCGGCGTGTCTCCGGATGGCCCCCGCTATAAGGCCATCGGCAACTCCATGGCGGTGCCGGTCATGCGGTGGATCGGGCGGCGCGTCGATGCGGTGGAACAGATCCTGCGGAGGACGGCGTGAGCGGCTTCTACAGTATCGAAGGCCTGCGCCGGTCCCGCGAGGAGCGGGAGCGGCAACGCGAGGGCCAGGCGCAGGGGTTCTTGCTGGCGCAGATCCCTGCGGACGCTCCGTATGACGATCCGGACGCCGTGATCCACGTTTGGACCGGCAAGAAGTGGATCTCCTACGAGAAGTGGCTGGCGACCGCGCCCATCAAGGTCGAACAGACACCAGCGCCGGTTGCGCAACCCAAAGAGGAAACGAAGGAAGCTGGACGGGAGCAACTGCAGTTGCCGATGGGGAACGGGAATCATGGATAGCTACTTTCGAACTTACAGCGGTAAGCACGTCCACACTCTTTCGCCCGCGCCCGGCGAGATCGACATCGAGGACATTGCCCGCGCGCTTTCTCACATCTGCCGTTTCCTGGGGCACACGGAGGAGTTCTACAGCGTTGCCCAGCACTCGGTGCTGGTGAGCCAGTTGGTGCCGCGCGCCGACGCGCTGTGGGGTTTGCTGCATGACGCCTCCGAAGCCTATCTCTGCGACCTGCCGAGGCCGGTGAAGCGCCAGCCGCCGATGGAGATGTACCGCGTCGCGGAGGACCGCCTGCTGGCGTGTATCGCGCTGAAATTCAGCCTGGCGCCCGCGATGCCTGAGTCGGTGAAGCACGCCGACAGGGTTCTGCTTGCCACCGAGTTCCGCGACCTGACGACGGTGGACGACCTCGACTGGATCGTCGCGGAGTGCGGCGTCGAACCGCTGGACCACAGGATGTACACCATCGATCCGTGGCCTTCAATCGCCGCCGAGGACAACTTCCTGCGGCGCTTCTCGGAGTTGACGAAATGACGCCCCTCGAATTCCTCAAGCTCCTTTGGTTGAACAAACCGGAGAGCCATTTCGTTCTGTTGTGGACGCTGCCGGAAAAACGGTCGCGGTGGTTCCGCGAGATCGTGCCCGCGGCTGAATTCGTCGAGAGCGTGAGCGGCAAGGATGTCTACGTGGGCGTGGGGCTGTCGAAGCAGGATCACGGTCCCACGCACCGCTGCGTCTCCGACGAGATCGCCGGGATTACCGGCATGTGGGCCGACCTCGACCTGCAGTCTGACGCTCACACCACCAAGGCGCTGCCGGCGACCATTGCGGACGCGCTCTCCATTGTTCCGGCGTCCATGCCGCCGACTCTCGTGATTATGACCGGCAACGGCGCGCACGCCTGGTGGCTCTTCAAGGAGCCGTACATCTTCGAGAACGACGAGGACCGCAAGAACACCGCCTGCCTGGTGGCCCGCTGGTCCACGCTCCTGCGGCTGAACGCTGGCCGGCGCGGCTGGGTATTCGACCGGCTTTCGGATCTCGCGCGGGTCTTGCGCGTTCCGGGCACCAGGAACTATAAGGACCCGGCGAACCCGAAGGACGTGGTCGTCCACTCCGTCAGCGACTGCCCGATACAACCTCTCCGATTTCGCCGAGTTTCTCGACGATTCCGCCATTCCCGACCCCGAGGCGCAGGAGAAAGCGGCGCGCGAGTGGGCCGAGCGATTCGCGGACAAGCCCCTGGCAATCGACATGAACGCGCGCATCCCGCAGGAGATGCTCGATGGCTGGATGGCCGCAGATATGCGGTTCAAGAATACCTGGCACCGGCAGCGCCACGACCTGAAGGACCAGAGCCAGAGCGGTTACGACCTGGCTCTCGCGGACTTCGGCATCGACGCCGGACTGCCTGAACAGCGGATCGTCGACCTCATCATCCACCACCGCAGCCAGTTCTCGCAGAA
Organism: Bryobacterales bacterium; assembly: GCA_963843095.1. Classification (GTDB taxonomy): domain Bacteria; phylum Acidobacteriota; class Terriglobia; order Bryobacterales; family Bryobacteraceae; genus Bog-375. The sequence continues at coordinate 15,606 of CAWJLI010000066.1, forward strand.
GGCGCGCACCCGGGTGGACTACTTCCAGCGGACCATCGCCAGGGCGGCGCGCCGGTCGGACTGGCGGGAAACGCCGTCGCTGCCAGGGGCGTCGCCTGCGGCCGCCGCGCCCAGAAGTACGCCCGTTGCGCAACCGGTGGCGGCGGTCGCGCCGGTGGACGGCGGCACGCGCGATACTCCCACCGCGGACCCGAACGTCGCCAAGGGCCTCCTGTGCGACAGGGTCTCGCAGGCCCTTGGCATTCGCGTGTTGCGGCTGGTGAAACTCACCGGGAAGGAACCCACGTATCACATGGAACTGCCGGAGGGAAAGATCGAGTTTGCCAACGTCGGCAAGCTCATCTCGCAGGATGCGGTGCGCCTGGCGGTAGCGGCGCAAATGGGGAAACTCATCGGCAAGATCAAACCGAAGCTCTGGGAGCAGGTCGCGCAGGCCATGCTCGACGCCTGCATCGTCGACGAGGGCGGCGAGGAGGTGGAGTGGGAGGGCGCGGCACGGATGTACGTGGCGCAGTACCTCTCCGAAACCGGCTTTATCGAGACCGTCGAGAAGCAGATGGTGCAGAACCAGCGGAAGCCCATGGTCATCGACGGCCGTATCGCCATCTGCGCCAGCGACCTACAGATCTATATCGGCAGAACGATGTTCCAGACCCTGACCGTCAAGGCGGTCAGTTCGATGCTGAAGGCGCTCGGCGGGAAGCACATCCGCGTGCGTGGTTCGAAGCACAAGGAGCAGAGCCGGTGGAGTCTCCCGATCAACGAATTCGATCCGGATGACTACCCAGCTACGGCACATAGGGAGGATAGCAATGCTGCCAGACAGCAGTAGCAACGCCACCGGCACGCTCGACGCGATCGGGCAGCAGGACCACAATGTCACGTCGGAGTACAGGATCTTCGGCCCGCCCGGAACTGGCAAAACCACCAACGTCACCCGGCAGATCCGGCGCGCCGTGGATCGGTACGGTCCGGAGGGCGTGCTGGTAACGTCCTTCTCGCGCGCCGCCGCCACGGAACTGGCGGGCCGCGACCTGCCCATCGCCGGAGACCGGGTCGGCACGTTGCACTCGCATTGCTGGCATGCGCTCGGCGGCCCGGAGATCGCGGAATCGCAGGTGGATGAATGGAACCGGGACAACCTGCATCTTGCGATCACGCCGGTGAAGAAGCAGGGCAAACTCGACGGCGAGGAAGCGGCCGAGGAGGACGACGGCACCGCCAAGGCTGGCGACGAGCTGCTTCAGCAGTTGAACCGATTCCGCGGCATGATGTGCGACCGCCGCCTCTGGCCGGCTACGCTGATCGAGTTCGAGAGACGGTGGTCCGAGTACAAGCGGGAAAATGGTTTGCTCGACTTCACGGATCTGATCGATGTCTGCCTGCGCGACGTCCACGCCGCCCCCAAGGCGCCGTCCGTGATCTTCGCCGACGAGGCCCAGGATCTCAACGCCATGCAGTTGAACCTCGTCCGGAAGTGGGGCAACCGCGCGGAGTATTTCATCATCGCGGGCGATGACGACCAGACCATCTATGCGTTCACCGGCGCGACGCCGGATGCTTTCCTCGACCCCGACATTCCCGACGACCACAAGATCATCCTGAAGCAGTCGTACCGGGTACCGCGCGCCGTTCACGGTCTGGCCGACACGCTGATCCACCAGGTCGCGAGGCGGCAGGAAAAGGTGTACCTGCCGCGCGCGGAGCAGGGCGAAGTCATCAGGCTCACCTACGGAACGTACCAGTCGCCCGACGCGTTCATCCTCAACTCGGCCATGGAGCATCTTGAGCGCGGCAAGTCGGTGATGTTCCTGACGGCGTGCTCCTACATGCTGAAGCCGCTGGTCAGCGCGCTTCGTAAGAACGCCGTTCCGTTCCACAATCCGTACCGCAAGAGCAACGGGTCCTGGAACCCGCTGCGATTCGGAAAACGCGGGTCGACACCCAGCCGCATCCTGTCCCTGCTGGTGGCGCATCCGGACTACGGCGCGGACCACCGGCCTTGGACGCACGGCGACCTCGCGTTGTGGGCCGATTGGCTCCAGTCGAAGGGCATCCTGAAGCACGGCGCGAAGAAACGCCTGGCGGCGTACACCGCGGAGGGCGAAGCAACCTACGAACGCCTCGAGGAGATCTTCGAAACCGCCGCGCTCGAATCCCTGGTGGCGGCGTACGGGCGCGGATCGGGCGACCTCCTGGACTGGTGGCGGTCGCGCGTCACCGCCGACGTGCATCAGCGGGTGCAGTTCCCTGTGGAGATCGCCGCCAGGCGCGGACCCCAGGCGCTGTTTGAGACGCCGCGCGTGGTGGTCGGAACCATCCACTCCGTCAAAGGCGGCCAGGCAGACGTGGTCTACCTGTTCCCGGATCTGAGCCAGGCGGGGGACGCCCAATACCGGCGCGACGGCGCGCCGCACGACTCCGTGATCCGGGTCTTCTACGTGGGGGCGACGCGGGCGCGGGAAACGCTCTATATTTGCCAGCGCGCAAGCGGCATGGCCATCGGCATCTGATTGAAAATACTGGCCTTGCTTATGCTTTCCCACGAAGGTATCATCCGGGGGCTGTTGACGGGAGACCACTTGAAACAGAGAGTGCAGCACCCGAAGATTAACGAGTGCAAGGACTGGAAGACGCCGTACTGGTTCTTCCGCTACTGGCACGACGAACCGCATCCGGATGGCTCGGTGAAGAGCACCCGGAAGCGCCGGATCGTGGGACCGAGCAAAGGGCCGAACGCGATTACGAGGAAGCATGCCGAAGGGGAGCGCGACAAGTTTCTGGTGGATTTGAACGCCGCGCCCACGCGGCCGGAGGCAGCGACCACGGCGGTCGCCGCCGCGCCAGCTCCGGAATCCGAACCCGGCGCGATCATCTTCGGCAGGCTGGCGCAGATGTGGCGCAGCGATTTCGTTGAAAAGTCGGTCGGCGGCAAGGCGCTGCTGGCCGCGCCCACCAGGGCCAAGTACATCTTCAATATCGAAAAGTACATCCTGCCCAGGTGGAAGGACACCCGCCTCGCGGAGTTCCGCGCGAAAGACGTAATCGACTGGCTCCAAGATACTTGCGCGTCGTGGCACCACATGGCCGACCTGCGCGGCATCATGAGCGGCGTCATCACGAAGGCGCAGGAGTGGGAACTCCTGCCGGAAACTTTCGCGAATCCGATCCGGCGCGTGAAACTCCCCAAGAAGTGGGAGGTCCGCGAGAAGCGCATCCTGGACGAGGACCAGACGGCGCGCGTGCTGGCGCGCCTCGAAAACCCGAACCTGCTGGTCTGCGAGACATGCCTCGACACCGGGACGCGCATTTCCGAAGTGACCGGCCTGCAGGTGAAGCATGTCGACTTCGATAAAGGCTGCATTCGAATCGATCAACGGAACTGGCGCGGCGATATCGACGAACCCAAGACCGACAAGAGCAAGCGCGTGCTGGCGCTGGGCGATCTGGGCCCGCGCTACAAGGCGTGGATCGCGGGACTGAAGCATCGCGGCCCGGAAGCGTGGGTATTCCCACAGGCCGACAACCTGAAGGAGCCGATGTGGGACTCCGGCGTCCGTCAGGCCCTGAAGAGGGCGGCTGACGTCGAAGGCTGCGATTTCCCCGGCTTCGGGCCGCACTCCCTACGCCGCGCCAACATCACATGGCGGCAGGAAGTCGGCGGCAGCAGCATCGAGACCAGCAAGATCGCCGGCCACGCCAACACGAAGATCACCGAGGAGTACACCATCGTCCAGTTGAAGCGCCAGGAGGAACTGACGCGCCGGATTCAGTGCAGGCGGGCCAAAGCGGCAAAGCGCAGCCAAAACCCCAATTTGGCCAAGATCGCTTGAGGAGTGCGCGCCTTCTTATCGCAAAGAAAACGCGGGAAGTGGCGCGGAATTCCCTTGATCGTGGTCGGCTACAGAGTGATGAATGGTCATGCAAGGAGACGAGAGAATGAGAAACCCCACGGCGGCGGAAACACGTGAAGCCCGGATACTCGAGGCGATGATCGAGCTTGGGCGCGACCTAATGGCCGCACGAGACGAGGCAAGCAATGCAGCGTCGGCGAGCGGGTTGAGCAACGAGACTTTCCAGTTCTTGCTCGGCCTGAGCATCGGATTCGGGCGCGCGCTGAAGACCTTGCAGGATAAGCAACAGGATGCACTTACCGACCAACGAAAATACCTGGTGGCCCTAAAGCAGCAAGGGCGCGAGTTCGTGATCGGACGGTACGCTACCGAGTTGGAGCAGATGGTAGCCTATGACGCCGCGCGGAACGCGATGTCCCTGGTACAAGCGGACGCGATCATTACAGCCGAGACGGTTGGCCAGTAGGCCCACCTTGGCCTTCGGCTGCCAGAATGTCCTTTTCCACGTAGTCTTTGAACTCCTGTGCGGCTGTGAAACACCGGAATCCGGCGCGGCTGGCGAGCGCCAGTGTTTCCGAGTTCTCGTTGAGCAGCACCGCGACCGGCTGGCTCAGTTCTTCCTGAATGCCGCTGGGCCAGGCTAGATCGAACACGGCCTTTTGCTCGCCGCTCACTTGGTCTGCGAAGTCGAAGGCCAGCACGCCGGGCGGCAATCCCTGCGCCACCACCCAGTCGTTCAAAACTTCCAGTTCCTCCTCCTCGGCTTCGCTGGTGATGCCGCCCGCAACTACTACGGGCGCCTGTGCCGGCTTCGCTGCCCAAGCGAGCCAGCGAACATCACCATGAAGAAGATCCTCCATGCACCGATTGGTCTCGGCGGCAAGAAGCTTTCGGCGCGCTTCGAGGAATTCGCGGTAGTTCTCCAGCTTCCACAACTCGGGGTCGGCGGGAATCCACTGCGAAGCCAGTCCACCGGGATGCCGCGCCTCGAATACGGGGAAGTACTCCTCGGGCAGGCGGTCGCTGATCTCCAAGTTGGTCTGCTTGGTCTGAAAGCAGAAATTGGCGAGCGCATTCACCTCCGGGCGCTTGTGCTTGAGCTTGTAGAGCTGGGCCTTCGGGAAGATGTGGTGCACCTCCAGCTTGTTCATCTTTCCGAGTAGGCTGCTCTTAAGCGGTAGTCCCGTGCCCCAGTCTTTCGACTCGCCCATGCGCGTCAGCAGATACAGCACCGGATAGAAGCGAGCTCCAAGGCTCCAGCCAGTGAAGTGGCCCGGCTCGGCCCGCAAGCCGCCGTGCCAGAGGCGAAGCTGCTCCAGCAGTTTGTCCAACCCACCATCGCCGCCCTCGAGGGCGGCGAGATCCTGGTCGATATACGACTCGGTGGAACCGGAGAAGCGCCCCCACATACCCGCTTGAACGAACCAGAAGAGCATCTTGTCCCGTTCGATGGCGTCGAGCGATCCCGAACGCATATCGAGGTAGCGGACCATGACCGGAATCGCGAAGCGGCCGAAGAGCACCTGATCGTGGTCCAGGCCCAAGCGCCCGCCGATCAGGTTGAGGCAAGTGTCGATCCGGTTGACCGCCCGCTTCAGTCCATCCTGGACTTCCTCTGCGGTCTTGCCGTGCAGGAAGCTGAATTTCGCTTCACCGGTAAGCGCGGTATTCACGGACCGCAGCAGCCAGTCGAGGTTGAAGTGGTAGCCGCTCGCCGCCCAGCCCTTGAGGGATTGCTTCATTTCGTCGCGGGCGTCCGGCCACTCGGCGCAGATCTTAGCCAGCGCCAGGTCGCCCTTGGAGAGTTTAGTGCCGCCGCTGTTTACCTGGTTGAAGATATCGACCACCACGTCGAGCGACTTGTCCGCGCCGGTGACCTCTTCGATGTGCAGTTCGATTTCGACGATGCCGAGCAGCCGGCTTAGGCGTCCCGCGTACTCGCCCAGCACCGCCCCCGAGGCAGTCTGTTGACTCAGCCGCACGACAAACTGGCCCAAGCCATCGTTACCCTTCTGCATCAGCTCGGTCACATCGACCCACAGCGGATCGCCCTGCATCTTCATGGGCTGGTAAAAGGCGAACGTCTGGGTATCGAGGTGGAATCGGAGACCCGTGAACGCCGCCGCGTTGCCGTCGAAGAACTTCGGCGGCTGGCCGCGCACCACGCCGTAGAGCGAGGTCATGCGCTGCTGGCCGTCGAGCAGAAGCTTCACTACGCCGGCCGCGAGCGCACCGTCGCCGCGATGGGCCGCCGTCTTCGACTCCGTCGCCCATACCAGTAGCCCGCCAACCGGATGCCGCCGGTACAGAGAACTGAACAGACCGCGCACCTGATCGCGGTTCCAGACATATCCGCGCTGGAACTCAGGCAAGGCCATGTGGCCACTGTCGATGTGGTCGAGGATCGTCGATACTCTCACGAGGTTTCTCCTGTCAATGACTTCCACTCTTCCGGTACAAGCGCGTGATGCCCGACTCCACTCCACGGATCTTCGATTACCGCCGCCTGATAGCGCTCATCCGGCAGATTCGCGTGTTCCAGGACAATTATCTGAAAGTTCGGCGCCAGCTCCGCGCAGACCGAGAACAGCAGATCGAACATCCTTCCCACCGCATCCAGATCCGCGTCTGCTTCGAGCGTCGCCTGAGTTGTTCCCGACAGCGCCTTGTATTGTTGCGTCGAAGGGAAGTAGACCTGCGTCGGCTGATCCAACACCAAGAAGCCCGGCACCGGGCAATTGTTTTGCACGAAATGTTCGTGAAGCGCGAGCAAGGCCAATAGATGGCACCCGAGCCAGTTCTTGCCGCCGCCCATTCGTTGCATCGGAATCGGGCGCCCCGGCCGATCAGCGACTACGGTGAGGTTGTTGAGATCGAGCCGGTAAGGCGCGTGATGCTCAAGCTGCAGCAGTTCCGACCAGCTCGTCATTCGCTGCCCCATGCGATTGAGGATTGAGGCGAGAAGATCCTGCTCGCCGTCTTCGGCAAGCAGCAATTCCAGACGCTCGACCTCGGTCTCTGCTTGCCTTACCGCGCGTTGTAGTGTTTCCTGCTCATTGACAAGCTGGACCGTCTCGACATAGAGACTCACCCTGCCCGCAACGCGCGCCGCTCTGGCGTTTGCGTTTCGGAACTCCTCGGCGGCCTCCTGTTCCGACTGAGCCGCTTCCAACGCGAACTCCGCTTCCGCCAGCAGTTGCCGGGTAGCCTCGCGCTCAGTTTTCAGGTTGTCGATGTATTCTCGAAGCCTTGGGCGCTCACCCTCCACCTGCTGGAGGTCGGTGCCCAACCGGCGAAGACTCTCGGTAAGCGCGGAGACAGTTGGGACTTCAACCGGGAGATCCGACGAACAAACTGGGCAGCGGTGCGGGCCGTCAGCCCCATTGAAAAGGCGGATGGATTGCAGTCGCATCACCTGTTCTCCGGCCTCGCTTGCGTATGCTTGAGCGTCGCGTTGGAAAACCTCAGCGGCATCGATCTGCCTCTGAAAGCCCTTGAATTCCTCTCGTCGCGTATCGGCCAGCCGGCGAAGATCCGCGAGCCTATCTTCTTCGACGAGCGGTGCGGCGGACGGCGCCCATGTCAATACAGTTCTGAGCGTCTCGACGATCTCCTCGGCGGTTCCGATGGCCACGTCGGACCTCAGTATCCCGACCTGTTGAGCTTCCGTGATGAGGCTCTGCCCGCGCGTCAACTGGTCCGTTGCCACAAACTGCGCTTCCTCCAGATCTCGCGAAGCCAGCTTCAGCCGACGTTTTGCGAGGCGCAGTTCATGTTCCAAGCGGACGCGTTCGGAATTAACCACCCCGAGGAAATACGGCAGCGTGTCTTTGATCGTCTGCGGCATTTGCGGTTCCAACTGCCGGTGGAACAACAATTCCTTGCTGGCGATGAGTCCCTGGGTTTGGAACAAATAGTAAACCGTATGCCGGATTGTGGCTTCCAGCTCATTCCGCGACTGGCCGGCGGGCGGCATGTGCAGATTCGGAACGAATGCCGACCCGCTTCGAGAGATCCTTGATCACTGCTTCATCGTTCGAGTTCGGAATCAACCTGGACAGGGGAGGCGCCGTCAGAGACGTACCGACCTCGTAATAGACCTGGCTCTGGCTGGCCGCGTTCTCTTTCGGCGCGGGCTTGGCGACAAGAACCTCTGTGTTGTCGCCAAACCTGAACACGACGGCGTACCATGCCACGGAGTCGCGAATGACGCCCTCCGGGATATTGAACGTGGACCGGCCCATACAATAATCGACGATGTCGATGATCGCCGATTTGCCCGTCAAGGATCTCCCGGTGATGATGTTGACGGCGCCGGGCTTGAAAGAGACCTCGCGGATGGCCCCGGCGCGGTTGTAGAGAATGATTGAGCGTATCTGCATCGTCATGGACGAACTCCCCACATCGCAAAGATCGTGGCATTGTCGCCGGCGGTCGCGAGCCACCGGCCCACGAAGCGCGCTCGCTGCCTGCAGGCCCAGGATTCTGAGTCGGTCGGCCACGGAGGCCGCTTAAGCCGTAGCTGCGGCGCCTGCAGCGCCCCTTCCGGCGAGAACGTCAGTAGCGCGCTATTCGCGGCAAACAGAATGGCTTCACGAGTATATGCGGCCACGGCAGCGCAACGTTCGGAAAAGCCGACGCGGGCTTCCTGATGCTCTTGAATCCACGGGTGCATCTTGGTGGTGATCTTCCCCGGAAGGGATTCTCTGGTCGCTTTGTGTAGCACAATCGGGAGCAGGAGAAACACGAGAGGATATGGCATGCCGCCAGGGCTCACTTCCATGAAGCCAAGGACGCCCTCGCGAATCAGCAGGGCACAGAAAGCGGGGTTGAATAGGTGCGCAATTTCCGGTGGCCGGTCGTTCCAGAGCCTCATGGCGCGACTCCCGGTTCGGCGAGAATCTCGGAGAGCCGCTCCACGAATTTGGGGTGCCACCAAACGCTCGGGTTGGGCTTGTTGGCCAGTATGTGGAAGCTCCCCCGCATGACGTAGAGCTCCGATACGCTCGGGCGAATCCTAAGGTCGGCTGTTTGCTCCATCCAATTGAAGACCTGGCGGCCAACCCGTTTCAGTTCGATCTCGCTTGCGGCGCCATCTAGTTCCTCGGTCAGCGCGGCGGCGAATCGTTCCCATTCATCGATCAGACGCCGCTCGTATGACTCAACCTCATCGCCCACCAGCAGTTCTTCCCGCGCCCACCGCGAACGTTGCTCGAAGGCCCGGTAGTAGTCCAGGATGGCCTTCTCGATTCGGGTCAGGCCGACGTCAATGGCCCGAAGCTGTCTGACAAACGTCCTGTTGTCCGTGTGCGGGTCGACGCTATCCGGCCTCGCGTCCAAGTAATCGATGGGCAGTGCGTTCGGCCCGAATTGCTCCGCTATCGTGCGCAGTTTGTCGTACACCTCGAAGCCGGCAACGGGCGTCGGACGGGCGGATCTCAATTGGTCAACAACCTTGCCGAACCACCAGCCCTCGAGTCTCTCAAACAGCGCGTCCCGGTTCTGGCGATCCACGGCGGCGCGAATTCGATCCCGGATCTTGTCGCCGGTGTCGGAGATATCGGGTGAGTTGTCCAGAACGTGGATCGCTTCCACGAGGCGAAACTGCTGATCGTCGGTCAAGTCCGAAAATGCTGCGAACGCGGCCTCCAGGGCCTCGTTCTTGGAGGTCTGGGCAACCTCACGGAGCCGATCAAGAGCGGCCGCGCAGTCCCTTTCGCGACCCGGCCGGAGTGCTGCGGCAACTGATTCAGCCGGGGCTTCCGCGGTGGTGATGAGCGTTAGCGTTGTGGGTGGCACCTGGATCACGCCGTCCTTTACGTGCGTGCTCCAGATTCGCAAGGTCTTCCACAGCGGAGTGGACGCATCCGTCAGGCGCGCGGGGACCGTGTTGTGTTTGGTCTGCAGGAGATCGCGGGGCGTGCCGTCCTGGCTCAGCACAATGTCGTCCAGGGTTTCCAGGACGACCTCCTGTTCTTCGGGACCGTCCAACAGCAGCCAGAGGGCGTAGCGCGACTGATACAGGTAGCCCAAGCCGGATTCCTGCGCGGAGAAATCAGGCACGCCCACCTCCAATCCGATCAGGCTGCGGTTGTCTCATGTCAGAGATCTCCACGGAAGGCGCGGTCGAGGATGGCGGGCAGCATGCATCAAGCTCCGATGTTCCCCGCAGGGCTGCGCCTTCAACAGCTTCAAGCCGGCGCGGACTTCGCGGAGACGCGATTGCGTTTCCATTGAAGGGAGGGGGAAACTGTATCGGAGAAATTCCTTCGGGTTCAATCTGCGTCGGCGGACATTGGTTCCAGTGCTCGCGCCCCCAGGGCCGGCCAAACAGTAGGATCACGGAAATGGGTGTCCATCGTCTCCGGAAGAACCCGGTTCGTGTCGACCGAAAAGACGGGAAACTCGGGGGAGACATACAGCCCGTCACAATTCGCAGGAACGATTCCAAGAGCACCCTCCCATGCCATCAGCTTTGGATACACGAAATTGCCCGCCTGTAATCTGGTGAGCCGCTGGTAGGAAAACTCGGCACCTAACTTCACAGATCCCGAAAAGACCCCGCGCCCAAAGCAATACACGCCGGCGAAGTGATAGGGTTCGTCCGGCCGGACTTCGGTATCCAGTGAGCGCAATTCGACCAGATCGGACATCTGCGTTGGCGTACGGCGGCGAACCACTGCTTCTCCGCGAGTATCGCCGAGCAAAATTGGTCGGAACGTTCGCTCACCTCTTTCCGCAATCGAACTGCTTCAGGCGATTCCCTCTGCCATGGCGATCGAACATTGCCGCTTCCTCCGAGGGTCGTCACTGGCGGGAGCGGGATCTCCAGTCGCAAGTAGCTTGTCTTCCTTTAACCGATTGCGGCTGGTTGGTGTGCCTCCGGTACTCAATCCCAGCGCCTCATTCCATGCCGGCAAGCGGCTGAAGTATCGCCAAAGGTAGCGCCCATCCAGCTTTTCTGGGACGACCTGGAAACAGGGAAACTCGTTCGAGACAAAGCAGCCTTCGTCGTCTTGGGAGGCCAGCGCGAAGGAGCCCTTCCATGCAAACAGGCGATTGTAGACGAAATCACCCTCGCAGACTCGATACAGCTTCGTGGCCTGGATGCCGGAGCCCGGTGCCACATCCTTCACGTACAGACCAAGCGCGTACCAGCGGGCACCCAGCAACCGGTATGTGGCGTCAGGCCGCACCGGTTCTGGGCGGCTGACGGGCCGCAGCACTTCGCCCAACTTCACCAGCGGCCACTTCCTCACCTCAACCCCTCCACCAGCAACTGCCGAATTTCGCGCACGATTTCGATGATCCGCTGCTCCTTGGCGAGAATGTCGGCGGCGAGTTTCTCCGGTGGCTGATGTCCCAAATCCTCTGCGGCGTTGGGGTTCTTTACGTCGAGATTGCAGCCGCGCGCCAGGAGGTCGGCAGCCGTAACTTTCCATGCGCGCTCGTTCTCTGCGCGCTTCTTCCACCACTTCAGGCAATCGGCGAATTCCTCGAATTGGATCGGCTGCGTCTTGGTGTAGTTCTTCTTCCCTTCCGGCAGCGGCTGTTCGTAATACCAGACGTTCTTGGTCGGTCCGCCGCGATCGAAGAACAGCAGGTTAGTTGGGATCGATGTGTACGGCGCAAAGACACCGTTCGGCAGCTTGACAATCGTGTGGAGGTTGAACTCTTTGAGTAGATCCTCTTTGATGCGCGCGCAAATGCCATCACCGAACAGGACGCCGTTCGGAACGACGACAGCCGCACGCCCCGGTTTCGGCTGCCGCCGCAACTTCCGCATGATCAGTTGCAGGAAGAGCAGCGCGGTTTCGGCGGTCTGCTTGTCGTCGGGGAAATTCGAGAGAATCCCGCGCTCCTCTTCGCCGCCGAAGGGCGGGTTTGTCATGACGACGTCCACCCGGTCGCGGTCGCCGATCTGCGCCAATGGGAAGCGTAGGCTGTTCTCCGGATCGATCTTCGGCGCTTCCAGGCCGTGCAGCAGCAGGTTCATCTGGCAGAGCAGGTATGGCAGGGGCTTGGCTTCGCCGCCGAAGATACTGCGCTCCTGGACGGCTTTTCGGTCCTGAACCGTCTTGCACTGCTTTTCGAGATGAGAGTAGGCCTCCACCAGAAAACCGCCGGTGCCGCAGGCCGGATCAAGAACTGTTTCGCCGAGCCGCGGGTCCAACACCTCGACCATGAAGCGCACCACCGCGCGCGGCGTGTAGAACTCGCCGTTCTGGCCGGCAGCGTCGCGCATCTCCTTGAGCATCGACTCGTAGAGATGGCCCAGCGTGAACATTTCCTCCTTCGCCAGGAAGTGGATGCCGTTCACCTTGTTGATCACGTCGCGCAGCAGGTACCCGGAGATCATGTTGTTCGCGACGCCGGAGAACACGGTCGCGATCACTCGGCGCCGCCCGCCGTTGCCATTGCCGCCGCGAAGTCCGCGCAGGTAGGTGAACAGCCCCGCACCCTTCTTGCCGTTGGGGAGCACGGCCTCTTCCTGGTTGATGAACGCCAGAAGTTCCGGGCCGGTGATGCCGTCCTCCTTGGCCGCCCAGTCGCGCCAGCGATACGGCTTGTCAATGGAGGTTCGGTACTTCTCCCCGCGCAGCTCCGCCCGCGATTCCTCGATCTGTTCCATGTCGTCCAGGAACTTCAGGAACATGATCCAGGTGAGCATCGGCAGGCGGCCGAGGTCGCTGGAGAGTCCCTTGTCCTTCCGCATGATGTCGCGGGCGGATTTGATTAGGCTGCCCAGTTGTTGCGCCGTGGTGAGCGGCGCCTTTGGTTTCGATTTCGCCAACTACTGTCTCCTCTTATGCCGCATAAAGCAACGTCTGTAGATCGTTCACCGCCTGGCGAAGGCGGTCGGAGCCGCCGAACAGTCGCGAGATCTCCATCACGTTGCCGTGTTGGGAAATGGGCGGCACCTCCAAGATGTCCGGCAGCAGAAACTGTGCCACGCCGTGCTCGGCGTACTTGTCGAGCAGGTCGTTGAGCACGGCCCGTGCATCCGGGCCGAACTGGGCGAAGAAGTCCTTCTTCTCGCTGCGTAACCGCTGTGCCCGTTCGCGGCGCGTCCGCAGCGGAGCGTTGAACGCGACGTGGCAGAGCAGGTCGAACGGGTCGGCGTCCGGGGCATCCGCGGCGCGCGCCAGTTCGTCGAAGTCCACTCCACGATCCGCGAGGTTCTCGATGATGGTGGCTCGCGCCTTCGGATCGGACCAGTCGCGCCTCAAGTCCGCCGTATTGCGGTAGAGCGTCCGCACGCGTTCCGCAGTGTAATCGGTGAACTTCACAACACGCAGTTGGCGGCCGTCGGGATCGAGTTCGTAGACCAGGTGGGCGGCTACATCCACGTGGCCGCCGTCGAAGTAGTACTTGCGATGGCCGTCGTCGGGGCTCTCGTCGATGATCGGGCCGCCGGGCGTTTCGGGCTCGTCCGGTTCCTCGGGCTTCACCGTGATTGGAGGCTTTACGGGCTTGCCTTCGCCGTCCACCTCTTCCTGCGTCTCGATAGACGGGTCGCCGTCGAAGTCGGGGTCGGCGAACAGGCGAGTGGCGGAACCGGTGTAATCGAGGATGTTGAAGAACAGCTTGCCGTAGTCGTCGCGCACGCGGGTGCCGCGCCCGATGATCTGTTTGAACTCGATCATGGAGTTGATCACGCGCACCAGGACGATGTTCTTGCAGGTGGGCGCGTCCACTCCGGTGGTGAGCATCTGCGAGGTAGTCAGGATGACGGGAGTCTGTCGTTCCAGATCCTGGAAGTTGCTGAGGTGGCCGCGGCCGATGTCGCCTTCGTTCGACGTCACCCGGCAAACGTAATCCGGGTACTGCTGGACCAGGTCGGAATTGAGATTCACCAGCGCCTGGCGCATGTCGGCGGCGTGCTCCTGGTCCACGCAGAAGACGATGGTCTTGGCGAACGGGTCGGTCTTGCGCAGAAACTCCGTCAGGTGTTTCGCGACGCACTCGGTGCGGGCGCGGAGGGCGACCCGTTTTTCGAAGTCGTTGGTGTGGTACTCCTCATCGGGGATGTCGCGCCCATAGCGGTCCAGTTCACCCTGGCTGGGCCGCCAGCCCGCCGCGTCCCATTGGGTAATCACACGGTGGACGCGATAGGGAGCGAGAAAACCGTCGTCGATTCCCTGCCGCAGGCTGTAGGTGTAGACCGGGTCGCCGAAATAGCGGTACGTGTCGGCGTTGTCCTCGTGCTTCGGCGTCGCCGTCATTCCGATCTGGTAGGCCGGCGCGAAGTAATCCAGGATCTCGCGCCAACTGCTTTCGTCCCGCGCGCTGCCCCGGTGGCATTCATCCACGATGATCAGGTCGAAGAAATCCGGCGCGTATTCGCGGTAGAGGCCGGGCCGGTTTTCGTCCTTGGCGATGGCCTGGTAAATGGCAAAGTACATCTCCCGGCTCTTGTTGGCGATGCCGTTCTCGATCTTCCAGCGGGCGTCGCCGAACGGCGTGAACGTCTTGTCCTTGGGGTCGTCGATCAGGATGTTGCGGTCGGCCAGGTACAGGATGCGCGGCCGCCGGTATTCCTTCCGGGGGTCGCGATTCCAGCGCGACGACCAGAGCTTCCAGCAGATTTGGAACGCGACGACGGTTTTGCCGGTGCCGGTTGCCATGGTGAGCAGCACCCGCTTTTGACCCTGCAAGATCGCCTGGATCGCGCGGTTAATTGCGATCTCCTGGTAGTAGCGCGGGGACTTGCCGCTCAGGTGGTAGGCCGGCGTGAGCAGCCGATCTGCGGTCTGCTCGGACAGTCCGTTGCCGGCCAGCAGGCGGCGCCAGAGTTCGTCGGGCGCCGGGAAATCGGGGATGGTGCGCTCGCGGCCTTCGACGAAATCGAACTCGACGATCTCGTGACCGTTGGTGGCGTAGGCGAACTTCAGCCCGAGAATCTCAGCGTAGTCCTTGGCTTGCTGCAGGCCATCGGCGGCGGAACAGTACGAAGCCTTCGCCTCCACCACGGCGATGCTCAGGTCCGGACGGTACCGCAGCAGATAGTCCGCGCGCTTGCCGGGGCGCCGGTGCCCCTTGCTTCCGGCGGCGATGATGCGCCCGTCAGTGAATGTTACCTGCTCATTGACACGGTGAGGATCGGTGTCCCAACCAGCGGCCTGGAGCTTCGGAACGACGAACTTCCGGCATGTGTCGGCTTCATTTGGCATGAGGGGCCTAAAGTAACGGATCGCACTGTCCCGAATAAGCCTTTATAGCTGTATTGCTTACAACGATGCAAGCCCACTGCGGCGCTGCCGCGAACTTACGCCAGCATCACTCGCCTCCGCAGCTCCAATTCGACGTCCACTTCCGGTGCACTCCAACCCACGCCCGCCAGTAGCTTGAGTAGATCTGCCCATGTGACAACCGCCAGGTCGGCGCAGAGCGGAGCAAGCCGGGCCGCAGCGCGGTGCGGCACCGCGCGGTTCAACTCCGAGACGTCCCGATAGCGCTCCATCAGTTGAACATAGGCGCGCGTGGCCGCCTGATCGCGCACGAACATCCAGAAGGCCGGCCGGCGGTTGCCGCAGATATCGAGTACGCAATCGACGTTGCGGGCAATCTGGTTCCGCTCGGGATCGTAAGTCGTGCTGAGGGACACGTCGGAACCCAGTTTCGCCTCCACGAAGACGATATAGCTCTTGCCTTCGAACGTGATATCGATTTCAGACGGGCCCTCGACAGGGTTCATGTCGAGACTGCGTTCGCGCCATCCCTGATTATCCCCTGCGCGCATTCGCTCGCGGCTCAACGCTTCATACGCGCGCGGCGCGGCAGTCGTTTGCCAGAGCCGCACAACCGGAAAGTCTGCTGGATCGAGCGAGTTCACTCCAGCCAGCTCCAGAAGCCGCGGCCACCAGGTGGAAACGGGCACGCGATCGAGCAGTTGGAAGAAGTTCCAGGTGACGTAATCCTCGCTGTTCGGTGAGTGAAAAATTCGCTCGATGTCACCGCGTTTTTTCGCCTTCGGCGACGCAAGTAGCTTCGGCAGGTTGAGGATCGGGAATGCCGGAGTTACCGAGGCGCTGCACGAAGACGTAGGCAGTGGCGCCGCAATCGCAGGTAGTGGCGCCGCCGGCGTTTCGCGCGCCAGGTACTCGGTGTTCTTTGTCCGGATTGCGCTATGCCAGTGATCCAGATCGGTCGTGGGGTGTGCCGGAGCGGGGAAATCATACTGGGCGGATGCGCGGATCTCGGATGCCAAGGGGATGCGGCCTGCGGCATCACGGAAATCCGATGCGTATCGCAGCCCAACGGAGCCTGGTGAGGAGTAGTCACGGACGCTCCAGGAGGTCTCGCTCGGTCCTTTATGAAAGAAGAACACGAACGTGTTCGGAGCAACCCGCTTGTTGTACAGCAAGCGGCGCTTGCTTTCCAATACCATGCTTTAGAGAACAGTCTAGCGAATCGTGCCCTCCCACGTCGCCCAGAACGTAGACATCGGATGTTTCGGGCCAACACGTTGTGCGAAGCCCTGCGCGCCAATTCAGGCAGCGCGCTCGCGTTCGAAGAATTGCGGGCCGTTCTCCCGGAAGTCGTCGAGCGACGGGAACTGCTTGTCGCTGGCGCTGGTGATCCGGTTGCGTGCCTGCTTCGTGATCCCACTTTCGAAGTCCTGGTGCACCATCACGCCCTTGAACGGGATACGCCGCCGCTGAAACTCCAGGCACGAAATGGTGGCCAGCCGCGCTTTGTCGGTGTCCTTCACTCCGAACAGAAAGAGCGGGCGCGGGCCGATATCGAACTGGTAATCCACCTCGTATTCGTCGTGGTCCGCAATCGGCAGCGTGTTCCGGCGCGGGTTGTACTCGGTCAGTCCCTCCTCCACGAACTCGGCCAACTGCTCGTAGAAAAGGTTCTGGATGACCTCCCGCTTGTAGCACTGCATGCTGGAGACCTTGGCGACCGTCTGGGCGAACTGAAGCAGCGCCGGGTACAGCCGTTCGGGTTCGGCCTCGATGTACAACCGCCCGTCCTGTTCCTGAATCCGGTTTTCCGACAAGATCCGGTTGAAGATGCGCTGCTTGTTCTCGGTGTCCAGGTCGTAGGTGTACGTGAGGCGCATCAGCGTCAGCCCATGGTCGCCGATCCGGACCTTGCTCGAACCGTTCACCGGTTCATCGAGGAAGATGTCCACCATGTCGCCGTCTTCGTGAAAAAGCGGGGCCAACACCTGAAGCACGCCCGGTCGGCGTTCCCGAAACGCCACGTGGCCGTTGAACTCGCGAATCAGCGCATCCAGCACCATCATCATGCCGGGCGGCGAAGTGGCGGCGTAACGGCGTACTCGACGGACATCGGATTCGCCATGCGCTTCGAAGCATCGAGAATTTCGAAGCTCACCATGTTGCCGCCGGCGTCGTAGTCCAGGATGACGCCGGGCTTATCCTGATCGCTTTCCGCGACCGGCGTGTCGCTCAGCAGGACGCTGAGAACGTCTACTTCGGGGTCGTATACAACTTTCATTCGGCGCTCCAGTACTTCTCGATCTTGCTGGTCCGGTACGCGGTGATGATCACGGGCGGCTGTTCGTCTTCGTCCACCACAACTCGCAGCAGATACATTTTCCCATCTTCGAACCGCAACCGCGACTGGTGAATCCAACGGCCTGGGTGGGATTCGTCGACACTGCGCTGTTCCGGGTGGTCCAATACAGCCTGGACCAGCGCGAGTGGGATGCCGCGGCGGGCCATCTCCCATTCGGCGTGGCGGGAAAGGCGGAAGTCCATGGTTGGCCTACAGTTCTCCCCGGAAGGTGCGATCCAGGTCGGGCCACACGGATTCCGCCCGCGCCGCAGTTGTCGACTTCTGCTTCTTGGCCATAATCGTGATCGGCTTCTACGATTGTATGTTGCTCCGTCGTTGTACGCTTGTGGCCGCGCTCATCGGCCACTTCACTGGCGCGGCGTCCGGTGGCGATGCCACATGATCCCATCGGACAGTCTATCGCCGCGTCGTTAGACGCGCATCGATCCGGCGATACTGGCGACGATAGACGTCGATAGCGCGATCACCCCGCACGCTGCTCCACGGAATAGGATCGCTGCCGTGGCGGGGATGCCACATGATCCCGCCGGCATCAACCGGCAGGAAAAACCCCTTTATATATAGGCGACCCGAAAATGTCTTCCCAACGGACGCATTTCAAAGGGCGTGTAGCTTCCGGGCGTGCGCGCGAAAAGCACGCCACTAGCCAGCACGGAATCGAGGTCCAAACGCGGCAGGATTACGCAGTCCGGGCAGGGTCCGGAAAAGCATGGAAGAGGTCACGCGGTCCAAACGCGGTCCAAAATTGGCGCCGGTAAGTGCATGAAACCACGAGGACCTTGTCTGTAAGCGATTGATCTGGCTTCCATGGCATGGAAGAGGTCGTGAGTTCGAATCTCACCAGGTCCACCAAAACCTTTCGGCTCTATGCGGCTCTACGCCAAAAACGGGCTCTACGCCAAGAAACGGGGGCCGACCCCAATCCCAAATCTTCTAAGAACATAACACCTTCACCCGGAGCCTGTAGTTTCTCAGCGCGCTTGCGCTCCGCGAGGGCAACGCGCCAGAATGAGGTTTGTCTCTCAGCGCCTCAGCGGTCCGGCCTCGGTCTTTCGCGGCCGGAAAAATCACTTCGGGAGAGCGACTCAAGGAACAATAAGCATGCCCATCCCCTCTGTAACGGACTCGCGCATCGTGATGACCCTGGATGCGGGAGGTACCGGCCTGAAGTTTTCCGCCGTGCGCGGCAACCGGCCGCTGAGCGACGCTTTCAGCCTGCCCACCGAAGCGGACGACCTGGACCGCTGCTTGGGAAACATTGTGCGCGGTTTCGAAGACCTGAGGCAGTCCCTTCCGGAGCCACCGGTGGCCATCAGCTTTGCCTTTCCCGCCCCAGCCGATTATCCCAGCGGTGTTATCGGCGACCTGGGCAACCTGCCGGCCTTCCGCGGCGGCGTGGCGCTCGGGCCCATGCTGGAGGACAAGTTCGCCATCCCGGTCTACATCAACAACGATGGCGACCTGTTCGTCTACGGGGAAGCCATCGCCGGCTTTCTGCCCTATGTCAATGGCCTGCTCGAACAGGCCGGCAGTCCCAAGCGCTACCGCAATCTGTTCGGCATCACGCTGGGGACCGGCTTTGGCGGCGGCATCGCCCGCGACGGGGAACTGTTCATCGGTGACAACTCCATGGCCGGCGAGGCCTGGCTGCTGCGTAACAAACTCGATCCCGGCATCAATGCCGAAGAAGGCGCCTGCATCCGTGCCGTGCGCGGCGTGTATGCTCAGTGCGCGGGAATCCCGTTCGAACAGGCGCCCGAGCCCAAGGCCATCTTCGATATCGGGATGGGGCTCGCAGCAGGGAATCGCGCCGCGGCCACCGAAGCTTTCCGGCGGCTCGGGGAAGTCGCCGGCGATGCCATGGCGCAGGCCCTGACCCTCATCGACGGCCTCGGCGTGGTCGGCGGCGGCATCTCCGGCGCTCATTCTTTGTTCCTGCCGGCGCTGGTGGACGCCGTCAACGGCGTTTACGATTCCGGGCAACAGCGCCTGTGCGCGCGCGCCTACGATATCGAGGATCCGTCACAACGCGAGCAGTTTCTGAGCGGCGAGACGCGCCAGATCCGCGTCCCGGGGTCGGCGCGCACGGTGGTCTACGATCCGTTGGCGCGCACTGCCATCGGCATCTCCCGGCTGGGAACCAGCGAAGCGGTGGCGATCGGCGCCTACGCATTCGCCCTCCGGCGTCTTTAGGCCGGACCTCGTTGCGGCGCTCCTGCCAATGGAACCGGTTATTTCATGACTGGTTCTAAGATCGCGTAAGATAGAAGGCGCTAAGGGCAGATCTCAGCCGTGTAGCGGGGGATCTCCCGCGCAGGCGCCGCTCCTGGTGAAGCAGCGCAACTCGATGGATGGGATTACCAAGTACGGCCGCTTCCTTTTTGGCATCGCCATAGTGGTTTTGGGGATTGAGAGCCCGCTCATCTATGCCGGTCATGCCGCTGGGCTGGAACTGCTGCCGCAGTGGATTCTCCCAGGACACGCTTTCTTGGCCTACCTTGCCGGCGTTGCACTCATCGGCGCCGGCATCATCATCGCAATCGACATAAAGCCGCGCAGCGCTGCTATCCTGCTGGGGGGATATTTCTTTCTATCCTTCCTTTTTCTCAGGACTCCTAGAATGGCCCTGATCCTCCGCGATGTCGGTGAGCGGACTCGCGCCTTTGAGACGCTGGCTCTGTGCGGCGGGGCTTGGGTGCTAGCTGGGACGCTGCCCATTGACTCTACCAGTGCGCGGGGATGGGGCATCGTCGCGGATAAGGCAATGGAGCTGGGTCGCTTCTTCCTTGCCATCTCGATGGCGGTTTTCGGGATTGATCACTTTGTCGCAGACAGCCTGGTCGCCGGCCTCCTCCCATCCTGGCTTCCCTGGCATTTCTTTTGGGCTTACCTTACAGGCTTCGGCTTCATCGCGGCCGCGGTGGCGATCGCCACCAGGAAGTACGTGCGCCTCGCGGCGATTCTTCTGGGGCTCATGTTTTTCTCGGTAGCGGTTCTCGTTCATGCGCCCCGCCTGGCCACTCATCTGACCGATAGCGACGAATGGAGCAGCGGATTCATGGCGCTAGCGATGGCTGGCACCGCTCTCGTCACATCCGGCATCGCCACGAACAGGGCAACCGCCCCAACTGGAAGCCTAACGGCGCGGAATGCGAGCCCGTCGTGTCCCGGTGGTTCGTGAGGGCGGGACAGCTTGGTGAGGGCGGGACAGCCTGAAAGGTCCGGAAGGGCCAAGCCAATGCCCAAACAGCCCTTAGCGCTTATGCGGCCGCGCTGCTGCTTCTCTGCGCCGCTGCCGCGTTGTGGGTTTTATTCTTGCTTCCCGGCGGGCGCCCTCTCCGCTTGGCCTCGGTCATCCAGCTTGGCGGTCTTCCCCGGCGGCGGACCCTTCCCAGCGCCAGCCGCTCCAGGCTTTCAATGGCGGATTGGAGCCGCAGGCGCTCCTCTCTTAATTCTTCAAGGATCTTGGCGACGTCCATATGCTCCCCCTCCGAGAGCGGAATCTCTCATCCCGCATTTGATGAGATTTCGGATGACTCCTTCGATTGTCCCCAGTATACACCGCGATTTTCATTGGGGTATACATTAATTTCAAGAATTAATATCAAGAGCAATCCAGTACTGAGTCTGGTGATTTATACCGGCGGTTTCGTTTCATCGAAGGCAGTACCTTGGATTGCGTTTGCGTTCCGGCGGCTGCTCCAGTAAGCATAGAACGGCAGTCCCAGCAGTATCAGGACAATCCCCATCAGCGATTCCCGAGGCGAGTCCCACAGCGTGGAAATAATGAATATACCCGCCACCAATACAAACAATATCGGCACGACCGGGTATCCAAGCGTGCGATAAGGGCGAGGTAAATCAGGCCGCTTTATCCGCAAAACGATCACAGCGGCGGTTGCCATGCCGTATAGAATCCAGCTCGCGAAAATTACGTATGTAAACAACTGGCGGTAGCTGCCGGAGAGCACCAGCAAGGCCGACCACGTGCAAAGAGCCAGAATGGAGACGCCCGGCGTGCGATGCTTTTCATCCACGCGGGCGATGGCGCGAAAGAAGTAGCCCTGGCGCGCGGCGGCGTAGGGCACGCGGGAGCCGGTCAGGATGGAGCCGTTGAGGGCGGCGAAGATACTGATCATGGCGGCAATCGAAACGCCGCCGGCGCCGGCGCCGCCCAGGATGCGGCGCATCATTTCCGCCGCCACGCGCGGGCTCGCTCCCACCGCTTCGGGAGATAGGACGCGAAAATAGGCGGCGTTGGCGAGCAGGTAAATGGCGATCACCGCCAGCGTGCCGCCTATGAGCGCGCGCGGCAGATTGCGTTGAGGGTCGCGCACCTCGGAGGCCACCATGGCCACGTTGTTCCACCCGTCATAAGCCCACAGCGCCGCCACCAGCGCCGCGAAGAAGCCCGCCGCGGTCAGCGGCGCGGCGGACACCGGCGCCGGCGCGTGCGGGCTGCCAAATCCCAGCCCGGCCACGATGATTCCCGCGATCAAAAACACCTTGACCGCGGTCACCGCGACCTGCACTTCGCCGCCCAGCTTGACTCCGAAATAGTTCAGCCACGCCAGCGCGGCAATCAGGCCGATCGCCAGCAACTGCCCCCAGTGGAAATCGAGCGGCGCTCCATGCGGCCCCAGCGGCAGCGGCAGCCGGTAAAACACGCCGTCCAGCGCCGGAAAGAAATTGGCGAGGTAATAGAAAAAGCCAGTGGCCAGGGTAGCGATGGAGCCGCTCTTGGCCACCCACATCTGCGTCCAGCTATACAGGAATCCCCACACCGGACCGTAGGCTTCCCGCAAGTAAGCATATTCGCCGCCGGCCTCTGGAATGGCCGCCGCCAGTTCGGCGTAGCTCAGCGCACCGGCCAGCGTGAGCAGGCCACCGAAGATCCATACCACGAACACCCAGCCGGGCGTGCCCACGCGCAGGATCATGTCGTGGGGAACCAGAAAGATGCCGCTGCCGATCACCGTGCCAATCACGATGGATGCCGCGGCCCATGGGCCCAAATCGCGCTTTAGTTCCATCCGAACCGCGGGTTTCATCGCATCCTCGCCAGCGCGCGTCCCAGCCACCACGCCGCCAGGCCGCAACTGAAAGTCACCGTGGCTCCAATCATGACATACCAGGTAAACGCGACCGGGGTTTCAAAGCGAACCACCAGTGCCGCCGTGAGGCCGGCAACCACTCCGGCGATGGCTGCCCATTCGCCCGGCCGCCGCGTGAGCACACCCAGCAGGAAAACGCCCAGCAGAGCGCCGGAAGGGATCGCGGCAATCGTCAGCCCGGCCTCGAGCACCGAGCGCGAGTGGCGCGCCGCGTAAGCAATCGCCACCAGCACAGCCGCCCATGCGATGGTGGCCAGGTGCGCGCGGCGCATCGCCCCGGCCTCACCACTCGATCCGGCCGCGCCGCCCAGAAAATCCACCACTACAGTCGACGACAGCGCATTCAGCGCCGCGCTCAGGTTGGCCATCGCCGCCGCCAGAATTGCCGCGATCGCGAGGCCAGCCAATCCGGGCGGCAGGCTGCTCCAGAGGAACTGGGGATAGATGCGATCGGCGGCTAGCGCAGTCTTGCCGCCGTAGTAAACCCAAAGCAGGACGCCTATCAGCAGAAACAGCGTGAACTGAAAGGCCACCAGCGCCCAGCTCGCCAGCAGCGCTTTGCGGCTGTCGCGCTGGTCGCGCGCGCTGAGCAGCCTTTGCACCATGAGTTGATCGGTGCCATGGCTGGCGGTGGTCAGGAAGCAGCCGCCTGCAATTCCGGCCCAGAACGTATACGGGCGGGCCAGGAATTCCATGGTGGGAGCGAAGTGAAAGTCGAAGATCGCGAACTTGTGGGCCGCTCCCGCCACGGCCGCCGCGTGCGGCCAGCCGCCCGGGATCTTTCCCAGTATCATCACCAGACTGAGCACCGCGCCGAACACGTAAAGGCACATCTGCACCACGTCGGTCCAGATCACCGCCGTCATGCCGCCTTCGAAGGTGTAGAACAGCGTCAGCCCGGCGATGAGAACGATGGAGGCCATTTCACCGGTTCCCAGCACGATGGAAATCACCAGCGAGACCGCAAACACCCGCACTCCCTCCGCCAGCGTGCGCGTCACCAGGAAGATGGCCGCCGTCAGCTTGCGTATGCGCTCACCGAACCGCCGGCGCATCAATTCATATGCGGTGAACATCTCGCCGCGGAAATAGTGAGGCAGAAAAAGAGCGGAGATCAGGATGCGGGCCAGCAGGTAACCGAGCACCAGTTGCAGGAATCCCATGTTGCCGGTAAAGGCCAGGGCCGGCGTGCCGACGATCGTCAGCGTACTGGTTTCGGCGGAAACGATGGAGAGCGCGATGGCCCACCACGGGGCCACGCGGCCTCCCAGAAAGTACTCGCGCAGTCCTTTCTCGCCGGTGCGGAAGTGCGCGCCAAACCAGGTGATACCGGCCAGGTAAGCGAGAATGACGGCCAGATCGAGAAAATGCATGCGCAGGGCGAACTCCAGGATAGCGTTGATTTGCCGTGATTTGTGTTCGGAACCACGGATCTCCAGTTCTCGGCGGGCACCTTATCGGCGCGATCGGCCATAAGCACGTTTAGAGCGAGTTCACCGGTATCAGTACAAAGCGCTCAATCTCGATGTGGGCGCTCTTGTCGACTCTGTTGCGGTCGCGGTGGAATAGGATCTCGAATTCATCGAACCGCCGCAACTCGGGCGCTGTGGGAATGGAGAACTCGAGGGTCTCGCGAACGGGCAGGCTGCCTGGAAATGATCTCACCGGACTCATCCCGAGGCTCTGCCAAGGTCGTCCCCGCCGCCCCGTGTCGATGAGGATGAGTTCCAGGGCAACCGTTCCCGGATCGTGGTCCGCATTCCAGATGGCGACCTGGATCGTGCGGCAGCACCGCAGGCCGATGGGTTGGTCCAGCCTGTGGTGCGCCTCCATCTCCAGGGGAGCGTGGTCGGTGGTGCTGAACGCAAGCGACGCTGGACTTCCCCGTCGAAAGAACGAGCCGTAGGGAGGCCGCCTGTTGGGCGCCCGGAACATCCAGTACTGGCCGGAAAAGGGAATACCCAGCGGGTGGGTGGCGCGCGAAGAGCAGCTGACTCCGGAAAGAATGGGAGCGACCAGCGTGGTCTCGGGGCTGACCTCCGGCCACAGGATCACGCCGGGGAATTCGTTGTCGCCGACTCTTCCAATATCGCCAGAAGGTTCATAGCGCGGAACAGCCACCGGCGACGGCCCGTGCGTACCGGATGCCTTCCGCGGCGTGCGTGGCCCGCGGCCGTAGAGCGACTGCGAGAGCAGAGCTCGCGCCGTTCCCAGCAACCCGGGGTTCGGCCAGTAAATCGAATCTCCCGACCGGTGGTATTCGCGCATCGACCCGCGTGTCAAAGTGCCTACTGTCAAGCCGGCAGCCAGCAACACCGTCAGCAGGGAGGCTATGGTGGAAGCCGGCAATTCCCAGGGCTTTCCCTGAGGGATCACTCCGGCAGCCAGGCCGAACGCCGTCAGTAATGCCGCGCTCAGGGCGAAACAGGCGGCGCCCAGCAGAGGGTAGCGCATCATGACCGCAACCGTGCCAGCCTGGATCGACAAGGCCAGTGTCAATTTGGGAGCTAATTGTTTGAAGAGAGCTGGTGAAGGGTGAGCGTAATCTTCAAATAGTTGATGCACGCTGGGCGCTGGCAGCGGCCGCTCCGGTTCCCCTTGTGCGAACTTCCATTCCGAATAAAGAACTCGGGTAGCGCCGACTACCACGATGAGCCAGGCAACCATGGCCGCCGGGGAGTACTCGGCCAGCAGGATCGCGGCTGGAGTAAACCAAACAGCCATCGTGGAGGTGCGCAGGAGAGTGCGCCCAGTCTGGGCCGTGATCGGCTCGGCACACAGGAAGTGCAAGCCGGCGAACATGCCGGAGCAGCAGAACCAAGCCAGCAACGAGAGTCCCAACACCCATCCGATCGTGATCGGCACAGGGTCCAGAGACAACACCACAGCCCAGACAACGCAGCCGGTGACGAACAGACTTGCTATCTGCGCGCCCAGCGTAAAGTAACTTCGAAAATGGGACAACCCAGGCTCCGTGCCGAACAGAGTCTCGGTCATCCCCTGTTGGACACCGAGGTGGCGTTACAGGTTCCCGACGCGCGTTGCATCGCGATCGGCAAGCGTTGCATCGACGGCCGACCGCGGATCGAGGCGATTCTGACAGCGTTGATTTGCTATGATTTGTGTTCGGAACCTGACGGTCCGAATCGGAGTCGAATGTCTAGTGGCGTTCGCTCCGGCAAGGCAAGGCTCCGGTGTGGCGAGGCTTCGTTGCCGGGCTGCGGATCGGGTAACAAGGTTGCGAAACGGCGTTGAGCGGTTCATTATTCAATACCAAATGGGAAACCATTCAGGAGGAGCAAGTGCATCATCTCTCATCTAAGACTCGGGGCGGCTTGGCGGCAGCGGCGCTGATGGCCGCCCTGGCAGGCGGTTTCGCCAGGCCTGCCCGCGCCCAGGCGGCCGCGCCGGCGCCCAATGCCCCCGCCCAGGCGGCCGCACCGGCGCCCAATGCCCCCGCCCAAAAGACCGTGAAGGACCAGGGCGAATATGACATCTACAACGAGGTCACCAAGGATATGCTGGCGAAGAATTTCGCCAAAGCGATCACCGACCTCGACACCTGGAAGCAGAAGTACCCGGCTTCGGACTTCAAGGCGGATCGCTCGGTCTTTTACATCCAGGCCTACGCGGGCGGCGGCCAGCCCGCGAAAGCGTTGGACGAAGCCGGCGCGCTCATGGCGAAGGATTTGAAAGCCACCCTCAACGACAAGAACGGGCCCAACCAGCAGTTGACGGTTCTGTTCACCGCCGCCACGGCGATCCTCCGTGTACCCAATCCGACTGCCGACGAGTTGGCCACCGCGGCCCAAGCCGCGCAGCAGTTGATGGATTACGATGCCAAGCCGGCGGGCGCCACTGACGCCGACTGGGCGGCCGCGCGCGCCCAGATGCAAGCCGCTGCCAAGGGATCGCTCTTCTACATGGCGATGAAGCCGGGCCAGGATGCCGCCGACAAGAAGGACTGGCCCGCGGCGGAAGCGGGGTTCCTGGGCGCCCTCAAGCAGTATCCCGACAGCTCCCAGGTTGTTTACCAGTTGGGCCGCAGCGAGTTGGCCCAACAGGCCTCCAACCCGGCCAAGATTTCTCAGGGCATGTATGAGATTGCCCGCGCCGTCAGCATCGATCCGGCCAAGAGCGATTTCGCCGATCCCAG
This sequence comes from Bryobacterales bacterium, assembly GCA_963843095.1. Taxonomy (GTDB): domain Bacteria; phylum Acidobacteriota; class Terriglobia; order Bryobacterales; family Bryobacteraceae; genus Bog-375. The sequence continues at coordinate 42,284 of CAWJLI010000066.1, forward strand.
CCTGCGCGCCCAGGTGGACACTTACCTGAAGAAGGTCTACACGCAGTACCACGGCGCAGACGAAGGACTGGATCAGCTCAAGCAGCAGTCGCTGGCCGCGCCCACTCCGCCGGCGGACTTCCACATCCTCAGCGCCACCGAGGTCTACGTTGCCAAGCAGAAGGAGTTTGCCGCGAAGTACCCCGAGCTGGCCCTGTGGATGAACATCAAAGCCGCGCTCACCGACACCAATGGCGAGCAGTACTTCAAAGACAGCATGAAGGATGCCCCCATACCGAAGCTGAAAGGCACGCTGGTGGAAGCCAAGCCGGCCTGCCGCCCCAAGGAATTGCTGGTGGCCGTGCCGCTGCCGGACGCCAAGCCGCCCTACACCACCGAAATCGCCCTGAAACTGGATGCGCCGCTCCCCGGCAAGCCGGACGAGAACCTGGAGCTGTCCTGGACCGATGGCGCGCCGTCTGCGTTCACTAAGGACCCGTTCCTGCTGACGGTGGATGTCGAGAAAGCCAAGATCGATGGCTTGAAGACCACCCCCTGCGCCCCGCCCCCGGTACACCATCCGGTGCCCAAGAAGAAATCCTAATTATGCAGGGCAGGCCGCCTGCCTGCCCTGTTCCGCGGCCCCTCGAAGCTGAACACCGCAAAATACGCTAAGTATAGTTGCGCCCGCGCGAGCGTTCCGCTATACTCCGCAAGTACCACACTTCAAATGGATGACAAACGGTGTGGGCAGTAGCGGGCAGGAGGCGTACGTGGAGAAACTTGATCGAGCTTGGGGTAGGACGACGACCGCAGTCCTGGCTGGTCTGTTGGTCGCGGCGGGCCTTGTTCAGGTGGCCGGCGCCCAAAGTGCTCCAGTCGAGAAAAAGTATAAAGACGGCGAGTTTGACATCTACAGCGCGGCCGCCAAAGACGTCAACGGCGGCAATTTCGCGCAGGCCATCAAAGACCTCGACACCTGGAAGCAGAAGTATGCCGATACGGACTACAAGACCGAGCGCCAGACCCTTTATATCACGGCTTATTCCGGAGCCGGCCAGTTCGACAAAGCCGTGGACGCAGCGGCTCCTATGATCACGGCCGGGGTGGACACCGTGTTCCCCGATCCTAAGACCGGCGCCGCCGACGCGATCCGGGTGCTCTTCGTGGCGGCCGCTGCTATCGTGCACATCCCCAACCCGAGCGCCGAGCAACTGGCGATCGCGGGCAAGGCGGCCCATCAGTTACTGGATTACAATCGCAAGCCGGCAGGCGCCGACGGGAAGCCGATGAGCGACGAGGATTGGGCCAAAGCGCGCATCCAGTTGCAGGCTCCGGCCAAGGCGGCTCTCCTGTACATGGCCATGCTGCCGGGAAACCAGGCCCAGGCTAGCGGTCAGGCCGCCGAGAAGCTCGCCAAGACCCAGACGGGCGCTGACCGTGACGCCGGCATGCAGAAGGCCATGCAGCAGTATGAGGCAGCCCAGGCGGCTTATGCCAAGGCGCTGGGCGATTATCCGGACCAGACCGCCATCTCTTACAACCTGGCGCTGTCGCTCAGTTCCCAAAAGAAGAATTCCGAAGCCGTCTATGAGTTCGAGCGCGCCGCGGTTCTCGACGCGACGCTGGGCGGAACCCAAGCCGAACCGGGCAAGATCCAAACCTTCGCCGACAATGCTTACGTCAAAGTCCACGGCAGCGATGAAGGTCTCGGCCCGCTCAAGGACCAAGTCAAGCTGGCGCCGCTGTGGCCGGCTGGTTTCCACATCAAGACCGCCACCGAGATCGCCGAAGAAAGAGAGAAGGAATTCGAACAATCTAATCCGGAGCTCTCAATGTGGATGAAGATCAAAGCCGCGCTGAGCGACAGCAACGGAGCGCAATACTTCGAAGAAATCAAGGGCGCCGACGTCCCGAAGCTGAAGGGCAGGCTGATCGATGCCAAGCCTGCCTGCAAGTCCAACACTCTTCTGATCGCCGTGCCGCTTCCGGATGCACAGGGACCACCCGTCGCCGAAATCGCCCTCAAACTGGATCCGCCGCTCACCGGCAAGCCGGCGCTCGATACAGAGGTGGAGTGGAAAGGCTTACCTAGCGCGTTCACGCAGTCTCCGTTCCTGCTCACCATGGACACCGACAAGGCCCAGATTGATGGGCTGAAGGTCACCCCCTGCACGACGCCGCCGGCGCGCACAGGAGCGAAGAAGAAATAAGGTGGGGCAGGTCCCCGACCTGCCAACAGCCGCCTTACTGCAAGTCTTGATTCAGCACCGCGGCCAGGCGGGCGCCGGCGCGTTCGATCTGCAGTTCGATCAGGGCGTCGGCCCGGCGCTCGTAATCCGCGCTAATCACCAGTGGCACCCCTGGCGCGGCGTTCGGCAGCTTGCCGTAGACCATCTGCTGTGCCAGCTTGTGAGCTTGCTCCGCCCAGTCGCTCACAGTGCCCTTGGCGAACTTCTTGCGGCGGCGCGCGGACGCAGCGGAAAGCCGGGCGAACAAGTCATCTTCTTTTCCCATCCGCGTCAGCAGGCCGCTGTCCCACAGGCCGTGCAGGTTGCCGGGCTGGTCGTGGAACACGATGTGCACGTCGTTACCGCCGCGATCTCCGTTGTTGGAACTGTGCAGCGGCTGATGCATGTCACCGACGAAGTGGACGACGAACATCAGCGCCTCGCGCCGTTGGTCCGCCGCCAGGGCCGGGTTCCGCAGCTTCGCCCGCATAGCCGCAATCGCCGCAATCACGCAATTGCCATTGGGGCAATCCCGCGCCATGTCCAGGCCCGGCTTGTCGATGGGGATGTCCACATAGTGCCAGGGCCCAGTCTCCGGACGGTTCCGCCGGATTTGATCCGGCCAACTGGATACCGAGGCCATGGTGCTTCCCGGCCCCAGAATCTCGGCTACCCGCGTCCGCGCTGCAGCCGTCAACTGGGCTTCGGCGATCCTGGCAACCAGCTCATGGCCTTCCGGACCCCAGGCAAGGGCCGGTAAGCCGGCGCACAGCAGCGCCAACAACCCGTATTTGCGCATTTCTCCGCAAGGGTAACACAGGATGCGAAACATTCCGCCCGCGTCCTCGTCATCCAAGTGTGACGGTATTGAAACGCACGCTGTCGATCGCAACCGCGCTTGGGGTGGGCGCGCTTCTGGTCTTGACGGGCGCCGCGGCGGTGTTTTGTCAGGCGACTTTGCACGTGCCCAGGCGCGCGCCCGGCAATCTGGCACTGGCGCAAACGATTTATCCCGGCGCGGCCTGGCGGACTGTCAGTATACGCGCCATCGACGGTGCCGTGCTCGAAGCATGGTTCGTCGAGCCCAGTGCAAAACCAAGCGGCAGGTGCGTGGCCGTGCTGCATGGCATTGCCGATTCCAGATCCGGCGCCGCGGGATTTGCGCCGATGTTCCTCGCCGAAGGCTACGCCGTCCTTCTGCCCGACAGCCGGGGGCACGGACAGAGCGGCGGCGAGTTCGTCACCTACGGGCTCCTGGAAAAGCGCGACGTCCTGGAATGGGCGCACTGGATGCGAAGCGAAGGCTGCGCCGAGATCTATGGCTTGGGCGAATCGCTGGGAGCTTCCATCCTGATTCAGGCAACAGCCATCAGCCGGCGTTCAGGGCCGTCGTGGCCGAGTGCCCTTTCGCCGATCTCAGGGCCGCGGGAGAATCGAGAATTCAGGGGATGCTGCCACTGCCCGGCTGGATCTCCGAGCCGGCTGCGCGCGTCATCGTCGCAAGCGGCATCGCCTACGCCAAGCTGCGTTATGGGTTGGATTTCGGAGAGGTGTCGCCGATAGCCGCGATGGAACGGACCAATACACCGATTCTCCTGATTCATGGGATGGCGGATCGACGGACGCCGTGCTGGCATTCTCAGCGATTAGCCCAGGCCAACGCGAGCGCCGTTCTCTGGCTGGTTCCACATGCCGATCACGTGCGCGCCAGGTCCGCCGATCCCAGCGGTTTCCGGCTGCGAGTGCTCGACTGGTTTGCGCGGCACTGATGCCGGTCTGTAAGCCTTAGGTGATGCCAGCGGCGACCCCGCTCCCTATGGTCGCGGCTCCGAAAAACCCGCACCGGAGCGCGACCGCGCATCGGAGCCGCGACCAAAGGGAGCGGTCATCGGCCAAGCGTTCAGCCGGCGAGCCCCGCGCAATCCGACGGCCCGTGGACGCCTGTCCGCAGGCTCTTCCGCAACATCGCGCTGTTGTCCTGCTGATCGTCGTCGTCGGTCTCGACGTAAAGGTGCACGTAATAGCTGGCCAGGCCGCAACCCACCAGCAGCACCAGCAGGATTCCCAGCCAGCGCAGCGTCTTGCCGTTCCAGGCGCGCTCGCCGGCAACCGCGGCTGCGGTCGCTTTGACCACCGAGAACGCCGCTCCGCCGCCCAGCAGCAGCTTCAATTGCCACGCCATCAAATCGAGGTGGCTCTGCCCGCCCACCTGGCTCCACAGCACGAAAACAGCGATCAGCGCGATCAGAAACTGGGTGGCGTAAGCGAGGCGAAGGAGGGGCACGGGCATCTGGCGCCGAACCTCCATCTTACGCGATTGGAAGTGCGGGCAGGAGTCAGACGACAGAAGTCGGGAGCCAGAAGACAGAAGACAGAAGTCAGAAGTCAGAAGTCAGAAGGTACATTCTCTCCTGGCTTCTGTCTTCTGACTTCTGTCTCCGGCCCTAGCGGGTGCCCACCGATTCCGCGTCCACCTGGAAAGTGCCGAGGAATCCGCTGCGGCGGTACATGCTGGTCCAGGTTTCGCCCAGCGCGTCCCCTTGGTAGGAGTCTTCCAGGGTATAGGCCGGCATGGCGTGCTCCAGCTTGTTGAGCGGCGGATAGAAGACATCCTCATTACCGCAGATGTGGTCGCCGGAGTTGAGCGCACGGGTCCGGATGGTAGCTAGCGTTCCGGCCGTGAGCGTAGCGGTGCCGCCGTGAATATTGCCATTCTCGATGGTCAACTCGACGGGCTCGTAATCGATCCGCACCACGTTGTCGAGCAGATCGCCCGCCTGCGCTTTGGCGAAGCTCGCCAGCGCCACGCGCTGGGCCGCGCCGGCGCGGCTGTCGACGATCAACACCGCCACCGCAGGGTTGACCGGTTCATAGGGATTGCCCAGCGTATGCTCGGCGTGGACCACACCCACCACGGCCAGGCCGGCCAGATTCACGCCGTCCCAGTTGCCGCCGGCGATCTTCCACGCGAACACCGCTTCCCGGCCGTTCATTTCGATTTCGCCGTTGGCGAAGCACGGGCCGGTGTAGACGTCGGCCGTGCGAGCCTCAATGTAGTTGCCGGTTAGGCCGTCGGCGGGAATGCTCGCGGCCGAAGAAACCAAAGCAGCCGCGCACCCAAGCGCAGCGGCGCACAGAATCATCCGCATCCCAGTAAATCTCCCTCTGTTTTGATTATAGCCGGTCGCGAAGACGCCGCGAGGTCCGCTGACCCAGCGGTGCGCTCCGCGATCCGTGCGGCTGGACAAACCGGGCGGACGCCCCGTCCACGCGCGCCCCAAGGGTCGCGCTCTTCACTGCAATTCTCGGCGATGCGGGCTAGGAGCCGCCGGCCGCGGCCGGGGCGGTCTTCCGGCTTTGGAAGCACTCGCGGCAATACACCGGGCGTCCTTGTGTGGGCTTGAAAGGCACCGTCGTCTCGCGCCCGCACTGCGAGCACGACGTGTGCGTTTCGCTCTTGGCGAAGCCAGGCCCCGAACCGCCCTGGCGCTTGGCCTTGCAATTCTTGCAGCGCTTGGGCTCGTTCTTGAAATTCTTGTCGTGGTAAAAATGTTGTTCACCCGCCGTGAACACAAAGTCCGCGCCGCAGTCCACGCACTTGAGAACGCGATCCTGAAATTCCGCCATAACTGGCCCTCGTTGACGACCCTGACTAATGTCCTGATTGAAGGCGGCGGAGACCGAAATCGCCGCCGCCCACTGCTTATTCCACGTCCCGGCGAGTCTTCTTCCGGTTCCGTTTACGAGCCAGCGCCTGCTTGACCCGTGCCTTCTCACCCGGTTTCAGGTAAAAAGAATGCCGTTTGACTTCTTTAATGATGTCCTCTTGCTGGACCTTGCGCTTGAAGCGGCGCAACGCGTTTTCCAACGTTTCGCCCTCTTGCAGCTTCACTTCAGCCAATCGAAATACACCTCCCCACTACACCTGGAGTTCCAGTGCCGGAACGGAATCTTCCAGGAGCCAAATCCTCCCCCGTTTTGAGAGGGCGGACGCAGCTCCGCAAAATTCCCTTACCCTGCACAGAAGGTACTGATATCATAGGTGGTTGAGCGCCAAAGTCAAGCCCAAAGTTCGGCCCGGCGCGGCCGCCGTCCGGCCTGGATCGATGAACCGTTTTCTTTTCATAAACTTATACTGAAATGGAAAATGTCCTCGCAATTCTACTTGCCGGGGGTGCGGGAGAGCGCCTCCACCCGCTGACGAAGGACACGGCCAAGCCGGCCGTCCCTTTTGGTGGCGTCTACCGCATTATCGATTTCACCCTTTCCAACTGCATCAACTCGGGCGCGCGCCGCATCCTGGTGCTGACGCAGTACAAAGCGCTCGACCTGATTCGCCACGTGCGCGATGGCTGGAACATTCTGTCGCCGGAACTGGGGGAATACATCGAAGTGCTGCCGCCCATGAAGCGCGTGCATGACGACTGGTACCAGGGCACGGCGGACGCGGTGTTCCAGAATTTTCAAAGCATCGAAGCGGAGGCTCCCGAACTGACGCTCATCCTGCAGAGCGACCACATCTACAAGATGAACTATCGCGAGATGCTCGAATGCCACCACGGCAGCCGGGCGGACATCACGGTCGGCACCATTCAGGTTCCGCCGGAGGAGGCGTCCCGATATGGAGTCGCCGAGATCGACGCCAGCCATCGCATCGTGGGATTCGAAGAGAAACCGCAGCACGGCTATCCCAAGCGCTCGCGCTTCGATCCCACCATGGTGAGCGCGTCGATGGGGATCTACGTCTTCGATACCGATGTGCTGTTGCAAGCCCTGCACGAGGACGCTGAGGATGCGGCCTCGAGCCACGATTTCGGCCACGACGTGCTGCCGCGGCTCTTGAGCCGCTGGCGGGTCATGGCGTACGATTTTCGCGACATGAACGCCAAGCAGGTGCGTTACTGGCGCGACGTGGGTACGCTCGACGCTTACTACGACGCCAATATGGACCTGGTGGACGTGGAGCCGCTGTTCAACCTTTACGATCGCCGCTGGCCCGTTCGCACCAGCCTCACGCAGCAGCCGCCGGCCAAATTCGTCTTTGCCCAGGAGGGCCGCCGCATGGGTGTGGCGATGGATTCGATCGTCAGCGCCGGCTGCATCGTGTCCGGCGGCCGCGTGCTGCGCAGCGTGTTGTCCCCTGGCGTGCGCGTCAACAGTTATTGCGAGGTGGAGTTTTCCATCCTCATGCCGAACGCGGAGATCGGCCGCTGGAGCCGGCTGCGGCGCACCATCGTCAACACCGGAGTCAAGATTCCGGAATCGAGCACCATCGGTTTCGACCTGGAAGCCGACCGGGCGAAAGGCTACACCGTGACTGAAGCGGGAGTGGTGGTGGTGGGATAGGTGGGGCGTGCTTTAGCTTGCCAACGCCCGCTTACGGGCGCGAAGACGCGTCGAGAAGAATCTCGACGCGGCACGCAGGAGTGCGTGCGCCACGGCATTTTAATCAAGGAGCACTACTTAAGATGAACATCGTAAGAACGAATCCGGGCGCGCCGGCGCAGTTCCCCGGCAGAAAGGCATCCCGGCAATGAAGAAAGTAGTCCTACTGCGCCACGGCGAAAGCTCGTGGAACAAAGAGAACCGGTTCACCGGCTGGACCGACGTGGACCTTTCCGAAAAGGGCCGCCAGGAAGCCGGCGAAGCCGGCGCCGTGCTGAAGGCCGGCGGGTATGTGTTCGACGTCGCCTACACTTCGGTGCTGAAGCGCGCCATCCGCACGCTGTGGATCGCGCTCGACGAATTGGACCTGATGTGGATTCCGGTGTACCGCTCCTGGCGGCTCAACGAGCGGCATTACGGCGCGCTGCAAGGCTTGAACAAAGCCGAAACGGCGGCCAGGTTCGGCGAGGCACAAGTGAAAATCTGGCGGCGCAGTTACGATGTTCCGCCGCCCAAGCTCACACCCGATGACGAGCGATTCCCCGGCCACGACCCGCGCTACAAGGGCCTCACCGCCGACGAACTGCCGCTCACCGAATGCCTGAAGGACACGGTGGCCCGTTTCCTGCCGCTGTGGCACGATACCATCGCGCCCGCCATCCAGAGCGGGCAGAAGGTGCTGATCGCCGCTCACGGCAACAGCCTGCGCGCGCTGGTCAAGTACCTCGACAACGTCTCTGAGGCCGCCATCGTGGAGCTGAACATTCCCACCGGCATGCCGCTGGTGTACGAACTGGATGATGACTTGAAGCCGCTCAACCGCTACTACCTGGGCGATCCCGAGAAAGTGAAAGCCGCCATGGAAGCCGTGGCGGCGCAGGGCAAAACCAAGTAACTGCGGCAAGGTGGGACAGACCATCGCCTTTCGTGGTCTGTCAGTGCCGGGCCAGCGCGCAGGACAGACGACAGAAATCGATCGTCTGTCCTGCCTCGTTCGCAGGCCGGCAGCCTCCACCATGCGATAATCACACCTTGATGAACTGGTTCCGGATTCGCGTGCCGGCCTCCAGCGCCAATCTGGGAGCGGGCTTCGACGCCTTGGGGATGGCCCTGGGCGTTTATCTGACGTGTCGTTTCCGCCCGAGCGCGGCGCTGGCCATTCGCGCCGAAGGGCGGGACGCCGCCTCCATTCCCACCGGCAGCGACAACCTCATCTGGCAGACGGCGGTGTCGGTGGCCGAGGCGCATGCCTCGGCGATGCCGCCGATCGAGCTCGAAATCCAAAACGACATTCCCATCGGCAAGGGTATGGGGTCAAGCGCCGCCGCGCTCACCGCCGGCGTGGTGATCGCCGACCGGCTGCTCGGTTTCGGCTGGAAACCGCTGCGCATTCTGGACGAAGCCGCTCGCCTGGAAGGCCATCCCGATAACGTGGCGGCTTGCACGCTGGGCTCGATTGTCGCTAGCGCCATCGATGGCGGCGGCGTGGCGCGCGCGGTGCGGATGGAGTTGCCGCAGCGCTTCGGCGTGGGCGTCGTGGTGCCGGACTTCGATCTGCCCACCGCCAAGGCGCGCGCCGTGTTGCCCGCCAGCTACAGCCGCGAAGATGCCGTGTTCAACGTGCAGCGCGCCTCGCTGCTGATTGCCGCGCTGTCGGCGGGCGCCACCTGGGCCTTTCCGGCGGCGCTCGAAGACCGCTTCCATCAGCCCTATCGCATTCCGCTGGTGCCCGGCCTCGGCGAGATCCTCAAGCTGCGCGCGCCCGGCCTGCTGGGCTGCGCGTTGAGCGGCGCCGGTCCTTCCATCCTGGTGTTCTACGAGCGCGGCTGCCAGGACGTGTGCGGACTGGTGCAACAAATTTTCCGCCTGCACAACCATGAGTCCGAGATTCTGCTGGCCGGCATCGCCGATCATGGGTTCGAGCTGGTGGAAGAGACGGGCAACTGAACCAGGAAGCACCGTTGGCAAACCGCCATTTGAATGTGTATAATGTTTTATCGCGGTACACATCCATGCGGACGAATATTGTGATTGAAGACAGGCTGATGCGGGACACGCTTCGCGCAACCGGCCTCAAGACCAAGCGCGCGGCCGTTGAACAGGGTTTGCGGACTTTGCTGCGCCTGAGCAGGCAGGCGGAGATCCGGCGCCTGCGCGGCAAGCTGCACTGGGAGGGCGATCTCGAGTCGATGCGGAGCGACAATTGACCCTTGTCGATTCCAGCGTGTGGATCGACTACTTCAACGGAACGATCACCGCGCAGACCGAGAGACTCGATGGCCTGCTGGGGCGCCAGCCGCTGGCGATCGGTGACCTGGTTCTGACGGAGGTTCTGCAACGGTTCGCCCAAGAGCGGGACTTCAACCAGGCTAGAAGAATGCTCACTTCGTTGACCGTCGTCGAGTTGTGCGGACAGCGGATCGCGATTCAAGCGGCGAGGAATTTCCGGGCGCTACGCAACCGCGGCGTCACCGTTCGCAAGACCATCGATACGGTGATTGCAACCCGATGCATCGAGAGCGGGTATGCCCTGCTGCATACCGACAGGGATTTTGATCCGTTCGCGAAGTACCTCGGTCTGCGTGTGGTAGTCTGAACCTCGATTCGAAGTTTCTGCACCGTCGTTTTCGCTTTTCAGTTTGCTTCCGCCCGCTGCTTCCGGTTGCATCACCTCGGCATGGTCTGCTATAAACGCTTGAGTTCCCGTAGCTCAAGTGGGCTCGGCCGATATGCCGGACAAAAAGAAAACTTCCTCTGCCAAGAGCGATGAGAAACGCACGACCAAGCCAACGGTCGCGAAACCCACCAGCCCGGAACACGCGCGTAGCGCCGAGCGGGCGCCGGCGCTCGATGCCCGTGAGCAGTTTCGTGCGTTTGAAGCCGCCATGAAGCAGTTCCACGAACGCCGCATGGCAGCGGCCCGTGAGTTATTCGCTACCGCCGCCGCCGGGCCCGAGAGCGACGTGGCGAATCGCGCCCGGCTGCACATGGCCATGTGCGACCGCCGGCTCCAGCAGGAGACCGTGAAGCTGCAATCGGCGGAGGACTATTACAACTACGGGGTGGCGCTGATCAACACGCGCAAGCTTGCCGAGGCGCGGCAAAACCTGGAGAAGGCGCTGGCCATGACCCCGCACGCCGATCACGTTCATTACGCTCTGGCGCTGGCACAGGCTCTCAGCGGCGACCTGGAAACCGCTCGCAGCCACCTCGAGCGCGCCATCGAACTGGAGCCGCGCAATCGCCTCATCGCGCGGCAGGACGCCGATTTCGCGCTCATCGCCAGGCACCCCATGTTCGACGCTCTGCTCTATCCTGAGAAAAAAGGCTGGTAGCCGCGGCGCTTGGCCGCACGTTGATGGTATGAATCGACAAGCACCTTTGCGCGTAGTCGCGATCGGCGGCGGAACCGGGTTGTCGGCGCTGCTCGAAGGACTGAAGCGCTACACCCGCCCGCACGGCCCATCGCCCTCCGCGATCGATATCACCGCCGTCGTCACGGTGACCGACGATGGGGGATCGAGCGGCCGTCTGCGGCGCGAGTTCGACGTCTTGCCACCGGGCGACATCCGCAACTGCATGGTGGCGCTGAGCGACGATTCCGGTCTGTTGGGGCGGCTTTTTCAGTATCGCTTTGCGGCCGGCCGCGGACTCAAGGGCCACAGCTTCGGCAACCTCTTCCTCACTGCAATGACGCACGTCGTGGGCGAGTTTCCCGGTGCGGTGCGAGCATCCTCGGAGGTGCTCAAGATCGGCGGCCGCATCTTCCCCTCCACCGACGCCAACGTGTCGCTCGAAGCCGTGCTGGACGACGGCACTCGCGTGGCCGGCGAAACCCGCATCAGCCACAGCCGGAAGAAGATTCGCGCCATTCATCTGCGGCCGTCCGGAGCGCGGCCTCTGGCGGCCACGCTGCGTGCCATTGCCGCCGCCGATGTCATCACGCTGGGGCCGGGCTCGCTGTTCACCAGCGTCATACCAAACCTGTTGGTGGAAGGTATTCCCGCCGCCATCCGCCGTTCTCCGGCAGTCAAGGCCTGCTTCATCAACCTGATGTGGCAGCCCGGGGAAACCATGGATTTCCGCGCCAGCGATCACATCCGCGCCATCGAGCGCCACGCCGGCGGCAAGTTGCTGGACTATGCCGTGGTCAACACGCGGCCGATTCCTCTGGCGATGAAGAAGCGCTATGCGCGGCAGGCCGCATTGCCGGTGGAAAACGATCTCGCCGCGCTGGCCAAAATGGGACTCAAGGTGATGACCGGCGACCTGGCGCAACTTACCGGTGTGGTCCGTCACGACCCTGCCGCAACCAGCGCCGTGGTGATGAAGTTAGCCCAGGAAGGCCGCCGCCGCAGAAAATGACGCGGAGCGCAGTTTCGCTCGCCGGTTCCAGGGCCGAATCCTGGCGGCAAAACCCTCCCAAGCCGCCTCGATAACTATCGAAACATAGCAGTAGTATTAACCAAATTCAGCAATTTTTTTGGCAATTTGTCAACATTTAATCACCTTAATTTTCCACATATACTTGCCGTATGGTAAGATGAGCCAAATGGGCTGAGGTGACCCCTTTGTACTGCCGGGATTGTGGCGACGAGATCGGTCCATCGCGGCTCCTGAAGGACGCAGCGTTCTGCTGCGACGCTCACCGTCAGGCACACAGTGAGCGGCTCAGCAAGCTGCCGGAGCAAGCGAAGGCGATTGGTGTGCCCTCGCAGTCCGCTGCGGCAGTGCTCGCTCCGCCAAGCCCCCAAGATGGTTCACCGGGGAAGCCCCACTTCAAATTCAAATTGCGCTATACGGAAAGACCGGCAAGACTCGATCCTCCGGAAGCGTTTCTGCCTCCCGCATTGCCGCCGCTGGCAGCGGGTCCGCCTCCGCTGGCCGCGATCGCGTCACTTGCGGCGGCTCCAGCCGAACGGCTCGTGATGCCCGCCGTGAGCGGTCGTCTCTATGTGCAACAGCCAGAGCCGGAGTTGCCCGTGTTCGCCATCCGTCTTCCCGTTCTGGGGCCGGCGAGGGGTCCGGCGGACGAAGCGTGGATGCGGCTCCCCGCCGCCGCGCCGGTGGAACGGATCTCGGTAGCGCGCGCCATGGTTGGCCCTCTCTATGCACAACAGGCAGAGCCGGAGTTGCCCGCGTTCGCCATTAATCTTCCCGAACCGATGCTGGTGAGAGGCCCCGCGGATGACGCGTGGATGCCGTTCCCGGCCGCGGCGCCGGCAGAGCGGATTTCCGCGGCGCACAGCGCCGCTGTCGTCGCCTTCCCCGGTTTCAGTGCTCTCCAGCCAGTGATGGGATCGCTCGCGCTGGCGGACCCGGTTTCTTCCATGGTCGCGGATACCCGGCATGCCATCCCCGAGCCGCAAGGGGCCGCACCGGTTCCCCGCACGGCTGGGCCGATGCGAACGGTCGCCGTCGTGGCTCCCCCCGCGCACAAGTCGGTTCATCGCGGTTACTTCCCGGAGTGGCCGGAACGGACGGCGTCGGCGTTGCCGGATGCCGAGAGCGCCCGCTCGCTGGCTACGCCGGTTTCTGGCACGGTTCCCGCCGCGCCTCCCTTGCGCCTGCCCCGGATCGGTGGTGGCCCCATGCCGAGCCAGGGATTGCCGTCGGCGCCCTTCGTGAAAACTGCGGCACGCCCAGCCGCCGAGACCGCTATGCCAACCCAAATTCCGCAAGCGCCTGTTCCCACAGTTACGCTCCGGCCGCCACAACCACTGGACCCGATCAGGGTCGCGAATCTGGCGGTGGCGGAACTGATGCCGCTCGAATACTTCTGCTCGCGGGGGCCTCGCGCCGCTGCCCACGGCATGGGTTGGATCATCCCGTCGATCGCCGTCACCGCTCCCCGTTTCACGGCTCCGCTGTCGATCGAGCGGGTTGAACCGCTGCCGATTGCGCCAAAGGAAAAGCGTAAGAAGCCCGCTTTCGCGGAAATTTTCGCCCTCCCCGAAGCTGCCGGCCGGCGTTCCACGGTCCTTCGCGATGTGAGCAAGTTGATCGCCGCCTGCCTGGTGATCGGCGCGATGCTGTGGTATGGAGTGAGCTACCTCCGGTCCAATCACGACGCCGTTATCGGCGCCTTGTCTCCAGCCGCTGGCGGGCGGACCTTGTCGGCGGAAGACTCGCTCGTTATTCGCGGCAATTCCGCGCCCCAATCCGGCGGTTTCGTCAACCGCATCCGCTCCGCGATTTCCAATCGCGCCGAGACGCATCTGAGCGATGGCTTCCATAGCGGTATGGCCGCCTGGGGCGCCCCACAGAACTCCTGGGCGCAAGGCTGGGCTCGCCATGCGGAAGGATATGTCACTCCCGGCAAGCTGGCGCTGTTTCGGCCCAGCCTTCGCTACGCCGATTATCGCCTCGAGTTTTTCGGCCAGATCGAATCCAAGAGTCTGGATTGGGCCGTGCGCGCCACCGACGACGCCAATTATTACGCCATGAAGTTTGCCGCCGACGGCCCCGGGCCGCGCGCGGTCGTGAGCATGGTCCACTATCCGGTCGTGGCAGGCGTCAAGGGCCAACGCGTGTCCACTCCCCTCAATATCATGATCCACGAACATACCCCCTACCACGTGGCGGTGGATGTGCATGGCGATCGGATCACCACCTCCATTGAAGGCGAGGAGGTCGATAGTTTCGTGGATGGAACGCTGGCCCGCGGCGGAGTCGGCTTCTTCGCCGATGCCGGCGAACAGGCGCGTCTGTACTGGATTAAGGTTTCCAAGAACGAAGATTGGATGGGACGGGTTTGCGCGTTCCTGAGCGGCAGTGGTTCGGACACCGCGCAGTTGTTTCCCCCTGCCGGTACGCCCAGCCCCGATTCCGGGACACCCATGCCCGCCAACCAATTCGCGCTGGTGGCTGGCTTTGGCCTCATGCGCCGCAATGCTTTCAGCAGAATCTCGGATCACCGGAGGTTTTCGTCATGGCGTTCCTGAGCGGCTCGGAGCCTAGCTTGACTAGCTTAGGGGCATTCCTGGACCCCGGTGTCACGTCGATCGACCAACCCACCAAACAAGCGGAACGCGGCAACAAGACCCTCTCCCGCGCCGTGGCGCTCCACCTGGAGGGCAAACGCGAGGCTGCCGCCCGGACCTTGAGCAAGGCCATCGAAGCCGGCGAGCGCGACCCGGCTCTATACGCAGCGCTGGGGCACGTGCACTTCGAGTTGCGCGACTTCGAACACGCAGCCGCCAACTACCGGGCGCTGACGGAATTGGATCCGGGCCATCGCACGGCATACTACAACCTGGGCGTGTGCCTGGGTAACGCGCAGCAGTGGAAACCGGCCGCCGAGGCCTTCCGCAAAGCTTTGACCGCCGATGCCACCCGTGTGGATGCGCACCTCGGACTGGGCATTGCCTTGATTCGAGCCGGCAGCCCCGCGCAAGCCCAGGAATCGCTCGATAAGTACCTCTCTCTGTTTCCCGATCATGAACCGGCCATGTTCGCCCGCGCCGTAGCTCTGCAACAACTCGGCCGGCATGGCGAAGCCGTTGAGCAATACCGCAAGGTGCTGGTGAGGAATCCGCGCAGCGAGGAAGCTCTGTCGAACCTGGTGGCGCTGTTCCTGGATCGCCGCGACGGCGAATCCGTGCGCCGCTATGCCGCCATGTTGGCCGAACTGCGGCCCGGTTCCAGCGTGGCCCTGGAGGCCCTTGCCACGCTGGCTTTCGCCGATGAAGACTATCCGGCTGCCGCGCGCTACGCGCGGGAACTCGCCGCCGCCATGCCCGGCCGGTACGAGAACTGGTTCAACCTGGGCGTGGCGCATCACCAGATGGGGGACCTGGAAAGCGCGGCCGACGCCTATACGCGGGCCACCGCTCTCAACCCCTCCTCGGCACCGGCGTTTCTCAATCTGGGCGTGATCCGCCAGGAACTCGGCGATCTTTCCGTCGCGCGCGACTGCTATGAAAAAAGCCTCGCGCTCGAGCCCAACCAGCCCAGCGCGACGTGGAACCTGGCGCTCGTGCTCGAACAACTCAACGACCGGCAGCGCGCGGAAAATCTTTACTCGCAAGTTCCCGAGACGGCGTTCGAGTGGTGCGACGCGCACTTCCGCTTGGGGTACCTTCGCCTGCTGCGGGGCGACTATCGCGGCAGCGCGGAAGCGTTCCAGGCCGTGCTCGCCAAACAGCCCAACTGGGCCGAAGCCTGCCTGAACGCCGGCATCGCCTTCGCCCGTTCCGGCGATCCCGCGTCAGCCCGCCAGTTCTTCACCGAGACCGTCATGCTGCGCCCGGATTCGAGCGACGGCGTGCGCGGCCTGGCCGCCCTGGCGCTCGAACAAAACGAATACGAAGAAGCCCTGGAACTGCACGAGCGCCTGATCGAGATGGGAGAGCGCAGCCCGGAGGTGTTCTATAACGCCGGGCTGATTTGCCAGAAGCGCGGCCAGTTCGCCGACGCGGTGAATTTCTACCAGCAAGCCATAGGCGTGGATCCGCAGTTCGCCGAAGCCCTGCTCAATATGGGCCACGCGCAGATGGCAATGGGCGCCGAGGACCAGGCCCTGGTCTCGTGGCGTCGCGCCATCAAGGAGAAACCCTCCTTGGCCGATTCGTATTTCGAGCCCCTCGACCCGCACGCGTAGGTAGGGCACGCTTTAGCTTGCCAAGGTGGGGCATGCTTCAGCTTGCCAACCGGGCGAAGCCCGGCGGGTTTGGAGCTGCCGAAGTCGCCCTCCCGTCTTCCCAGGCGGATCTCTTTCCCCGCTGGTAAAATGGAATCTCCACTCGAGGAGGGAATCTGATGGCGCTGGGTGCCCGCCGCAAGGCGGTGGTTGTGGATGTGGGAGGCGTGCCGGTCGGCGGCGATCATCCGATTGTTGTGCAATCGATGACCAACACCGATACCGCCGATGTCGCCGGCACGGTCAACCAGGTGATGGCGCTGGCTGCGGCCGGCTCGGAGCTGGTGCGCGTCACCGTCAACACGGAACAAGCCGCGGCCGCGGTGCCCAAAATCGTCGAGACGGTGCGCCTGTTCGGTTCGCGCGTGCCCCTCATCGGCGACTTCCACTACAACGGCCACATTCTGCTGAAGAAATATCCCGACTGCGCGCGTGCTTTGGCCAAGTACCGCATCAATCCCGGCAACTCGGACATCGGCCGCAAGACGGACGATAATTTCCGCACCATGATCGAAGTCGCGGTGGAGAACCACAAGCCCGTGCGCATCGGCGTCAATTGGGGATCGCTCGATCAGCAATTGCTCACCCGCATGATGGACGAAAACTCGCGTGCCGCCGAACCCAAGGATGCGCGCCAGGTCACGCTCGACGCCATGGTCGCCAGCGCCGTCGAATCGGCGCGCGCCGCGGAGCGCTACGGTCTGGCGCATGACCTGATCATCCTCAGCGCCAAGGTGAGCGGCGTCGAGGATCTGATCGACGTCTACCGCGCGCTCGCCGCGGCCTGCGATTATCCGCTGCACCTGGGCCTCACCGAGGCCGGCCTGGGCAGCAAGGGCATCGTCGCCACCACCGCCGCGCTGGCGCCGCTGCTACTGGCTGGGATCGGCGATACCATTCGCGCGTCGCTCACGCCGCTGCCCAACGGCGACCGCAGCGAGGAAGTGATCGTCTCGCAACAGATTCTGCAATCCCTGGGTATGCGCAGCTTCACCCCGCAGGTAACCGCCTGCCCCGGCTGCGGCCGCACCACCAGCACGTTCTTTCAGGATATGGCCGACCAGATCCAGACCTACCTGCGCGAGCAGATGCCGAAGTGGAAAGAGCACCACCCCGGCGTCGAGACCATGAAGGTCGCCGTGATGGGATGCGTGGTGAACGGTCCTGGCGAATCGAAGCACTCCCACATCGGCATTTCGCTGCCCGGCACTTTCGAGGAACCGAAAGCTCCGGTGTACGTGGACGGCCGGCTGACGGTCACCCTCAAGGGCGACCGCATCGTGGCCGAGTTCATCGAAATCCTCAACGCGTACGTGGCCAGCCACTATGGCGCGCAGCCAAACGGAGCCGCGACCAAAGGGAGCGGTCAGGCCGTCGAACGTCGACGAAGAGCCGGGGCGGTAGTGGACAAGGGTTGAAACCAGACCGCTCCCTCTGGTCGCGGCTCCGTTTGGCCGGCAACTGTGTTATCCTAAAAAACGTAACGAAACGAGATTAAGAGAAGACAAGGAGCAGTACTCCAAGAATGGCACTGGCGGTCGAAGCAAAACGGCAGGTATTTACCACTAATCAACGCCACAAGACCGACACGGGGTCGCCAGAAGTGCAGATTGCCCTGTTGAGTCAGCGGATCACGCTGCTCACGGAGCATTTCAAGGCGCACAAAAAGGACCATGGTTCCCGCAAGGGCCTGTTGACCATGGTTGCCAAACGGCGCCGGCTTCTGACCTACCTGCGCAATACGGACCCGGAGTGTTACAAGGCAGTCTTGCAACGCCTGGGCATCCGTCGTTAGTCATTCTCCGGAAGCAGTCCTGTTTTCCATACGAAGAAGCGGGTGCTTTCGAGGACCATATTTCCATCCGACCTGGAAGCCGGTGCGGCTTGCGCCGCATGGGTGGCTTCCTTTTTCCGTCAACTCCATTCTCAAATGGCTCTTTCCTTAACCGGAGGGCCGCAATGCGACTCGTGCCGGGCTCGCAGCCTGGCCGAGATTTAGAGGTTTTTGAAAGATTATGATTCACACAGTTGAAGTTGACCTGGGCGGCCGCAAGCTTACCTTTGAAACCGGTAGGATGGCCAAACAGGCGAACGGCGCGGTCGTCGTTCGTTCCGGTGACTCGGTAGTTCTGGTCACCGCTTGTATGGCCGAACAGGCCAAACCGGGAGCCGGTTTTTTCCCGCTCACCGTTGACTATCGCGAGTACACTTACGCCGCCGGCAAATTCCCCGGCGGTTTCATCAAGCGCGAAGGGCGCATGTCGGAGAAAGAGACGCTCACTTGCCGGCTCATCGACCGTCCCGTGCGCCCCTTGTTCCCCGAGGGTTTTCTGAATGAGACGCAGATCATCTGCATGGTGCTTTCGGCCGATCCCGAACAGGATCCCAACAGCCTGGCCATCTGCGGCGCTGGAGCCGCGCTTGCCATTTCGGATATTCCTTTCGAACACGTGCTGGGCGGCGTCCGCGTCGGCATGAAAGACGGCGGGTATCTGGCCAACCCGACCTATACCGAAGGCCGCGAATCGAAGCTGAACATTGTGGTGGCCGGCACCGAAGGCGGCATCGTGATGGTGGAAGCCGGAGCGCAGCAGGTCTCCGAAGCCGAAGTTCTGGGCGCCATTGAATTCGGCCACGAGTCTTGCAAGAAGATCGCCGACGGCATCCGCCAACTGGTCAAGCTGGCCGGCAAGCCAAAGCGCGAGTTTACTTCGCCCGTGCTCGACTCGGGAGTTTACGCCGCCATCGAGAAGGCCGCGCGCGTGGAGCTCACCGATGCGCTCAACACGCAGAAGTATCCCAAGCTGGAAAGCTACGCCAAGGTGCACGCGGTGCGCGAGCGCGTGCTGGAACCGATTGCCGAGGAGCAAAAAGCCGAGGCAGGGAAGTGCTACGACGCGCTCAAGGAGCGCATCTTCCGCGATGAGATGCTGAAGAACCGCCGCCGCCCGGACGGCCGCGCGTTCGACCAGGTGCGGCCCATCGAGATCGAAACCAGCGTGCTGCCGCGCACCCACGGCTCCGCGCTCTTCACCCGCGGCGAGACCCAGGCGCTGGTCACCATCACGCTCGGCACCAAGGACGACGAACAGCGCATCGAACTGCTCGAACCCGGCGAGGTTACCAAGCGCTTCATGCTGCATTACAACTTCCCGCCGTTCAGCGTCGGCGAAGTCGGCTTCATGCGCGGCCCCGGCCGCCGCGAAATCGGCCACGGCGCGCTGGCCGAGCGCTCTCTCTCCGCGCTCATCCCGGACGAGACTTCGTTCCCCTATACGATCCGCATCGTCAGCGACACGCTGGAATCGAACGGTTCCAGCTCGATGGCCGCCATTTGCGGCGGTTCGGTGAGCCTGATGGATGCCGGCGTTCCGGTCGCCGCCCACGTGGGCGGAGTGGCCATGGGCCTGGTCATGGAAGGCCACCAGTACGCCATCCTTACCGATATCGCCGGCGCCGAGGATCATTACGGCGACATGGACTTCAAAGTGGCCGGCACGCGCGAGGGGATCACCGGCATGCAGATGGATATCAAGGTGCCCAACGTCAGCACCGCCATTTTGCAGGAAGCGCTGGAGCAAGCGCGCCGCGGGCGGCTCTTCATCCTCGACAAGATGTATGAAGCCATCGCCGAACCGCGGCCCACCATGTCGCAGTACGCGCCGCGTATCTACACCATCAATATTCCGACCGATAAGATTCGCGACGTGATTGGACCTGGCGGCAAGATCATCCGCGGCATCGTCGAGCAAACCGGCGTCAAGATCGATGTCGAGGACGATGGCACCATTCGCATCGCCTCCGCCGACGAAGCTTCCGCCAACAAGGCCATCCAGATTATTTCCGACATCACCGCCGTCGCCGAGGTGGGCAAAACCTACCTGGGCAAAGTGGTGCGGCTAGTCGATTTCGGCGCCTTCGTCGAGATCTTCCCAGGCACCGATGGCCTGCTCCACATCAGCGAAATCGCCGAGAATCGCATCCGCGACGTGCGCGACGAGTTGAAGGAAGGCGATCAGATCCTGGTCAAAGTGCTGGCCACGGAAGGCAACAAAATCAAGCTTAGCCGCAAGGCCGTGCTACGCGAGCAACGCGAGAAGCTGAAGCCCGCCGGCAAGACCGAGTCACCCAAGGCCGAGCACACCCGCTAAATCCGCGATCACCCATAGGGGCCGGGCATGCCCGGCCCCTGAGCTTCCTACGTGCCTTGTGGGGCAGGCGCTTTCGCCTGCCAACCCACAACCCACACCCTACCGTTTCTCCTCAAAAAACCCGCGCAGCAGTTCCACGCACTCCACCGCGAGCACGCCTTCCACGATTTCCACCGTGTGGTTCAATGTGCCGGAATCGGCAATGCGAAACTTGCTGCGCACACCGCCGAAGCGCAAATCGCGCGTGCCGAACACCAGGCGCTCCACGCGCGCGGCCACCAGCGCGCCCGCGCACATCACGCACGGCTCCAGCGTGCAATACAGCGTCGCCCCCGCCAACCGGTAATTGCGGGCCGCCGCGGCGGCTTCGCGCAGCGCGATGATCTCGGCGTGGGCCGTCGGATCGTGGCGTTCGATGGGACAATTCCAGCCCCGCCCCGCGATGGCGCCGCCCACCACCACTACCGCGCCCACCGGCACTTCGCCCAGCGCCGCCCCGCGCGCGGCCAGGTCGAGCGCCTCCCGCATGTACCGTTCATCCGCCGTCATTTGCCTCGGTCCCAACTCCTATCTTCGCGCATGCCATCGCCCCACGCCGCGAGATAAACTGCATGGAGGCTAACGGTCCCGTCGCGCTTGCCCAAGTTGGCGCGGAACCGCCCCGGAGTCTTATGGACGCGCTTACCATTCACCGTTTGCACTTCGCATTCACTGTCACATTTCATTACCTGTTTCCCCAACTGACCATGGGGCTGGCTTTGCTGATTCTGATTTTGAAGACCATGGCGCTCCGCACCGGCAACCCGCACTACGCGAGCGCCGCCCGATTCTGGGCCAAGATATTCGCCATCAATTTCGCCATGGGCGTGGTGACGGGCATCCCGATGGAGTTTCAGTTCGGCACCAACTGGTCGCGCTTTGCCAAATCCGCCGGCGGCGTGATTGGCCAGACGCTGGCCATGGAGGGCGTCTTCTCCTTCTTCCTCGGAGTCGAGTTTTCTGGGCGCGTTCCTGTTCGGCGAAAAACGGCTGGGGCCGAAGGCGCACTGGTTCACCGCCCTGCTGGTGTTCCTCGGATCGTGGATGTCGGGATTCCTGATCGTCGCCACCGACGCCTGGATGCAGCACCCGACCGGATTCCGCGTGGGCGACCATGGCGAGATGCTTCTTACCAGCTTTTGGGGCCTGCTGCTGAATCCGTGGCTCGGCTGGCAGTACATCCACACCATGGCTGGTTCGGTGGTGACCGCCGGCGTCGTGATGGCTGCGATCGGCGCGTTCTATTTGCTCACGGGCAGCCACCAGGAGCACGGCCGCACCTTCGTGCGCGTCGGTGTGATCGCGGGCATCGCCGCCACGGTGCTCATGGTCTTCCCCTCCGGCGACGGGCAGGGCCGCAATATCGCGTGGAACCAGCCGGTGACGCTGGCTGCGATGGAGGGCCTCTTCACCACCGAGCAGGGCGCGCCGCTCGCCATCCTCGGCCAGCCGGACATGGAGCGCCGGCGGCTCGACAATCCTCTCGATGGTCCCGCGCGCGCTCAGTTTCCTGACGTATCAGAGTTGGAAGGCCGAAGTGAAGGGGCTGGATTCGTTCCCTCCGCAGAACTGGCCGGACAGCGTGCCGCTGCTCTATTACAGCTACCACATCATGATCGGGCTGGGCACCATCTTTCTCGCCGTGCTGGCCATCGCGACATTCCGCCTTTGGCGCGGCGCGCTCTACCAGTCGCGCCCTTTGCTCTGGCTGCTCATGATGATGCTGCCGTTCCCTTACATCGCCAACACGGCCGGTTGGATCACCGCCGAAGTGGGACGCCAGCCGTGGCTCATCTACGGCGTGATGCGCACGCCGGCCGGAGTTTCGGCGCAGGTCTCCTCCGGCAATGCGTTGTTTACGCTGATCGGCTTTCTGGGGATCTACACCATTCTTTCGATCCTGTTCCTGTTCCTGGTCTATCGTGAAATCGAAGAGGGGCCCGAGCGCGCGGCCGCCGTTTGAGGAGTCATTATGGAAACGATCTGGTTCTGGCTGGTCGCCTGCATGCTGGTGGCCTACGTGATTTTCGATGGCTTCGATTTTGGCGCCGGGATCGTGCACTTTTTCGTGGCGCGCAACGATGACGAGCGCCGCGTGGTGCTCTCGACCATCGGCCCTGTGTGGGACGGCAACGAAGTGTGGCTGCTGGCCGCCGGCGGCACGCTCTATTTCGCATTCCCGGCGCTCTACGCGTCCAGCTTCAGCGGCTTCTATCTGCCATTGATGATGGTGCTGTGGCTGCTGATTCTGCGCGGCGTCTCCATCGAGTTCCGCAACCATGTCGAAAGCTCTGTCTGGTACCCGCTCTGGGACGCCGGTTTCGCCATATCAAGCGCGCTGCTGGCCATCTTCTTCGGCGCGGCGCTGGGCAACGTGGTGCGCGGCGTGCCGCTCGATGCGTCGGGCGAATTCTTCCTGCCGCTGTGGACCGATTGGACGCCGGGTCAGTCGCCCGGCATTCTCGATTGGTACACCGTGCTCGCCGGCGTCACCGTGCTGGCCGTGCTGGCGCTGCACGGCGCACTCTGGGTGGCGTTCAAAACCACGGGCGAGATCGAAGTGCGCGCCTGCCGCGTGGCCAGCCGCGCCTGGTGGGGCGTGCTGGTTTTGGTGAACCTGCTCACGGTGGCCAGTTTCCGCGTTCAGCCCCGCTTGCAGGCGAGTTTCGCCGCGCGGCCGTGGGGCTGGGTGTTCCCGTTCATCGCCGTCGCGGCCTTGCTCATGGTTGCGGTGATGATCTATCGGACGTGGGAGCGCGCGGCGTTTCTTGCTTCGTCCCTGTTTCTGGCGGCGATGCTGGTCAGCGTGACCTTCGGCTTGTATCCGTGCGTGCTCCCCTCGAATGGCGATCCCGCGCTCTCGCTGACAATTTCGAATGCCTCCGCCGCGCCTTACGGGTTGCACATCGGCCTGGTCTGGTTCATCCCCGGCATGCTGCTCACCGCCGCGTATTTCGTTTACGCCTACCGCAGCTTCGCGGGGAAAGTGGGAGCAGAAGAACGGACGTAAGTCAGTGCACCGAGTTAGGTGTTGACAATCCGCACTTTCATCGCGGTGCGGTCCGACGTGAGCGCCAGCTTGAGATTATCCGAACCGCCGACATTAGCGTCGACTCATGTTTTAAGCCCGGAGGGCGAAAGATAATAGCCCACGGCTAGCAAGCCGTGGGTTCGAGATCCCCGAACCCAGCCCCGGAACGGGGCGTAAGAATCCCGCTGGCGTTCTATACTCATGCCGATGATCAGATTACCTACACAAGAAAAACCCTCGGAATAAGCTGTATCCAAGAGTGAAAGCCACGAAGAGGAATAATAGCCCCAGCGGTACCGTAATAAAAGGGTTTCGCCATTTGAAAAACCCGATGCCGCGAGTAGATCCTTCCTGAGCCAGCTCCCCCGGCGAGCCAGATCCTCCGGTGCCCAAATACTCCGCGCTGGTGACCTCGGGCTTGGTGTCGCCGCATTTCCAGCAGATGTCAAATTGATCGTCGACGGCTTCTCCACAACCGGGGCACTTCCACATTCGCGCCACCACCCCTCCTTGATTAAATACCGGGCGGTCTTAAAACGCAAATGTCGCGGCCAGCGCCTCACTCCCGCGCACCCGCCCCATCCCCCTCCCGGAACGCCCGCCCCGCTTCATACGACGCAACTCTGCCTTTGATCTCCTCCGCCAGCGCCGGCTGGTTCTCTTCGACGGCCCGCGCCGCAGCCCTGCGTGCTGTCAGCGCCGCGTCGGTGAATTGGCCCTTTTCGGCGTAGGCTGCCGCCAGCGTATCGAGCACCCGTGCGTCCTTTCCGCCGGAGAGTTCCACCGCCCTCACCGCGAACTGAAGCGCTTCGCCGCCATTCCGGATTGCCGCATCGGGCGAGGTCGCCAGCGCCCAGGCCGCCCGCCGCAGCGCCTGCGCGTCGTTCGGTTCGAGATCGATCGCGGCGCGCCAGTGCTCGAGCGCTTCCGCCGTGCGCCCCTGCGCATCCAGCGCATCGCCCAGGCTGTCGTGGGCCTCCGCATACTTCGGGTCGATCTCCAGCGCGCTCCGCCACTCCGCTATCGCTCCCTGCGCATCCCCGCGCCGGCTCAGAACGAGGCCCAGTTCGTAATGCGCGGGGGCATACCGGGCGTCCGATCCGATCGCTTCGCGCAATTCAACCAGCGCCTCGTCCAACTTCCCCAGCTTGGCCAGCGCGCCGCCCAAATTCGCGCTCGCCGCGGCGAAATCGGGTTTCAGCGCAGCCGCTTTTTCGAATTGCGTCACGGCTTCCTCCACGCGGCCGCTCTCGGCCAGCAGCACGCCGAGATCGTTGAATCCCCGCGCCGACGTGGGATCCGCCTCCAGCGCCGCGCGGAGCTGGAGTTCGTTCGCCTTGCGCAAATGCGCCGCGGATTCCTCCCTGTGGCCCGTCATCATCAACACGGTGCCCAGCTTGCGATGGGCGAATTCGTCTTCGGGATTCAGTTCCAGCGCTTGCCTCCACTTCGCGGCGGATGCCTCGTACGCCCCGGTCTTCTGCAAGTACGTTGCGCCGTCCACCAGCCGGTAATAATCGAGCACCGGCCCGCCGATCCGCCGCAAACCATCCGGCGCGATGTTCACAAACTCCGGCAGGTTCACCGCCCGGTTGGCCGCGGTTGCGTTCTCGATCAGAATCGGCGGGCTATCGTTGCCGTCTGCGTCGATGTGCGTGAGATACATCTGCGTGTAGGGCGACCGTGCCTTCGACGAAAACACCAGCCACCGGCCGTTAGGCGAAAAGCTGTGCCACGAATTCATGCGGGCCGTGTTGCACCGCATGCGCCGCGCCGCGCCGCCCGCCGCTGGAACCATGTACAACTGGCTGTCGGGACGCATGAGCTGCCCGTTGTGGCATTGGACGAACACGATCCATCGCCCATCCGGCGACACCTTGGGAAACGTGTTGCTCATGCCGTTGTGGGACGCGCCGGCGATTGGCTCAGCCACGCCTCCCTCGCCCGAGTGAAACGGAATCCGGTAAAGGTCGTACTGAATTTCGAGCTCGTTCGGGTCGTTGGCGAATTTCGCCAGCGGCACGCCTGGTGGATTGGGGTCGGTAGCTGCGGCGCGCGCGAATACCAGGTACTGGCCGTCGGGACTCCACACCCCGCCCATCTGCACGAATCGCAGATCGTCGGCGCCGGCGAGCGGCCGCAACACCCCCGTCTGGCGGCTGTACCAGCTCAGAATTCCGCGCGTCGGATAGAACACCTGGAGGAACCGGTAGTCCTTGAAATTGGCCACGTAATAATTGCTCGATGGCGCTTCGGCGGAGGCCGTCATCGCCGCCGGGTTGATCGTGGTCGCCACGTATTGCCCATCCGGCGAAACCCGCGACATGAAGCCGATCCGGATGTTCCCTTTCAGCTTTCCCTCCGGCGAGCTCCACTGAATCATGTCTTGCTTGCGGATCGCCATCTCGGGCGCCACCTGCGCCAGGAAGTACATCCCCCGGTTGCCCTGCAGGCCGTCCAGGTCCATTCCCATCGTCTTGCCGTCGGCCGAAAACGAATGGCAGTTGGCGCACACCGGCAGGTTCTCCATCACCACCCGGCTGCTCGCTTCGCCCACGTTGCGAACTCTCCACGCGACCAGCGGCAGCGCCTGCGCGGCCAACGGTTTGATCACGCCTTTCTCCAGCTCCGAGGGCATCAGCGGCACATCGCGATAGAAGATCGGCGCGCCCACCGCGTCCCGGGAAGTATGGATGGCGATACTGCCGCGCGACACCGGCTGGCCCCCGCCGTTGCCGCGAAAGCCGAGGATGGTCACCGTCGCCGCGCTCGCAACCGTTTGCCGTTTAATGGCCTGCCACGTCGCCGCGTCCGGCCTCCAGGCATGCGCGGCCGCCATTTCGGGCGTCAGCGTGGGCGGCGAGTTGGTGCTGGCGACACACTCCGGATCGATCCTGCCGACGCGCGGCCGCTCGCCCTCGGAGGTTGCATGAATCGGTGTCGCGCCATCACTGAACGCCACGTCGATCCGCCAAACCGTGACGCCATTCGCGGCATCGCGCCAAAGAAACTCGGGCGGCGTGATCTCCGGCGGAAAAATCGACCCATCCTGCGGATAATCGATCGTGATCGCCGCTGCGTCGCTCGGCGCACTGGCAGCCACGTTCTTCGCGCCATCCCACGCGCCCGCCGCCAGTGCGATCAGAAGCCCCGGCAGCAGAATCACGCAAGCCGCGCGCCCGCCCATCACTCGCATCCCCTCACAAATCCAGCTTACAGCCGGGCGGTTTCACTCGGGAACGCGCCTGGCCCGGGCGCGGTGAGATCTTTTTCAGCGTCCCTCCAGCGCGGGGCCTTCAGCAACGAGGCGGAACTTCGTGTTCAGGTCCAGCGTCGCAAGGGAAAGATAGAAACCACTGTATTTATAGTGGGTCCTCTCCTCTTCGGGGACCATCCGGATTTCAATCTCCTTGTAGCATTCTGGCGCCGCGTATACGCCCAGAGGTTTTCGGTCGGAGGAATCGCAATCCACGATTACTCGCTCGCCTTGCAGCAGAGTCGCCTGCCCGCCGCCAGTGTAGGGTGCAAGCCAACTCGTCATGTACCGGATCTCCACGTCCTCGATGGCCTCGTACACATCCCCGTTGCGAGGAAACCTGATTCCTTCCGGCAGCAAGCTCCTCTCGTAGTCTTCCGCCCACTTCCTCTCCGCGCGACCCACGGTCTTGCGGGTACCCGCCCTCATCTCGTTGAAAAGGTCATCGATGGTCTTGTTCCAGCCAGGTGGAGCGGGCGGCAACGCTTCGCCGGTACGGAAGTCGTATCCGCAATCACAAATCACCTGCCAGTCCGGGTTCTCTAATTTGCAATTTGGACATTCCATATTGCGTTGAAGTCCCCCGGGAAAACGGTCACTCGCGCCCTCAAATCACCTTCACCGCCACCGGTTCCGACATCACGCCGGCGCATTCCACGCGCAAGGATCGCTCGCCCTTCGGGCAATCCTGCGGAGCCTTGGCGTTGATCTGCCGGCGCCCATCCACCAGTTCGCCGATCCATAGGATGGCCATGCGCTCGCCGCCCAGCCAAAGCTTGAGGTTGCCGCGGTCCACGTTCTCCGGGAGTCCCTCCACCCAACACGACAGGTGACCGCCGTCCGTGCTATTCACTCGGTCGGGTTCCCAGTCAATCGAGTCGCGCGCGCCGGCGATCACGATGCGCTCCACCACCGGCGGCATGTCGATGGCAATTCGCTGCGCGGCGCTGAAACGGCTGTTGGCGAGGCGCAGGCGCACATCGTTCCAGCCCTGTTTCGCGCCGGCGGGCAGCGTGAACTTGGCATAATAGCCTCCGTCCTCCGGATGAATCAGCGTCGCCGCCGCGCCGAATTCTCCCACCTCCAACATCAACTCCTCTTCGCCGAAACCGTGGATCCAGTGCGGAACCAGCAATCGATATCGTGGTCGCGCCGGGAATTGAAATTCACGCCGAGGGTCACCGGATTGACCGCCGCCAGCAGTTCCGGCAACGCCTGGGCCGGCTCGTCGGGTTCCGGCGGCCACTCGCGATAGCACGCCACAACGGCGTTCTCGGGAACCGCATAGATCAG
>CAWJLI010000067.1:0-3572 GCA_963843095.1 Bryobacterales bacterium
TATAATCGCAGGCAACCCGCCTATGGGGAGGCTGAACTCCGAAATTGTGGGATAGACCATCGCCTTTCCTGGTCCGTGTCGCCAATGCAGGAGACGGTGACCGGCGACAGAAACCGATCGCCGGCGCTACAACTGAAACGGTTGCGGCTACAATCACAAGGAAGAGGACTCGCTGACATGGCAATCGGCACATATGATTCGATTCGCTGGCAGGTGGAAGGCCCGGCGGCCATCGTCAGGCTGAATCGACCCGAGCGCCGCAACGCCCTTTCCCTGGGCCTCATGCTGGAGTTGACGGCGTGCCTGGAGGAAATCGGCCGCAACCGCGAAATCCGCGCCGTGGTTCTGGGCGCGGCTGGAACGGTGTTCTGCGCGGGTCACGATCTCAGTGAGATGACCGGCCGCGACCTCAGCGAATACCGCCGCATCTTCGACGTCTGCACCGAGCTGATGACGAAGATTCAGTCCATTCCGCAGCCGGTGATCGCCGCGGTGCAAGGCATCGCCACGGCCGCGGGGTGCCAGTTGGTAGCCACCTCCGACCTCGCCATCGCGGCTGAAGATGCCGCCTTCGGAACGCCGGGCGTGAAGATCGGCCTCTTCTGCACCACGCCGATGGTGGCGCTCACGCGCGCCATCGGCCGCAAGCGCGCGCTGGAGATGCTGCTCACCGGCGAAATGGTGGATGCACGCACGGCGGCCGACTGGGGCCTCATCAATCGCGTGGTCCCGGCCGCCGAACTCGAAACCGAATCGCGCAAGCTGGCGGCGAAAGTGGCGGGAGCCAGCTCGCTCGTGGTAGCTCTCGGCAAGCAGGCGTTCTACACGCAGATCGATCTCGAGCAAGCCCAGGCCTACGCTTACGCCAAAGAAGCGATGGCGACGAACGCGCTGGCCGCGGACGCGCAGGAGGGCATCTCCGCATTCCTGGGTAAGCGGCCGGCCTGTTGGACGGGCAAGTAGAACTGCGGTTGGCAGGCGGAAGCGCCTGCCCCGCCTCTCTGGCTTGCGCGCGGCTGGCAGGTCGGGGACCTGCGCCACTACGCGCCGAAAAACAGCGGTCGGATGTGGCGCTCGAAGAGATTGGTGGTGACGTTGCGCGCGATGGATTCATCGCAGGCATCCAACATGTTCGTGTACCACCGGCCCATCTTGGCCGCGACTTTGTAGCCGACGTGCAGCAACTGGCGCAAGTTGGGATTGAAGAGCGGATTCGTCCGGTCGTGGCGCAACGCGCCCGCGTACTGCTCCGACGTCCAGCCATTCACCGTGACGGGCGTGGGAAGCTGGGAGGCGTCGATATCGATGACCGAGGCGTACGGTTCGCACAATTCGCGCTGGTGTTCGTAAGCTTCCGCGTAAATCTCCTTGGCCAGCGCCAGCCCTTCCGCGCCGGCTTCAGCGAGGCCGATGAGTTCCTCCAGCCACGTGGTGCCGGCGGTCTTGAGATGAACGCCGGCGCCGGATGCGCCGAGCGCACGACGGATGGGCGCGTACAGCGAAAACTTGTCGCTGCCGGAATGCACGCTCAGCTTCAAATCCTTGGGTAGTTTGTAACGCTCCACGGCGTGCGCGACCACGGCCACGTCGGTCGCGAACTCGCGCTCGAACTGTTCCACGTCGCCTACGTAGTCCACGCCCTTGTTGAAGCGGCCGGTGAACTTGGGGGCGATGGTCCGGACGGGGACGCCTTCGTCGGCCAGGGCAGCCAGAATCAGCAGCAGCTCGGAAGGCGTCTGGGGCGTATCGGTCTCATCCATCGAAACTTCGGTGAGAAAGCTGTCCGGCGCGCGCTGCGCGATGTGCCGGTAGATGGCCGCGGCCTCGCTGACCGCGTGCAGGTACTTGGACGCGGCTCGAAAGGCCTTGTCCTTGGTTATCGTCAGCGGCTCCGCGAGCCCGGCGATCTCGATTCGACCCACCAGCTCCCGGTGGCGGGCCACGAACGCCTCCACCGCGCCGGGTTTCGGGCGATGCGCGATGGCATGGGCGACATCCAGGGTGAAAAAGTCGCACGGCCCAATGAACCGGTCGACCGTCGCAAGATTGATGTGGTCGGCGTCGACAAAATAGGGCTTCTTCCAGTCCAGAGCCGCAACCGCCGCATCGGCGGCGGCGCGCGTGCTCGCAGGCTCAGAGCCCACGATCTTATGTTCGCGGTTGGACTTGTTCCACACCGGCGTCACCGAAGTGCCTTGAGCGGCGGCACAAACGCACGCCGCTAATTGGGCTTTCGCCTGGTGAGAAAACCGGTCGCCCATCCCCAGAGAATATCGTTCCAGTCGAAGTTCGTTCTGATCACTCACAATATAGCCGCCAGATGCCGCGCTTTAACGAAAAAGTCTCTTCGGTTCCGAATATATTGGACGGTGCCGGGAGCGTCAACCCCGCGGCGTTAAACCGCCGTTTTAGAAAAACTCAATGAAGCCGGCCAGCGCAGCGCCTATAATAACCTGGGAAAATCCATGACACGCCGCACACTTTTGGGAGGCGCCGCCGCGTTGGCGGCCGCGCGCTTCCGCGCTCCGCGCCGAGCCGCCGGCCGACCCGGCGCGCGCTCAGCGGGAGCAGATCCTGGCCCGCATCCGCCCGCCGCAATTCCCGGATCGCGCGTTCGACATCACTCGTTTCGGCGCGCGCGACGGCGGCACAGATCAAAGCTACCGAAGCTATCCGCAAGGCCATCCAGGCCTGTTCCGCGGCAGGCGGCGGCCGGGTGACGATCCCCGCCGGGGTCTTTCTCACCGGCGCAGTTCACCTGGCCAGCAACGTCAACCTGCACCTGGAAGAAGGCGCGACGCTGCGCTTCAGCCAGGATCCGCAGGACTATCTGCCGGTGGTCTTCACCCGCTTCGAAAGCACCGAGTGCATGAACTACTCGCCCTTCATTTACGCCTTCGAGCAAACCAACATCGCCGTAACCGGAAGCGGGACGCTTGATGGCGGCGCGGACGCGGACCATTGGTGGCCGTGGAAGAAGAATGCCGTGCGCGGCCCGCGACCGGCCTCCTCCGACAACCGAGCGCTGCTGGAGCAAGGCGAAAAAGACGTGCCGGTGAGCCAGCGCGTCTACGGCGAAGGGTCCACCCTGCGGCCCAACTTCGTGCAGCCGTACCGATCGGCGAACGTTCTGCTGGAAGGCGTCACCATCCGCAATTCGCCGATGTGGGAACTCAACCCGGTGTTGTGCAGGAACGTCACCGTGCGCAATGTCAAGATCTCCAGCCACGGCCCCAACAACGACGGGTGCGATCCGGAGTGCTCGACCGACGTGCTGATCGAAGGTTGCGAATTCGATACCGGCGACGATTGTATCGCCATCAAGAGCGGCCGCAATCGCGATGGCCGGCGCGTCAACGTCCCGTGCGAAAACATAGTGGTGCGAAATTGCCGTATGAAAGACGGGCATGGCGGCGTCTCCATCGGCAGCGAAGTTTCCGGCGGCATACGGAATGTGTTCATGGAAAACAACACCATGGACAGCCCGCACCTCGACCGCGCGTTGCGCATCAAGACCAACTCCCACCGCGGCGGCGACCTGGAGAATTTCTACTTCCGCAACAACACGGTAG
>CAWJLI010000068.1:0-31239 GCA_963843095.1 Bryobacterales bacterium
TTCGATATCGGTAGACATTCGGCCTAGGCTTCCATGGGGGGCGGAAGCCACGGGGCGGGGACGGGAAGACGAGGAGTTTCAGGAAACCGACGACAACCGTCCGGTAATCCACAGAAGGTAGCGACTCTCACTGTCCGGGGTGTGATAACCTCAGGGGGATTCTTCTTCCGCGATGAAGTCACACCGCGTTCTGGTCACCGGCGCCGCCGGCAATCTGGGTAGCCGCCTGGCATACCGGTTGGCCGGCACCGTCGAGCATGTGCGCGCAATGGTCCACCACAGCACGCTTCCCGCTAAGCTTGCCTCCATCCCTGGCATCGAGCAGGCTCAGGCTGACTTGGCACGGCCCGAAACCTTGCCTCCCTGCCTGGACGGAGTGGATACGGTGGTGCACTTTGCCGGCGTGCTGTTCCGTGCGCGGCCCGAGCGATTTCTGCCGGAGTCCAATACCCGCTGGTTCTCCAACCTGCTCGATGCGGCCATTCTCGCTCGCGTCGCGCGCATCGTCCTAGTTTCATTCCCCCACGTGGAAGGGCCGACAACCCCCGAACACCCGGCCACCGACCGCCTCGACGGCAAGCCCATCTCGGCCCATGCCCGAACCCGTCTGGAGGAAGAGCGCATCCTGTATGAGCGAGCCCGCGACGCCCGGACGACCCCGGTGATCCTGCGCTCGGGGACGATCTATGGGAAGGGGATTCTAATGGTGGAGGCGGCCCAGCGACTGGCCCAGTTGCGTCTGCTCGGCGTGTGGCGCGAACCCACTTACTACCACTTCCTCCAAATTGACGATTTCCTTGACGCGGCCGCCTCTGCAGTAATCAATGACGATATGTGCGGCACTTATTGCCTGGGTGACGAGCAGCCCATCACCATTCAGGAGTTCCTGGATGGGGCCACACGGGTTTGGGGATTGCCGCGTCCCTGGCGCATGCCGTGGTGGATGATCCTGGCAGCGGCCGCGGCCAGCGAGGCATTCGCCGGTGCGTTCGGTACCGTGGCGCCGTTGACTCGCGATTTTGTGCGCCTAGGGCGCGTCCCGCATTGTTGCGACACGCGCCGCATGCGCGCGGAGCTGCTTCCCCGGCTCAAGTACCCGACGTTCGCCTTGGGAAGAGAGACGCTGCGGTGACTCACAATAAGAGGGGTTTCGCATGTTACTTCGCGCCGCGAAGCGGAACTGCTGAGATGATGGACGCGAGGTCCTGAGCGGTTCGTCGGCCATTTCGCGCGGCGATATTCGCTATTATCGGACGCTGTTTGCCGGCGGCGAGGTGCCAGCGATGAGCGTCCACGCCGCGGAAGCCGCCAGCCCGGCCGAATCCGGCGGTCTGCCACATCCGCAGGTTGGGCCTCGGCGGCATCGTGACCCGGAGAGGCTAGCCTGCGGACGCCTCGTAATCCGATCCGAGCAGAAATCGATCGCCGCAGACGGAAGTTCTGCAGGAAAATGAAGCGCGCTTGCGGCTACAAACCAATCAACGAGCCGTCTCGCAATGGTATAGAATGGTAACGTCCTCAAATGGTTGAACTGCTGACTATAAGTCTAGTTGACTCAGTCGTGAAATCGGCACTGGGCCTGCTGAAACGGCGCCACGGGGTGGAGGGCATTCCGTACCTACTCAGCGATGACGTACACAACCAGTACACGAAGGCCGTTGAGGTCGCCACGAAGGCCCTCTTAGGCAGCCTAGAGAGGGAACTGGCTCACCAACCCCAGTACCGCATTCCGTTTCACAGCGACTTGGAGATGTTCAAGAGTATTGAAGGCGTGGTTACCTCGCCTGGGGTCGTTGAAGAGATATCGAATTTACTAGACCCCGGATTGGAGGTGTTTGACCGATACAAGCTAGTGACCGTGCTTGCGTCGGCACTTCCCACGGACTTCCCGGGACCAGTCCGAGAAGATTTCGCGCGCAACGCATGGGCCGAGTTCCTGAAGGCCTTCTCTTTCGCCTCTCGTTCCATGCCGGAGCTGCGGGAGTTTTTGCGGGCGAGCTACGAGGCTGGCAGTTTCCGTAGGATCTCTGACATCGCTGGCGCTGTTGAATCCTTCGACAGCAACATCACTAACCTGGCGGAGCAAGAGGAGTCTCTCCGGAACGCTCTTTCCGCCTATACACAAGACCTGATGGAATATCGAAAATGGGCGCAGGCGTATAGGTGAAAACCAATGTCCGCTGGAATTACCGACGCGATTACTGGGCTGGCCAAGAAAGTGGCCGATACACTAGAGCAGGTCATCACCGTAAAGGTGCAGTTCGAAGAACTCAGACGATACACGCGTGAAACTATCGACGAGTACAAGCGTCTGCTTGAGCGAGCGAACGATCGCATTGAGAGGGTGGAGCGCGAGCGCGTAGCCAAAGAAGCGGAACTGCACGCCAAGATAGAGGGACTCTCGTCGAGACTAGACGCGCTAAGCGAAGGCGCGCTGCATGCAGCAATTCAACGTATGGCTCCTGAGGTCCTGCTGACTCACTTCCAAAAGAATGCTGCTCCGCCTGGTCCGACACAGCCTCAAGGCTTGATTGGCAGCGATGACTCGCGCACTGGAACTCCAGGCGATTGATGGCGGGTTTGGCTAGTCCCCAATGTCATCCGTACCGCGACTTCAGTCTATATGAGCATGTAGCCGCCAAACCGTTGAGTGGGTCTCGTCCAGCCAAGATCGGCCTACCCCACGCGAGCGATATCACCTCATATCGGTAGCTTGCGGTAGGCAAAGCAGGCTGCCCGGCGTGTCCGTGCGAATCACAGCGGAATCGCCAAAATCCGCCTGCGCGGCAGGAAGGTTTGTGGAAAATGACAACGGCGGGGACGGCCCGACGAATGAAGTCTGTTAACGTTTAACGACCCCGATGGCCTTTCATCACGCGGAACTGGCCGCTTCTCAGCAACGACGACTATACGGCCGGGTGGGGGCAAGCGGCTTGTATTCGTACACTGTCAAGCCCTATCGGCGAACCTCCGACCACGGCATCGCGGTGCATCCCTCCATGGCCTACGCGCGGCCGCAGCAGTTCTTGAACAGCTTGCCGCTTCCACAGGGGCAGGGTTTTCTTCGTGCTGTTCGGTCAGGGGGAAACGCAGTGGCGCTCCGTGGCGGAGGAGTCCGGATTAAGGCCGCTTCTTCGGGTAGTCTGATCTGATTGCGACACGGGGTCCAGAGAGGGAAAGCCTCATCCGAAGGGCTCACGTTCAGATAGTTCTTGAATATTCGACGCTGCGCCCCTTGGATTGTCTCGCGCGGAAAATCTGCCACGCATGCGTGGTGCATGAACAAGACCGACTCACACATTTCATGCACCGCCGCTGATACCTGAAAAGCACCGAACTCCTCGGAGGGCGAGTGACTTGACTTTGGTATTGGCACCCATAGCATAGTAGAAACCGTTGTCGGCTCAGTATACTCCCCCCGAACCATCATGCCCCGTAGTTTATCGATTTCAATGGTGAGCTGGTCGATTGACGTCTGCGCATCTTGGATCAACCAAGCACCAGTTGGCTGTCTCTGAATGTGCTTGACTTTATAAATCAATTCGTACGACCTTTAAGATCTTTGGCCCAACATCGACGTACATGGTTTGGCAAAGTAGCTTGAGGCAATCGCAGGATAGCAGATCAGCAAACTTGGGATCGTTTAGCACTTCTGCCAAGATGTTTCGGAGGCCGGTCAGTTCGGTCCCCAGCGCACCCAGTTTCTTGATTGCGTCTCGCTGAATGTGCCCGTAGATGCTCAGCTTTTCCCGATCCAGATAGTCAGACACTGGATTATCGCTCTTCTCAGGATCGTGTGTGATCACCTCGACAAGCCGCGCTATTTCTGCTTTGAACCTAGTCACTGCTCCTGGCGTGGTCGCGTAATCGATGAACCAGAATCCAGTAAGATCAGATGGTATGTGATGGCCGCCTTGGGCAACTAGGATCGTACCCTTTTTCAGGGAATGTCGGATGCCAAGCTCATAGAATACATTCGGGTTTCTGTCCGTGAGGTCGGCCAGGACTACGCGTGCAGTTCTTAAACGATCGATAATGCTCCCCGCGAGCGTTCCAGTCATGGGCTTCGCCCGCTCGCAAGAGTAACCGGTTGCTTCGAAGGCAGGCAGGAAGATGTTCTTCGTAGATCTCAGTCCACTGATCCTTGGTGCAAGTTGGCGTGTTTGAGAATGGCATGATCACGAACGCGTCTTTGATCATAACCGGCTCCCGTCTGGCACAATCGCATCGTAGCAACTAATCGAGACGGAAGCGAGCCGGTCATCCGGCCCATACTCTCGGCATGATTCGTCTTCCGGGGTTTGGTGTCCGGCGTCACGTGGCCGTATCACGCCTTGCTCGTGGATTGGCCGGAGCGAGGCTCTGGCTGGGTCCGGACTGATATGTACCAATATCGGTAGGCGACTATGCGCGCAAGCCGGCCAGCGCCCGACGCCGCCGCGCATCCTCTGCCGCCAGGCCGGGCCAGTGGACGTCGGCATCTCAACCCTGTATTGCAGTTTTTCGTCTCCATCTGGCGAGACGTATACGATCTCGACGATTGGTGGTTCAGCAACCGGGGCGATGCGCGCTTCGAGTTCTTCCAGCCGGCGAGTGAGATTCCTGCTGATCATGGCGAGTCCTGCATGATGGTGCGAGCAGCTTCAAGTGGAAGGCGAGTATCCGCCTGGCCGTTCTCAAATCGGTGAACTGCCGCTGCCAAAATTCCAACCATGCCGGCGAATGCGGTGCGAGGCCGCTGCCGTTCACCGAGCGTGATTCGAGTTCTTCGATGCGTCGGAGAAGGTTGGCTCTGCCGAGTTTCCGTTTCATCTCACCGTCCCAGCGGCTTTGCGGGAACTTCGGATTCGAGCACGAGTGATCCCGTGACTCGTCCGTCCGGGGCAACGAACTGGATCTGCGCCACTATCGACAAGACCTCCGGCGTCAGCCGGGTTTCGAGCTGCTCCAGGCGCCGCAGGAGACTCCTCCCCGTCATCTTCATGGTCTCCATCAGAGGCTTGCGCCGTTCTCCCGCAGGAACCGCTCCAGTTCCTCCGCGCTCAGGCCATCGGGGATACGGTCAAGCCAAACCGATGCCGTTCGGTGGCCAGATTCGCGGAGAATGCGCACGCACGTAGCGTGGTCCAAACTCAGCTCTTGGCCGTGCTTCCACCCAATGACACAGAGCGGCTCCTCCTCCGGCACCTCGTCAGCAGACCCGCTCTCTTCCAATCGCTCGACTCGATGTGTCAGCTTTGCGTTCATGCCTGCTGTTGCCTCCGTTCTCCCATCACGCGCGCTGCGGTCCACTTGCCGCCGCGGCCTCCAGCGCCGCCACACGCGCCTCGATATCCTCGATCTCAATGGCCTTGGCCGCGTGATTGAAGACTGCCTCGGCCGCCCGCACGCGGACAGAAGGTGGGGTGCCCGGCTCGATCATCATTTTCAGCAGCGTGGTAGCCGCCGCTGTGGTCCCTTGCTGGAGCCGCGCGATGGACTGCGAAAACGCGTCACGTCGCGCTCTTCGATACTCGGACTGAAACTCTGGGAGCTTTAGCCAGCGCCAGAGGGTTGTGGGACCAACGCCAGCTGCCTGGGCGGCTTCGTCCACGTTCCGCTGAGTCAACAGCGCTGCGATGGCCGCCTCCATCTTGCGCCCGAGCTTCTGGCCGTGGCCTACCATCTGGTTCCACCTGGTATCATCCAGCGGCCTGCGTGGCCAATCGCCTTTCCATCGCCCAAGCCACAGAATCCACTTGCTTTAGGCCGCGACCAGAGCGATTGATGTCCTGACGCGGTGATTACCGCCGAGGAGATAAAGCCATGAAAACGATCGAAAACGAAGCGAGCACCACCCTGGAGGCGCAAGCCGCCGCCACCACCGAGACCCCGGAGCCGAAAGCCACCACGAAGGCCAAGGCTGCGAAACAGGCGCGCCGTGTTGCGCCCGCTAAGGGCAAGTCGGGGAAGAAGGCCACCCCAGCTACGAAGCCCGCCAAGGCGCCCAAGTCCAAGAAGCCCGCCATGGCAAAGGAAAGCGCCGGGCCGCGCGAGGGTAGCAAGACGGCTCAGGTGGTCGCTATGCTGCAGCGCAAGAGCGGCGCGACTCTGGCCGAGATCATGGACGCGATGGGATGGCAGAAGCACACGGTCCGCGGCTTCATGGCCGGCGCGATGAAGAAGGCCGGCTACACCGTCGAATCGTTCAAGCCGGAGGGCGGTGAACGCACCTACCGAATCAACCAGTAGCATCGCCCGTTTCCTTCCTGGCCCGCCCGGCTCCGGCCGCGGCGGGCTTTTCCTGCTTCTGGCCCTGAGTTCCCGCCCTGCGCCAGTCACGGCAAGTCTTGGCCGATACGCCAAGCCGTCGCGCCCGAGCGAACGTGGGCCAAACGTGGCGCAACGGGCGCCAACACTTGGCTCGCTTGCAAGAGCCGTAACTCCCCGGACCAGTCCGATAGTGCTCGACACAGCCCCTCCACGTCCGGGTGCCCGGCCCGGAGCCGGGCTTCGATGGCCGCGATCTCCCGGCGGCATTGTGCGACGGCCGTCAATTCCAGGTGCTCCGCAAGGCATAGCTCAGCACGTAGCGCGCGGTGAACTCTTGAGAAGTCGAATCGATGAAGTCGAGTGCTCGATGTACTTTGTCGAGATTACGGGCCCGCCGCTCAAGCAAGGAACCCAACGTGTCTGCATCGCGGCCCGGCGCACGCAGCGCATAGGTCAGTTCCATGAGCGTGTCAGCGACATGCTCAGGGTATGGAGAGCAAGCACCGCGTGCCGCGATGCGGCTGATCAGCGTAAGGCACTTTTTGGTTAAGTCGAGATTCTCATCCATTCTTCAACCTCGGTGGCAACGCGGATTGTTCTTCATACTGCGATGCCCACTCGGTCGGCTCTCATTTGCTCGAACGTCCGCCCGTCGCCATCGAGCGTCGCCTTCTTGCCGGCCAGCGTCTGCCAGCGCTGCACGATGACGTCCACGTACTTCGGGTCCAGTTCGATGCCGACGCAGGTGCGCTCGGTCAGTTCGGCCGCCGCGAGCGTTGTGCCGCTGCCCAGAAACGGATCGTAGACCAGCTCGCCCCGCTTGAGGTGGTTCAGGATCGGGCGCCGCATCAACTCGACAGGCTTCTGCGTGGGGTGATCGAATTTGGTCTCCTCGGAACCGCCCATGATGAACTTCGGCGAGGGAGAGGCCCAAATCGTAGAGTTTTCGCCGGCCTTCCCGTACCAGGGCGCATTCTTCTTCCGCACAAACCAGCAGGGCTCGTGCTGAAACCAGTACAACGTCCGAGTCAACACCGTCCGCCCTTTGTCCCAGATGATCTGCTGGTGATGCAGGAAGCCGATGCGCAGCAGCCCGTCCAGGACCTCGCGCGTGTACTTTGATGCGTGCCACACGTAAGCGATCTGCAAGCTCGGTACGAGTTCGAAAGCTTCTGACCAGTCCGCTCGCGTGTCGCCGGAGATCGTCGTCTCGGTATGCCCCTCGGTCCGGCGCTTCATATAGCTGGCCTCGGCCGGGCCGCAGCCGTTCAATCCGGCGCGGTCGCGCCACTCCGAATCCAACTCGATGCCATAGGGCGGGTCGGTGACCAGCAACAGCGGCTTCTTCCCGCCCAGCAGCTTCGCCACGGCCTCCGCGCTGGTCGCATCCCAGCACAGCACCTGGTGCGGCCCACAGATCCACAGGTCGCCGAGCCGGGATACAGGATTCTCCGGCAGCGGCGGAGTCGCGTTTGCTCTCTCGTCTTCTTCCGGCGCAATGAGCAGATCGTCGAGTTCTT
Source organism: Bryobacterales bacterium (assembly GCA_963843095.1). GTDB lineage: Bacteria > Acidobacteriota > Terriglobia > Bryobacterales > Bryobacteraceae > Bog-375. Next base: position 7,773 of record CAWJLI010000068.1, read on the forward strand.
TCGGATCGAAGCCGGTCAAGCTGAGATCGAAATCGGCCTCGCTCAGTTCCTGTAACTCGAGGCTAAGGAGCTCGTCGTCCCAAGCGGCCCACGTCGCGGACCTGTTCACCAGGAGTCTGAACGCCTTGATCTGAGCGTCGGTCCACTCGTCACAGAGGATCACCGGAATGCTGGTGGTGTCGCCGCCGGGCCACGATCCCAGTTTCCGCGCAGCCTTCAAACGGAGATGGCCGTCCACGACGTTTCCATCGCTGCGCGCCAGCACCGGCACTTTGAAGCCGAACTCGCGGATCGAGGAGCACATGCGATCCACGGCGGCATCGTTCTTCCTGGGATTCCTTGCGTAGAAGATGAACCTGTCAATCGACCAAGCTTCGATGAGCAGTGGCTGCGGTGACTTCGGCATTCCGAACATCTCCCCACACGCACCAAGCGGAAGGCGTGTGTCGGTTGTAAGGGGATCTTTCGGAGGGTGCGCTTTGCGCTCGCCTGTCGAACTGATTCTCTGACTACAATTCTACATCAAAATGTTTCGAGCTTCTTCTGTTTTTTCTTGCGGGGATACGTTCGGGTGGTGAGGCTCAGAGTAAGCACAAAGAGGGTTTTGACCCCCTGAAGTGCTCACTCTGCGTGAACGATAACTGGCTCGTTCGGTATGGAGCCGGCCCGTCGCTTCGCACCGTGGGCTTAGGCGCTACAGTTGCCCGCAGCTTTTAGGCGCCCACGCGCCTGCATGTCTGTGTACCCGCTTGTTTACCAGCAACCTCAACAGTGCTTCTGCACGCCCGAAGGCGCGGCTGGATGGCCTAACGGACCGGGTAGAGGTCCACCAATCAGTTTCACCAGCCCCCCTGACCTTTGTTGTTGTGCAGGGCGGTTGCTGGATCGTCCAAGGAAGAAGACTTCCTGACTGGCTATAAAGCTGTCCCGGCAATGCCGCAGCCGAACACGACCGCCCACGCCCGTTTTCCTCAAACAGCTTCAACATGCGCCTCTTCGACTTCCGGCATCCCTCGCGAGATGCACTCCTCAACTCACGCGACCCGCAGTCCGGAAACACCTCTCATCCGGATTTCGGCCACATCAAATTGAATTGTTTTGAAGGGTGCCTTTCGGAGGGTGCGCTTTGCGCTGGCCTGGCGAACCGAGCCCTTATGTCTCGATTCTATCGCACGCCTTGCGCCGGAGCCAAACATTTTCGCGTGCGAGCGATTTCATCCCGTTCGGCGCCCCGGTACTGCCACGATTCAGCGAGCCGCACTGGGGGGAAACTGGGGGTACTCCAGAGGTCAAGGAATAGGAAATTCGGGTAAGGACGGGTAATTCCGGATTGGCGGCCCAGGTTGGGCGCGGTGCGACAAGTGGCGTGTCGTCAAATGGTTGTGTTGGGAATAAAGGACTTATGTTGGCTCCTCAGGTAGGACTCGAACCTACAACCCTTCGGTTAACAGCCGAATGCTCTACCATTGAGCTACTGAGGAGCAATGAGTTAACTTCATTAGAACAAACGGACTGCCGGGTGTCAAATAGCAATCGCTTCTCACGCCAGGTGATCCCGGCCGATTCCGTATGTTGGGCGGGAATTGACGCCGGCGGTTGTTGCCGTAATGCTCGCAATCAGCGCCTTTCAAGCAGCCCTCAGAACTCGCGCAGCAGTTCCAACATCCGCCGGTCGAGCTTGTGGCCGCGCCAGTTTTCGTAAGCAACGTCGCTGCGGTTGCTGTCCAGAATCCCGAAGGATCCGCGAAAGCACCACAGCGCCCAGCCCCAGTTGACGCTTTTCCAAAGCGACAGAAAGTCTCGCATCCAGCTTAACGTCACCGCGTGTGGCGTGCGATTCCAGCACCCCCATTCGCCTACAAACACGACCGCGCCGCGAGCGGCTAGTTCCCGGTAGGGCTGAATACACCAGCGCTCCAGCATGGCGCGGTTCCACTCCACGGTTTCCGAGACGCGCATGGGCCAGGTGGGCATCTGCCGCGGCGTGCCCGCCCACGGAGCCAGGTAGTGCGTGAGGGCGAATGGCGCATAGCCGCGCGTGGCGTGCACCGCGTTGGGAATGTCGGCCAGCCCCATCACCGGCAGGAACGCTTCGCCGAACAAGCCGTCGATCATTACCATGCGGGCAGGGTCGGCTTGCCGGATGGCATCCACCCCGGCGCGAATCACCTTCTCATATTGCGCTGCGCTGCAATGGCTCGGCTCGTTGATCAAGTTAAAGCTCAACCTGCGGCTCGGAATCCCGCGGTATCGCTCCGCGAAATGCCGCCAGTAGAAGCGAAAGATGTCCACCGCATGCTCGTCGTTCCACAGGCTCCAAGGTTCGGCAAGCAGCGCTTCGCTGACCGAGTACCCCGGAGCGCGGTGAAAACTCAGGCACACGTGCACGCCGTACTGCCTGCCCCAATCCACCGCCTGGTCGATTTCGCGCAGCGTACTCTCCGCCATGTGAAATGGATCCTTGGGGTCGGCCCAGCAACGGTAGGACATCGGCAGGCGCGCGAAGTTGAAGCCCCATCGCGCCATCCACTCAAAATCGGTCTCCACGAACGGCTCGTTGCGCCGTCCCCATTCCGGGTCGAGCGCTGCCCATTCCTCCGGCGTCGCGGTGAACTTTTCTTGCAGGTTGAAGCCGCGCCATTTTGCTGGCGCCTCCGCACGGCCGCAGCCCCCGAGCGCCGCCGCCCCCGCCAGTCCGGCAAACGCGCGGCGGCTGAGCGATGCGCCGATATCTATCTTCACCACGTCGCTTATTCTAGCCAATCGTCTTGCCGCGGAACACATACCCCGTTTCACCTGCGGACGCCGTCCCATACCGCGACGCGCCGTCCCGGAAACGAACAGTCGCGGGTCCGCGATGGCGCTGCGTGGAATAGGCTTTCGAAGGGCACGTGACGTGCAATCATGAGTGAGTGCGGACCATAGCCATCGACGCTCTTGAACGCGCGGGCCCGCCGCCTGCCGATTTTCGGGTGCTGGTGTGTGATGACCAGCCGGACGTGTGCGAGGCATTGCGCCTGCTTCTCAAGAGTCAAGGCTGGCAGGCGGTGACGGTGGATTCGCCGGCGGCCCTCCTGGACCGGGCGCGCAGCGAGGCCTTCGACCTGGTCCTGCTGGATCTCAATTATGCGCGCGATACCACTTCGGGCGCGGAGGGCATGGATCTCCTGGCCAGCCTCGAGGCCCAGGGCAACGCCGCTCCCGTGATGGTGATGACCGCGTGGAGCAGTTTCGATCTGGCTGTGGAAGCCATGCGGCGCGGCGCGTGCGACTTCATCCAGAAGCCGTGGGAGAACCAGCGTCTGATCGCCGCCATTCGCAAACAGGCTGATTCGGGCCGCCGCCGCAAGTCGGAGCTGGAGATCGCCGCCGCCGTGCAACAGAAGTTGTTCCCCGGCGATCCGCCCCGGCTCGCCACGCTGGAGTGCGCCGCTCAATGTCTGGCGGCGCGCGAAGTGGGCGGCGACTATTACGACTTTCTCCCGGCCGGCGCTGGCCACCACGTGTTTCTGCTGGCCGACGTTTCTGGCAAAGGCGTGCCCGCGGCCCTGCTGATGGCGAACTTGCAGGCCGCCTTCCGCAGCCAGGCGGAGGAGGCACTGCGCGCGCCCGCGGCGCTGCTGACAAGCATCAATCGCCATTTCTTCCACTCCACCGCTGCCGAACGCTTCGCCACCTTGTTCTATGGGCTCTATGACGATCGCGCGCGCCGGCTGCGGTATGTCAATTGCGCCCACAATGCGCCGCTGCTGCTGCGGCGGTCGGGCGCGCTGGAACGGTTGGACGCCACCGCGCTGATGCTGGGCGCCTTCGCCCAGTGGAGTTGCAGCGTCGAGGAGGTGGCGCTCCAACCCGGCGACGCGCTGGTGATCTATTCCGATGGCGTCACCGAGGCCGCCTCCGCTTCCGGCGACGAATTCGGCGAGGCGCGGCTCGAGCGCGTGGTGCGGAACCGGCAGGGACAACCCGCCGCCCAAGTGGTGGACGCCATCCTCGATGCGGTCGCCGCTTTCAGCAGCGGCCCGCGCAGCGACGACGTCACCGTGATGGTCCTGCGCGCGCCGTGAAGCGCCCCGCTTGGCCGCGTGCTAAACCTCGATACTCGATGGGCCCGATTCGCCCCCCGCGGTTTGACTTGGCTCCGTCGCCCGCGCTATCGTGCAAGTAGTCACAACTTCCGCAGGGCGCGGTAGCCAAGTGGTAAGGCCAAGGTCTGCAAAACCTTTATTCGTCGGTTCGATTCCGACCCGCGCCTCCAAAATATCTCCTTTATAATCAGCAGTTTATGGTGATTGCAGAGCGGGCTGTATATGGTTTTGGCCAATGACCGGACCGAAAAGTCCGAGGGATCACTTCGAGCAGATTGCGTAGGAAAGGCCGGAGAAGCGAGCGGTCCGAGGCCGTAGTGCCACCGAAGCGTGGACTCGAATGCGTCATTGCGTATGAATTTCCTAAGACAAGCAGCCCATTGGAGCTGGGATTTTGTCGAGTGCGGCCGCTCAGTACTCGCGCTACTCGGTGGCCACGATTAACGGCAACTCTGCCGGATCGGTAGATATTACGGCAACCCCGATACCCTTCACGCAGACTGATGTGGTCCACGATGTGCAATATACTTGCAATATTGCGTCACAATATGGAACCGCGACGGTGTATGATCCAACGCCGGTGATCACCGGTGTCACACCGAATTCCGTGGTCGTCGGTCAACCAGCTACGGTCACGCTCTCTGGACAGAACTTCGGGACGAATCAGCCGCAGGTAACGGAGTCGCTGGGCGACGCAGTGACGGTGACGTCGTACAGCGATACGCAGATCGTGACGAGTTTGACACCGTCTACCACCGGAACCGGATATTTCACGGTGACGGCCGAGGGCTTCAACGGCCAGGGATTTGTGGAATCGGACGGCCAATCGCAGAACAGCCCTCCGTCGCCACCGTTAAACGTCAGTTGTGCCAGCATCACCAACTTCAAAGAGAACTTCACAAATGCCGGAGCCGATGGCACTCTTTACTGGAATTACACGTGGGCCTCAACAACCGGCACCCAAAACGACCTTAAGGCGTGTACGATCCGGGAGACCGTCTACTACCCCGGCACCAGCAACCCATACGTGTGGCCATCGCCGATGATGTCCCAGACCGCAAACCCCACATTGATCAGCGGAAGCCCTGCAAACGCAGGCTTCTCCGATCAAAACGGGCCGCCGTCAAACTACTCGATACACTCAGTTCCGCTTCTTTCAACGCTACGCAGCGTTTCTCGTGGAACTGCCCATGCTACCAGAACAACGCCCTCCAGTATCCTTTGCAAGACATTACGATCACAAGGAAGGTATTTCAAGATACGGACGGTAAGTGGAAGTACCAGATTACGAAGGATGGGCAGACCGCAACAGTTGTGCTTTCACAGTGAGGACATTATGAGGCCGATCGGGATTTCAGCATCCGTTGCATTGCTTTGGTGCTTTAGCCTGGCTCACGCGCAAACCAGCCAGGCGACCGCTACTCAGTGCACGACAGTTTTACGAGCGCTAGAGGACTACCAAACCATTAAGCCGGGCCTCGCGCGCAAGGAGGTGGAGAAGAAGTTCAAGTACGATGGCGGCGTGCAGTTCCCTGACCAAAGCCGGTTCACCCACAGGGGCTGCGACTACATAAAAGTCGAGGTCACATTTCAGCCCGCACCTAACCGAGGCAAGAACCTCACGTCGCCTGACGATGTCGTGACGGCAGTCTCGAAGCTGTACATAGACTACCCGGCGAGGGACTAAGTCAGCACCGCGTGGACTTACCCGACGGGCAGTCCGCACCAATGCGTTAGTGTGAGCCGACTTCGGCTACGAGCGTAGGCCGGACGAGCGGCCAATTGGAGTCTCGGCTGAGAAATCCGGATCCCGTGATCAGGCTCGCCACTCGCATGTTGTCGGCCCGTCGCGGCAATCGTCATAGATTCGCCACGTACTCGTTCACCCTCTGGTGCGCCGGATCAATCTCGGTGTCCACCACGCACTGCCCGCCAACTCCGCAAACCGTGCTCGCCAAGACTCGGGCGGCGGTGGGAGTTCCAGAAACCCAAAGCCAGTCGTGTCATGAGGCGCTGCCGCATCCGCCCAGATGAAGATGGCAAAATGGCTGACCCGTCGAATGAAGGATCGACAGCTTGCGGGCCATTTTCGAGAGAGACGGGAAGTAACCCATTGCTCCGGAGTTGCAAGCGGCCCAGGCGAGCGACAATCCCTCGGTGGACACCCAAAACCGGCCATACGTGGACATCTGAAAACCGGCCAATGAGGTAATCGACCCAGGACATTGACTGTGACGGGAGGGTTTACCCTCCGACGGTGAATGTCTTGAGCGAAGAGAAGAAGCAGCAAGTCATTGCCCTGGGCCGGCTTGGCTGGTCATTACGGCGCATTCAAGGGGCTACTCACATTCGGCGCGAAACCGCCGCCGGGTACTTGAAGGCGGCCGGGATTCCGGTTCGACCACCCGGCGGGTGGGGACGGCCGCAGCCAAAACCGGCCATAGAGGTGTCCACCGACCCTGGCGCCGAAAAGCGGTCGCCGGAAATGGAGGCGTACCCCGGCCGGAGTCCCTCGGCGAGCGCCTGCGAACCCTACCGGGAGATTGTCGAAAGCGCGTTGGCGAAGGGACGCAACGCCATGGCCATCTTCCAGGATCTGGTCGACGGCCACGGCTTTTCGGGCCGCTATGCCAGCGTCAAGCGCTTCGTCCGCAAGTTGCGCGGCGCGGCGGCGCCGGAAGCCCGGGTGGTGATCCAGACTGCGCCGGGCGAAGAAGCGCAGGTCGATTACGGAACCGGGCCCATGGTGCGCGATCCGAGCACGGGTCGGTATCGGCGCACGCGGCTGTTCGTGTTGACCTTGGGGCACAGCCGAAAGTCGGTGCGGCTTCTGGTGTTTCGTTCCAGCGCACGGATCTGGGCCGAATTGCACGAGAAAGCCTTCCGCCGGCTGGGTGGCGTGACGCGCGTCGTCGTCCTCGACAATCTCCGCGAGGGAGTACTCACGCCCGACATTTACGATCCTGCCCTGAATCCGCTGTATCGCGACGTGCTGCAGCATTACGGCGCGGTGGCGCTGCCCTGCCGCGTGCGGGACCCGGATCGCAAGGGCAAGGTCGAATCCGGCGTAGGCCACGCCCAACGCACTCCGCTGAAGGGGCTCCGCTTCGAGAGCCTGCAGGACGCACAAACCTACCTGGACCGTTGGGAAGAGCGCTGGGCCGACACGCGCATTCACGGCACCACTAAACGGCAAGTGGCGGCCATGTTCGCCGAAGAGCGGCCGGCGCTGCTCGCGCTGCCGGTCGAACCGTTTCGCTATTACCAGTACGGCGAGCGTACGGTGCATCTGGATGGCTGCGTCGAGGTCGAGGCCGCTTTCTACAGCGCGCCGCCGGGTTGGATCAGCCGGCGCGTTCAGGTCCAGTGGGACGAGCGCCAAGTGCGGCTCGTCGACCCGCACACGGGAGAGTTGCTACGCGAGCACCTGCGCCACGCGCGCGGCGGTCGTCGAATCCACGACGAGGACCGTCCCCAGCAGACACCACTCACCACCCTACAACTGCTGCGCCGTGCCGAAGTGGCCGGGCCGCACATCGGCACGCTGTGCCAGACCATGCATCGCGGCGAGGGCCAAGCCGCGGTGCGACGCATCCTCGGCGTGCTCGCCCTCGCCAAGAAGTACGGCACGGCTGCGACCGATGACGCCTGCGCGCTGGCGTTGGACAGCGGCGTCTGTAAGCTCTACCGCTTCGTCCGCCGCTACCTGGAGCACAATCCCCAACTGCCACTGAGCCTGTGCCAGGTCGATCCGCTCATCCGCCAACTTACGCTCTATCGCGACTTGATTGAAACCCGAACTCAGAACCACCAGGAGAAGCAACCATGAACCTCATCGAACTGGAACGATCACTCCGCCAACTGCGCTTGGGCGGCATGGCCGCCGTGCTGGAAACCCGCCTGCGCCAAGCCCAGGCCGAAGCCATGGCGCCCATCGATCTGATCTCGTGCCTGGTCTCGGACGAACTCACGCGCCGCGCCGACCGCTTGCTCGAGCGCCGCCGAAAACAGGCCGGATTCCGCGATCTCGACCGCACGCTCGACACCTTCGACTTCACCTTCAACCCGAAGCTAAATCGCAGCCTGGTCTTCGACCTCGCCACCGGCACTTTCATCGACAAACGGGAAGATGCGCTGTTTCTCGGCCCCGGCGGTACCGGCAAGAGCCATCTGGCGCAGGCTATTGGCCAGTGCGCCATTCAGCAGGGCTACAAGGTGCTCTACCGCGAAACCCACATCCTGCTCGATGAGCTGGCCGAGGCTGTCGCCGAAGGCACCCGCAAAGACTACATGGAATCCGTTTCCACCGTGCCGCTGCTGATCATCGATGACTTCGGCATGCGCAAGCTGCCGCTCACCGCGGCCGAAGACTTATTGGAAATCATCATGCGCCGCTATGAGCGCTGCAGCACCTTGCTGACCTCGAACCGTCCCGTCGAAGACTGGGGCAAGTTACTCGGCGATGTCGCCGCGGTCAGCGCCATGCTCGACCGCTTGCTGCATCACGGCCATGTGCTCAAGTGCGGCCCGCGGAGCTGGCGTACCAAGACCTCCACAACATCATAAGGAATGGTGGCTTTCTTGATGCGAGGGCGCTGCCCTCGCGCTCCCGGGATTTACCGCTTTTCGGCCAGAATGTTTCTTGAGAAGATTGTGGAGATGGTCGAGCCTGGTTTCGTTTGCCGTACGTGCGGTCAAACTCACGAAGGAGTTCCACTGAGTTTCGCCGCAGATTTTCCTGACATGTATGCGAACCTGCCCGAATCTGATCGCGGCGCCCGCGCCCTGATCTCCTTAGACCAGTGCATTGTCGACGAAACTTGGTTCTTCATTCGAGGGTGCCTGGAGATCCCGGTCCTCGATAGTAGCGAGGTGTTTATCTGGGGCCTCTGGGCCTTAGTGAAGGAAGAGGTATTCAATGAGATCTCAGAATCCTGGGAGGAAGAGGGCAGAGAAACGCGCCGAGGTCCGTTCAAAGCTCGGCTGGCAAACTCGCTCTCTGTATACCCAGAAACACTCAACCTGAAGCTGCGGATTGTCATTCAACCTGTGGGCACGCGGCCCCTCTTCATCCTCGAAGAGGAACAACACCCTCTTGCCACAGCACAACAACACGGCATCTCACGGCTCGAAGCAATGGAACTTTCTGCAACCCTGCTTCATGTCCAGGGACCGTGGTCAAGGTCGCTCCAGTAATTCAGGAGGGCGACTTTCGTCGCCCCGCCATTCCGGCTGCTGGGTCGGCGCTCCGGTCGCATCCCTGCGTTGCCGTACCCTCCGCCCAGGTGAAGTCAGTATAAGCCTTCCCGAGGGGTCATCACCAGAAAATCTTGGCATAACGGGCCCGGCCAGTGTATAAGTAAAGGTGTCCTGGATCGGTTCCGTTGGCCGGTTTTGAAGTGCCCATCTATGGCCGGTTTTCAGGTGTCCGCCGAGGCAATCCGGCATCCACGGCGAACAGCGATTGGGGCAGTACGTCCAGCATTAACGATGACATTAATACGGTGTACAACTCGCCGTATGTTGGCGGGCAGACGGAGCCGCCAACAAATCTTCCGACGAACATCAATTATCCTCCCTATAATTCGTGCCAGCAGTAGTTTCGATGAAATGAGGTGCAACATGAACGCGACGATCCTGCTTCTCACTCTTCTGCCGCTTGCCTATGGGGGGCAAGTCGCTTCCGTGGATTTGTCTAAGGAAAAGGTCCCGCCACATCTTTCCGAAACCATCTCCGTCAGAGGCGGTGGGTTGCTAGGCGGGGCGCGAAAGGCCCCGGCCCCTCCCCCGATTCGCCTTGTCTTGACGAGGATCATTCCGAGGAGCACCGGCGTCTCGACCCACTACGCTGTGGAGGTCGTCGTGACGAATACGGGCGACGCCCCAATATCGATCCCAGTCGGCACAGACACTGATTCTCTGCTGGACGCCACGCACCAGGGGCGCTCGACTCTGGTGTTTGCGTCTGCCCTCGCGAGCAGCGGCAAGCGCCTCGTTCAATCCGGTGCGACTTCAGCTTCGAACAGCGACCGCCCCGAATCCTCGGCATTACTAAAGCCGGGCGATTCCGTTGTCTTCTTGTTGCCTGTAGGAATCTGGCCGCCAGACAAAGCGCCAACCGAAGAGATCAGCGTCTCTGTGCATCAGGAACGCAAGGTTGTGGATGGCGGAACAGACTGGACGGAAATGGTTGGCCCGGAGATACGCTCGGTGAACTCCTTGCCGCTCCCACGCGGGCCAGCTCCGGCGCCTCGTCGCTAGGCAGGGGCGGCGCCAGGCAATCCGTAGACGTCTGTGTCGTCGGGGCGCCAAATGGCGACCCGACAGACGCGCAACTCGTCTACGCTGCGGTCGGACGCCGCGCGCGGAGCGCTGCATGTGAGCATGACAGTGTTCTGGGGAGCGAGCGTCGGGGTGGCGCAACTGCTGGGTAGGGATTGGGGGCAGCCAAACAGGAGGGGCGCACACCCGTGGGCGAGCGGGACCTGTACACGATTTTGTACGGGAAAACCGGCGAACCTGCGAAGTCCGCGCATCGTGCGTACAGTGTTTTCAATAAGTTACTTGTTTTCAATATCTGGACGGAATCCGATTCCGACCCGCGCCTCCAAAATATCCCATTTATATCCAATTACGGTAGTGAGATTGAGGCCGCACCACGGTTCGCGCCGATTCCGATTGGATGGAGAAACTGGGTTGGGATACCGTGCAGGGCAGTAGGCTGGCCGACGGAAGAGACCGCGTGGCGCTGCGGAACTTGCTTACTCCGCTTACGGGAACACGCGCCGAACTATACTTGGACTCCCGGATTTCAGTTCGCCGTCGGAGTCTTTTCCAGGTGGTCAATCACCAGCAAGGTCATCGGAAGCTTGCGGGGCTCCAGCTTCAACCCCGGCGGCACAGCGCTGAAGAGATCGGGGCCCGACTCAGCTTGCTCCGCCAGAGCGGCCGCCAAGCCATCCGTTCGCCCCGAAGCTGCCACCCGTTGCGCCGACTTCGCCAATTCGCGGGTCAATCCGGCTCTGGTTACCGCTTGCAGTGACAGCATATAGTCGCCTGTCAGCCCGGTCCGGTCCACGACGGGACGGTCCGCCGCATTGGAAAGGAGCACTGCGAAGTTGTCCATGGTCATTGCCACTAGACCATTGCTCATCTTCGTGTCCGTTGCATTGGCAGGAAGTTTCGAGCCGTGCTTGGCGACGACCATGGCGTAGACGGAGAACTCCTTGCTATCGCGATGCAGTTCGAGCCGGAAGCGGTCCACGAGGAGCGCTTGCAGCATCTCCGGAACGGCGTCTTTTGAGGCTCCTTCGGGCAGCTTGGCGAGGACGTCAAAGCGCGCGGTATTCATCCAGTCCGGGCCCGAAACCTGGTAGGATTTCACGCGGTAGGCGCGGGCGACCAGGTCCGTCAACGACATCCCGCCGAAATCGGCGATTGCGTTGTCGATATTCGTGCTTATGTGAGCACTGCGTGATCCTATCATTGCCAGCGTGAGGGGTGGAGCTGGTTTGATCGTGGCTACTTCGAAGGTCGGCCCTGCGGGCGCCGTTTGGCCGAACCCACCGGCAGCGGCCAACAGCAGAACCGCCGCTTTGAGAAAGAACAACCTGTTCATAAAGTACTGCTTTCCCACAGAGCGATATTCGGGCACGTGGTTCCAGGTATGACTGCAGGTGACAACCTCAACTGCCCGCAGCCATTCTGAGTATTTGCCCTTCCTTTTCGGCGCTGAGCTGGCCGAGCCAGGAGTTGATGACGGTTCCATCCCTACGTACCAAGATCAGCGTCGGCGTTTGCTGAACGGAGACCCCGCTTTGCGGGATAGACAGAGACGCGTCAATCGGTACGTCGTTGCTTTCAAGAAAGGCCCGATTAGCCGGGGGCAACTCGGGGGTTACAGCCACTATCCTTGTCCCTCCATGCTTTGCCGCTATAGCCAACCTGCGGTAAAAGGGCAGACTCGCCACACAGAAATGGCACGAACTCGACGTTGCAAGGATGATTGTCCTCTCGGCGTTTTTGAGCCCCAAGGCGGGTACGTCCTTGATTCGACTGCCAGCGGCGTAGACTGGGGGCGCCTTCGGCGAATCTACTCTATGATAGAGAATATCGCCAACTACAAACAGGCAACTCGCTATCACGACAACGTTAGTAATTCTCTCTAAGGTAATCCGCATACTCCACACCTAGCCCAACCGTCCAGCCCGCGCCAAGGCCCAACGCTCCACAAGTCGAACCTGCCATCCGCACCCGTAACCAAAGGACACCCATACCCTCCGGCGTGGACGCCCGCATTCAGCCTAATCCCAACTACGCTCAGCAGCAATTGTTGTATGGAGTTACCGTTGGCGAACCATTATTGGTGCAAGTGATTTGGCAAACAGCACAACCCATCTGGGGGAAAACCCAACATTGGCCGGTGCAGAGGCCGTTAACGCTCGGATAGGGGTCAATTTGATAAACTGTCCCAACTTGCACCTGGGCGTGCGCATTCGTGAGGGCGTAACCGGCCAGTGACAGGACCGCCAGGCATTTGATTCCGTCTGATATCTTCATTGGAGCTTCGACCTCAACTTTCTATTGACACTTCTCGGCGCGAGCGCGCTCTGGCCCCGAATAGAACCTTTAGCTGCAATTGTCCCACCATTGTTCAGATCCATCGCTGCAACTTACGCCGCACATGGCGCACGCTTGCTGGTATGGAAGTACGCAAATGGAGGTGCATACGCACCCCTTTTCTCCGCACCCTTCGCCAATATAGGTGTCATACCAAATGTTAGCTACTGCTGTCTGCGCGTGCGCGTTCGTCAGGGCGTAACCGGCCAGCGAAAGGACCGCCAGGCATTTGATTCCGTCTGATACCTTCATTTGAGTGAGTACCTCCGCCTTCTGTTGACGATCTTCGGCGCGCACTCTACGGTTCGCGTGACGCTCCACATATGATTTGACCGCCAACTGTCTCGGCCAGAATAAGCGAATTAAGACCTTATTGTCAAGAAATATTTCAACTTAATTGTCCAGGTGTTTTTGATTTCACTTGCCAATGAAAATGGTTAAAGTCACCATAGATTTTCGAGGTGCTCGGGCACCGCTCTTCGCGTTGGGCGCCAATTCTTTGTGGTCAGCGCTTGCCTGCCGCAATACGCGCGGCCATTTCAGCTTGACGCGGCTGACGCGGGGCGGAAGGCAGCACTTGCGAGTGGTGTCCGTGCCACCGCGAAATTTCCTATAGCCTGGCGTGCTGGGTACGGCGCATGCAAGACCCGAAAACGTATGCTTAAGTTTCGGGAAATCCTGGCCGCAATCAATGTAATTAGCAGTATATTCAGGCATCATTTATCAACACAGATATGGTGGAAGCGCCGCGGGGCGACTCCACGTTAATCGCGGTGGAGATGTTTCCGGTCAGTGGAACACCTCGCAGGCGATGCGGCGCCGGTGTGCGCTCGGACTATTTGGGACCGGTCAGTTACACACCTCGGGCGAGTGGTATGATCTAGCTGAAAGGAACTCTGGCGATGCGGCCTTCTCGTATCATGGAACTGATTCTCTGGTTCCCGCTTTTTTGCGGTGTTGGGCTGTGCGCTGACGAAGCCCGGGATCGCGCAGCCATTGACAACGTGATCACCGCTCTCAATGATCCAGCCCAGCGTGCCGCGCTATTCACGAAAGACTTCGATGGCAGCGTGGATTTTGATCACCTGGTCGACCTTCACAGAAAACTTCGGTCTCCTTGCGTCGTAATCGGGACAGACGAGACTTGGACGGAACTGACCGTTCCGCGCGTCGTGAGCAGCAGTATCCGGTTCATCACGCCGGATGTCGCGATCGTGGACGGCGCCAGCACTATCCGGGGAGCGGCGACGCTCGTCCGGAGTGTCCCGCTCCTGTTTATAATGAAGAAGACGGGAGCTGAGTGGCGGATAAGTGCCGTTCGGGACGGCAATCCGGCGCATGGTGGCACAATGGTAGGGAATATTGGACTTCTCAACCACTGAAGGTAGCTCCAAGCGTACTCGATGGGGTTTAGCTCGGGCGGGCAGCCGGGCAAATACTCAACATGGGATCGATCCTTCCATCCAACCCGTCCGTGTGGTCGCGGACCAAACGGCTCTCGCGCGCCGCTAGCCCGCCCATGGTCGCAATAGGGTCAATCTCGTGGCAGATTTAGCAGCAGGTAACAACTGTCTGGGGGCCAGTTACACCGCAATTGTAGTTGCAGTAAAGGCACGAATAGCCCGGGTAGTCACTGGCGCTGACTGAATTGCAACTATAACTGCAGGTCTGAAATCCCCAGTAGATGCTCCCGGTGATGGTCGGGCCGATCGAGACTACCGGGCCGTTCTGCCCGTGCGCCGCGGTTAGGGCATACCCCATCAGCGACAGAACCGCTAGGCTCTTGATCCCGTCTGATACCTTCATTAGACCTGACTCCTTCTCTCTTCAGTAACGTCTTTCCGTGGGCGCATCCCATAACGCCTGGGCTATGATGGGACCGCGAATACCTTGACAAAGAATATCGGGATGCGCGCCGCATGTCAAGATCTTTTCCGGCCTCTTTCTCTGCTATTTGAATTGCCCTATGGCGTCTAACGCGAGCGGCCCTCACCTTGAGGCTTCTTAGACAATCCATGCACGTTTTGGCGCATCCAGTGCCAAGGCGGAAACCCGGACCGGATGGTGGCGATCAAGATCCCTCAGGCGTGCCAAGAGTTCCCCTTCCGACCGTGCTGGCCCAAGCGACCTCCAAACCGTGGTAATAGCGCCACAATTCGTAGTGCGGGATCTCTTGCCGGTCAGAATTCCGCCAGTGCCCGGCCCAGTGAACCAAGAGCACTCGCGGGTGCGGCGGATAGACAACTTGTCCATTTCTGACGAGACCAACCGGACCACCGGCCCAACGTTCCTCCGGGAAGTGTGCCCATGGGTTCTCGCGGTTTAGCTGCCGCAGGCTCGTGTAAGGGCGCCCGGAGGTAACGATAAGGTAGTTCAGCAGAGGCTGCTCCATGCTCGTCAACTCCATGCATGGGCGAAGTTGGAGAGCTTTGTCGAGGCCAGATGCCACGCTGGCTAAACGAATCTCGCCTGCTTTCGAAACGATAAAACCCGTATTGGCGGAAAAGGCGATTTGCCGCTCGCTCAAATGACCAGCTAGTTGAGCCGTCTCTTTCCAGACAAATCTTTGAATGTCCGGAATGTCTGAATGGGACGTTATGAAGGCATATTGTTTTAGCAATGGAAACGTGAAACTGAGGTTGGCCATGACCACCGTATCCGTATCGATGTATGCGAATTCGCCGAATGGGCCATCCCACATCGCAAGTTTTCTATAATGGCCCGCTACGAAACCGTGGATTCGGTGGCTAATTTCATCACACCTCACAAGCGAATGCCGGTCCGCCCACACCGTGAAGCCGAACCTGCTCTGCAGGGATAACAGCGTATCAATATCGTCGTCAAAGGGTATCAGGCAAAGCGCGAGATCGGGATTGTAACTCCGGAAGCTATTTAGAAAAGCTAACGCAAGATCTGCGACATGGTCGTTGGCCAGGAAATACGCTCCGCGCCGGCAATTCTCCGCTGTCGGCGTCGCAGTCAGATCCACGGCATTCCTCAAATCCGCCGGATCGGCAACTGATCGTTCGCAGCCAGTTCCGTCGCTCTTTCGATCATTGCTGGCCACCAGTACAGCAGCTCGCCGTATCGACGGACGATGTTCTGCGTTCGCGCCAGGAGCTCATGCGTTTCGCTGCCACGAAGATCTGACGGCAGTGCGAAGTCCGGTCTCGTTATGGCCGCAAGGATGGACTCGATCTCTTTCACGACATCTTCCGCCCAATATGACGGGGAATATGCGAATGCGTTGAGTTGTGATTCCGCTTTGGCCACCCTGAACGATGCCTGGCCCCACGACGAAAAGAGGATCGCCTCGCGAAACGCCTCCGGCGGCGCCGACGCCAGTTCGACGAGATGTCTTCCGAGCGACTGCAGTCGTTTCTCAGCGCCTGCTGTGCTCGACGAGTTCCACGTGGTTATGCAGGCAATAACAACCTCCGAGATCCGCGTCTCGACCGCGGTGTTGTACTCCCGGGAACCTGTTGGGGCGTGGACCAATGACCATGGCAAATAACCGAAGTAACCGTCCGGAATACAGCGGTTCAGAGCACAGGCGAAGACACCGTCTTCATTCCGGCCTATTGGCAGAAATGGCGGCAACAACTGCCGATTGTCCAGCCCAACGAACATCGTCGAGAAAGGGGTCCCATGGCAAATGGTGGCGTTGGGTGCCTGACGGATTACTACGCGGCTACGAAGCGCCAGTCGGTAATCGCTTTCCGATGCAACGAGGCGCTCTCGGGTTCCTCGCCCCTCGTGATACCGCAAGCCCCGTGTGGAGTGCATGCCTGAATCGCCTACGCATCCACTGGCCGTCACCGCGATCTGTCCTTGTCCGCTCCATAGGCTACACAGCAAATGGGTGCACAGCGTGTTTAGGTCGAAGCTTGAGCTTGGGCCGGAATCCCGCAAAACCGTCCAGACCTGCCTGCCGAGCACCTTCTCGTGCTCGGCTGCAATATCGAGCTCTGCAAAACGAGCGGCGGCCAAGGCTGCTCCATGATCCGGAAAGAACCAGAACTCGGTTGGATCAATCTCGCTGCCGAGGCGCAGACCCCCTAAGTCGCCCGCGCCAGGCGCGAAACACGGCTGACAGATCGTGTCATCGTCAGCGGTCAGCAACATCTCACCGGCGGTGCACATCTGAATCGTGTTCCGATTCGCGCCCATCTTGGGCATATCTCCACCAGGACAGAGGCCGAATTCGACGACGTCCCGCGGGATCTCGCCATCTTCCGTCAACAAATCGATGAGGCGCCGCTTTTCATTGGGGCCCATATACCAGCAAGTCAGGCTCGAATCGGCGACCTGAAGTCCCAACTGCGCTGCCTTTGCGGTGCTGGCTTGTTCATCGGGGGGCGAATCATCTGCAATCAGGATCTTAGGTTTGCGCCCAAAGCGTGCGAAGTTCGACGCGTAGCTGGGTATTGCGCGCTCAAGTTCGGCGGGCCTGCTGGATGTTGGGATTGCGAACCAACCCAACTGGCCGGGGGCCACGGCCTCAAAATCGCTAAAGCGATCGAGCAGTTCGCTGCTCGAGAGCAACAGACCGCGCTGCGCTAGTGCCGCAAGATCCGGCGGGGTCGCTTCGACGGTCTGCATCGCTTGTTGGAGTCGAGCGACATGCTCGCTCAGTTTTCTAAACTGCGAGCACAGGGAGGCCGTTTTCACCTCTGGTGGGCTTAGGATCTGAGCGGAACGGCCCAGCGGAAAATAGACCAATTCGAAAGAACCGCCAAGTGGGAAACGCACGATTGGCGTACACCGATACAAGTCCTCCACGATATCGTCTCCTCAGAACGGATCATATTCGCATTCCACGCAAACAGCGCGACTGGCGGGGCGGATCCAAGCGGATACCAATATCTTTTTTAGCCAATCGTATCGAGGAAGTCAATTTCGCGGGTCGCTGGGCGGGCACTTGGCTGATGATTAGGAGGACGATCTTCTCTGAATGATCTCTGGTGTCGTGGGAACGCGCCGCTCCGACCTGTACATGGTTTTGTGCGGAGAAACCGGCGAACCTGCCGAGAGCGCGCATTGTGCGTATGTTTGCTGCTGCCATTTCCGCAGCGGCAGACGCAGAGTTTTATGTTCGGCGCTCACCGGAAGGCGGGGAGGGCTACCTCCTCACGATTTGACACAGAGCAGCCGATCGTAAAGGGCTACCGTCTCGTCCACCCATCGCTGCATGCCGAAATAGCTGCCGAACGAATCCGCACTCCCGGTCATCTTCCGCCGCCGCTCGGGATCGTCATGTAAGGCCAGGACCGCATCAGCCAGTGCGGCAGCGTCGGCGGGTGGAACGATCAGGCCGTCGCGTCCCTCCTTGACGGCTTCAGCATTGCCGCCAACCCGGGTGACGATCACGGGCAAGCCCACCGCCAAAGCCTCCAGAAGGGCCAGTGAGAACGCTTCCCCCCAGGTACACGGCAGAGTATAAACGTCGCTTTGGCGAAGGATCGAACCGATCTCCTGAAAGTCGAGCAAGCCGGCAAAGATAAAACGATGCTCGATGCCGAGCTCGCGGACCTTGGCGCGGTACTCCGCGGTGCAGCGGCCGTCGCCCACATGAATGAAGCTCACGTCGGCCCCCCGCTGCAGTACCCGGGCGGCAGCGTCAATCAAGTAGCCGACACCCTTTTCGGGAATCACCTGGGAGACCGAGAGAACGATCATTCCCCCCGGCTTCAGGCCGTACCTGGCGCGAATGTCCTCGGTGATGCCCGCGCCGCGAAGCCGCTCCAAGTTGACCCCGTTGTGTATGGTCAGTACCTTCCCGGCGGCGACGCCCATTTGGACCAGCCGGGCGTGAACGTAGTCCGAGGGCCCGACGACTTGGTCGACTACGGACGAAAAGGTCCGCATCAGCGATCGGCGGCCCAGGTGCCGGAGCAGTGTCGGCTTCTTCGGAACGTCGGAACCGTGATCGGAGTACACCACTCTCACCCCCGGGGTAACACCGGCTAGCAGCACATCCAGACTGACCACGTTCATGAAATGGAAATGGACCAGGTCGGGCCGGTGCCGCCGCATCAGCGCAGAGAGCGCGCGGGCGCTCTCGCGGCCGAAGCGGCCAAAGACTTTAGTTTCCAGAACGGCGCCGGCATCGCTGTAAAGGTGGCGCAGCGAATCCGGGGGCAAAGAGTTGAAGACGAGAATACTCTGGTCCCCACGGCCGGTCAGCGATCGCGAGAGCGCGATGGTGTACTCTTCAAACGACCCAAGTTTCCGGGGCCCCAAGTTCAACACGGACATGACCTTCATGTAAGCCTCGCAGTCTGAGTCTTATATTTGCCGCAATACGCTCCCCAGCAGGAGGCCCTGTTTTAAGCTCGCCGCGATTCCCTGGAAGGTCCACCGGCCGTACCGGCCCGCGGGCTCAATCCCAGACTGTTGGCAGGCTGCGGTTGCCCGCGTCACCCAGTCGCTGCCGGGCCGCCGCCAGGTGTAAGCCACGTCGACCCAGTTGGCGTCGCGCACTTCGATCTCTCCGATCAGACCGGTGGTTCGGAGTTCCTCGATCATGTCCAGGATCAGGGCTTCTTCGGCGTCAGGCGACAGCCTCTGGCCGCCTGGAAATGCCCGTTCCACATAGAGCGCTCCCCGGCCGGCATCGTTCCTGCAGCCCTCCGGCAGAAACAGCGGATCGACATTCGAGTAATAGCCGATTCGGTGGAATCCGGTGCGGCTGTCGGGGACGTAGAGCCAGTGATATCCGTTGCGCGCCAGTGGAGTATTCGGCAAGGTCGCGCCCAGGTTGAGCACCAGCACCGAAGTGTAGGGGTCGGATGGGCCCACCTGTTCGCCCAGACCGGCCATTTCGACCGTTCGGTTCAAGGGAGCAGTCATCACCAGGGTCTGATAATGATCGGTCTGACCGTCGCTCAGTACCACGGACCGGCTTCCCGGGTCGATCTGTAGGACCGTCTTGCCGTAGAGGATTGGGCAGCGCTGAGCCAGCCACTGGCCGACGGCATCGAGACCGCGGGCCGGATAGAGAAAGGTCGCGTTGTAACCCGCATCGCCATTTTCGCGCTCGGCTCCCCGGATCACGCGATCGCGGTGGATCGGCGATTTGTAAGCGTCCTGCGGAGCGATGTTCCGGAAAGACCCGGCAGTGTAACGCTCGTGAAACGGCTCGAAAAAGATGCGGCAGAGGGTGGAGCCGAACTGCTGCCGCATCCAGGCCGCCATGGTGTCTGCCGGACCATCCGAATTGGCGGCGAGAATCTCCGCCAGCGCCTCCTGACGAATCTCCTTGGGCAGTGCAAAGAGGTTGTCCTGAATGGGGTAGGGAACGATGAGGCCCTCAAGATTCCTGGTAGCCTCGAGTGCGCCTAAGAAGAGCACCGCGGAGCGGCGCCGGTAAGTCCGGATTTCCGAGGACGCGCTCAGAAGCTGGGTCACCGTCGGGTCGGACCCAAAGATCCAGTGTCCGCCGCCCAACTCGAAGTGGTAGCCATCCAGATTATAGGAAGCGCAGATTCCGCCCGGCCGATAGAACTGTTCCAACACTCCGAATCCACTGGCGACGCCGACGGCAAGGCCCGCCATTCCCCCACCGACGACCCAACGTTCCACGATTTCCTTTCGCAACCCCCTCCGCGAAGCGCCGGCTTATCGGGTGATGTCTCAAATCTCCCAACCCGTCCGCGTCTCAGTGACCTGACCGATAATTTGTACCAGTCCGATAGAGAGTATAGCTCGGAGCGCAAAATCCGGGGAAGGACGAGCTTCGAAGTCTCCCCTCGCCTGCATCTGAGGATCGTTAGGCCGCCAGTCGTGAAACTCCGCCACGAGACCATCGGCCTGGAGGCAATGACTTCCATTGCTAAGTCGTTCTCCGTTTGGGCCGACGGACGCCCTCCGCAAGCAGGTAATATCCATTCTGTCTGGATTAGACGGCCAGTTGCAAAAAGCGGCGGGGGCTGCGGCTCCGTCGGGCGGTGGCACCTGAGCTAACTGTCGATCGAATCAATCTCCAACCAATCGCTCCGGCTGGTTGATATTCTTCATCTGGAGGGTCTTGACCCTGTCGGTCGGCTTCGTCGCGCTGATCTGGACTAAGGATGGCTTTGGAACGAGGCCCGACATGATTCGCTGTTTGCTGCGCCCTCAGGAGCGTCACCCGCCTTGGGAGTCGACCTTCCCCGTACCAGCCAGGTCCTCGATCTTTGTCCCGCGGCAGTCCACGCGCTGCGGCAGCGCCGCCCGCATATTCACCTGGGCCTCGGTCGGCTTATGTGGTTCCATGATTGTCGCGGCGGAAACGGCCGCCGTCTCGATCACGCTCCGTAACCGCTCCTCCAGTCGCGTGGCCAGGGGTTCCAGGTCCAAGCGGTTCATTTCCCGGCAGCACCCGCGCGGCGAGATGGATTCCAGGAATGTGCCCCCGGCTCTCTCACAGACCGCCACCCGCAACGGCAGGAACGCCGCGAAACGAATGTCGGACACCAGCAGCGGCGCGTAGAGGTCGGTGAAGCACAGCGTCAATACCATCGCTGCCGCGGGTTCGGCCCTGCCTTCGGCCGCACCCAGGCGCAACAACTCGCCCATGTCAGTGATGGCCAGAACGCTGCCGCCGGCTTGTTCGGTGGCCGTTCGCAACCGGGTTTCGGTCGCGTGAAATCCATGCGTTGATCGGACCTGCAGCATGTGCGTTACCTCGCGGCGTGCGTGTGCTGAAGACACGCGGCAACGGCGTGGGCGACATCCATGGTTCCCGCGTTGCCTCCCATGTCGTATGTTCTCGTCGCTCCCTGAGCGACCACTTCGGAGACCGCGCGTTCGATCTCCCCTGCCTTGTCCACTTCCCCGAGCCATTCCAGCATCATTCCGGCAGCCAGAATCGTTGCCAGCGGGTTGACGCGGTACTGCCCGGCGTATTTCGGCGCCGACCCGTGCGTCGGCTCGAAGACCGCGTACGCGTCGCCGATGTTCCCGCTGTATGCGAACCCCATGCCGCCCACCATCTGGGCGCAGAGGTCCGAAAGTATGTCGCCGAACAGGTTGGTGGTCACGATCACGTCGTAGTTCAGCGGATTCTTGAGCAGCCACATGCTCATGGCGTCCACGTTGGCGGTGTCGAATTCGATCTGCGGATAACGCCCGGCCACTTCCTGCGCCGCCTCCAGAAAGACCCCGCAGGTGGCGCGTAGCACGTTGGCCTTGTGCACCGCGGTGACTTTGCGGCGTCCGCGCTTTACCGCGTATTCGAAGGCCGCCTCCACAATCCGGCGGGAAGCTCCGTAGGTCACGCTCCGGATCGAAATGGCCGCGTCGTCGGGAAGCTGGGCCATCGCCGGAACTACGCGGAATTCCTGCGGAATCCTCGGGAACTCCACGCCGATGTACATGCCCTCGGTGTTTTCCCGGAACACCACCAGGTCGATATTCTCGCGGTAGTTGAGCGGGTTCCCGGGAAACGCGCGGCAGGGCCGCAGGCAGACGTACAGGTCCAGCATCTGCCGCATGCGGACGATCGGGCTGCGATAGGTTAGTCCGCGGTCCCGCAGTTCCGGCGCCAGCTCCCGCACTGCCACGGAAGCCGGCTTCGAGGTGATGGCGCCGAAGAATGCGCAGTCGGTCTGCCGCAGCAGGTCGAGCGTCCGCGCCGGAAGCGCATCTCCTTCGCGCCGCCAGTACTCCCACCCGATGTCCCCCGGCAGGTAGTCCGCCGCGAACCCCGCCGCGTCCAGCACCACGCGCGCCGCCTCGCACACCTCCTGGCCGATTCCGTCGCCCGGCAGCCAGGCAATCCGGTATCTGCTCATTCCGCCCTCCTTCCCGGCTTTCAGGCCGCGCATTTCCGCTTCAAATAGGCGATCAACCCACCCGCCGTGATCAGCTCGACGGCCCGCGCATCCAGCTTGGCAGCCGCGATCGTGCGATCCCGTGTCACGTTTCGAATCTCTCCCGCCGCCAGATCCAACTCCAGTTCGTCGCCCGCCGCGCACGCCACTGCGGCCTCCGGCGCGATCACCGCCGGCAGCCCCAGGTTGATGGAATTCCGGTAGAAGATGCGGGCGAACGAGCCCGCGATTACCGCGCCCACACCGGCGAACTTCAGCGCCGCCGCTGCCTGTTCCCGGCTCGATCCACAGCCGAAGTTCTTGCCCGCCACGATAAACTCGCCGGGCCGGATCGCCGCGCGGATCTCCGGATACGCCAGTTCGAACAGGTGCTCCGCCGTCAACTCCCGGTCCGTAATATTCAGATACCGGCCCGGAAAAATCATGTCCGTATCGATGTTGTCTCCGAGCACCGCCCGCACCGCTCCGCGCAACTTCAGGCTTCCGCCAGACATGGTTCGCTCTCCCTCACAATCGACCCCGGATGCTCCAACCGCCCCGCCACCGCCGACGCCGCCACCACCGCCGGGCTGGCCAGGTACACCTTCGAATCCTTGCTGCCCATCCGTCCGAGGAAGTTCCGGTTGGTCGACGAGACACAAACCTCGCCGGCCGCCAGAATCCCCTGGTGTACGCCTACGCACGGGCCGCAACCCGGCGGAGCGATCATCCCGCCGGCCGCCACCAGCGTGTCCAGGTATCCCAGGCGCATCGCGTCGCGATAAATCTGCTGTGACGCCGGGATCACCACCAGCCGCGTCCTCCGATGCACACTCCGCCCCGCCAGGATGCGCGCTGCGATCTCCAGGTCTTCCAGCCGCCCGTTGGTGCATGATCCCAAAACCGCCTGGTGCACCGGGACTTCGCCCAGCGCCGAGAGCGGATGAACATTGTCCACCGCGTGCG
>CAWJLI010000069.1:0-21007 GCA_963843095.1 Bryobacterales bacterium
CAGAAACACGCCGCTGTTGTATCTGGCCTTTTCGTCGGGCAGCTTGGTGAACTTCCACTCGACGTGAAACACCAGATCCTTGTACTTCGTGTTGTAGCGCAGCATGTCATGCCCGCCGTTGCCTTCGCACACCAGCGTCCCCGCCGCCGCGTCGACCTTCCATTGAGAGGGCTGGCTCACCGGCTTGCCCGGCGGAATCGAGATGCGCGTCCATTGGGAAAAACTCGCGTCGGGAAAGATGTCCGTCCATCCATCGCCCTGCGCCCAGGCGGCGCCGGCCAGTAGCAAGAGGCTGAGAATTCGCATTGGCGGTCCGTCTAGATTATAGCCGTCGGAAGAGATCGGTTGGATGCGCGACGCCGGCGGGGGTGCGCGACATGAAAATGGTGGCCTGTTGTATTCCGAGGAAATCCGCTGGTATCCGAGCGTATAGGTACGCAAGGCAGTGGCGCCAGCCCGAAGGGCGAAAGATAGTGGCCCACGGCGCAAGCCGTGTGGAACCTGGTTGTTCCCTGCCAGCCCCGGAACGGGGCGGAAGACTGTTGGCGAAAGCCTCTTCCGCCCCGTTCCGGGGCTTGTCCTCACTGCCGACCTATCCCGACGGCTCGCGCCGTGGGCGATTTTCTTTCGCTCCTACGGAGCTTAAAAGGCACGCCTGACGCTGGAAAGAGATCAACTTCTGTGTCGCGCACCCCTCCGGCGGAGCATCGCCAGCGTGGCCAGCATGGATGCGCCGAAGAGAAAGGTGGACGGTTCGGGCGTCGAGGTGACTTCAACCTCCATCTGGTAACCGCCGCCGTCCACATTCGGGGACGTGCCGAACGAATTGCTGTAGTACTCGCCGGCGACGCCGATTCCGCTAGTGTCCGTGGTGTAGTCCCAACGGGCCCCAGTCGCGTCTGAGGAAAGACCAATCCAATACCGCGTGCCGGCGGAGAGATCGGGATTCGCCGTCAGAATGACGGTAACAAGATTGTAACTGCCTGTCAGAGTCGAATCGTCGACGGTTCCCAGACTGGCAATCAGACCGCCCGGTGTGGTGCTGCTGTCGCTATAGAGACCGACCGCAATCAAACCATCCACCACCAGCGGAGCGCCGAGTAACAACTCGAGATTGCTGAGTGTCCCCGAGGTCGCGCCCGTCGAGAACGAATTGTAAAGCGGACCCGAACTGACGAAGGGACCTGCGTATTCGATCGGGTCCGCCCCGTCTGCGATTTGCTGTGTACTGTCGTAAATCGTGCCGGCCTGGAGGCTCCACGCCAGCAGGATTCCGCCGCACGCGATCGGGAGTTTCGACATTCCGATCCCCAGGATTCCCGCCTTGCGATTTCAAGTGTTGAAGACCCGAAAGTATAGCACGATGGAACGCGCGTTCGCTCGGCGTGCAAAAATCGTTTCGAAAATCGGTGCGCCGGCCCTGCGCGATCCTACTCGCCGATCTCGCGCCGTATCGATTCGGCGATGGCGGCGGTGAAGGTGTCGACGTGATCCTGGTCGGCGGCTTCCACCATCACGCGCGCCAACAGCTCGGTGCCGGAGTAGCGGACCAGCACGCGGCCTGACCCTGCCATGGCTGCTTCGGCGCGCTGAATCTCCCGGTTCACCGAAGGCACTTGGGCGAAGTCCCGCTTCTCGCGCACGCGGATATTGACCAGCTTCTGCGGATAGACGCGCAAATCGGCGGTCAGCTCGTCCAGGCCCACGCCGGCGCGGCGGGCAATCTCGAGCACGCGCAGCGCGGTGAGCAGGCCATCGCCGGTGGTCGCGTATTCGCGGAAGATGACATGGCCGGACTGCTCGCCGCCCAGTGCCGCGCCCAGCCGCACCATTTCTTCCAGCACGTATTTGTCGCCCACCGGAGTGCGCAGCATGCGAATTCCATCGTGCGCCAGGGCTTTCTCCAGGCCCAGGTTCGACATCACGGTGGATACCACGGTGTCGCCCGTCAGGTGGCCGGCGGCTTTCATGGCGCGCGCCGTCATCAGCAGCACCGCGTCGCCATCGATGATTCTGCCCGATTGCGCGACGAAGATGGCGCGGTCGGCATCGCCATCGAAGGCCACGCCGAATGCGGACTTCGTGTCCACCACCGTCCGGCTCAGCCCATCCACGTGCAGCGCGCCGCAATTCAAATTGATGTTGCGGCCATTCGGCTCGCAGCCGATTTCGACCAGCTCGGCGCCCAGCGTACGGAACAGTTCGGGCGCCAGTTGCCAGGCCGCCCCGTTACCGCAATCGATCGCCAGTTTGACGCCATCCAGGCGCACCGAAATCGTGGACAGCAGGAACTGCAAATACGCGCGGTCGAGCCCTTCATCGGCCACCAGCGCGGCCTGGTGCGGTTCAACCGGGCGTTCGCGGAGCGCGAGAATCTCCTGCTCGATCAAGTGCTCTTCCGCGTCCGGCAGTTTGAAGCCGCTGTGGCCGAATACCTTGATGCCGTTATCCTGGTACGGATTGTGCGACGCCGAAATCATCGCCCCGGCGGCGAACTCACCCGTTCGCGTCAGGTAGGCCACACCCGGCGTGGTGATGACGCCGGCATAGCGCACTTTGACGCCGCGGCTGGCCAGTCCGGCGGCGACCGTCGCGGCAATCCATGCGCCCGATTCGCGCGTGTCGGCGCCGATCAAAATCTCGGGGTTCGCATGCGTGCGCACCGCGTCGTCGCCGAGGGCCACGCCAAAGGCGTACACCGTGGCTGCGTCCAGCGGGTACCTGCCGGCCACACCGCGAATGCCATCGGTTCCAAAAAGCTGTTTTGCCACCGAAGTTACCTGGTCTCCTATTCCTTTTATTTTTCTTTCTCTTTCGCCATGGTCACCGTGACGGTCACGGAGGGTGAAGAGCGGAAGCGGACGAACGGATCGCCGGCAAAAGCATTCACCTGGAAACGCCCGCTCGTCGTCAGCGAGGAAACATCCACCCGGTCTGTGAGCACTGAATTGATTCCGGCCACGTGGCTCTGCGGGCCGAGAATCCCCAGTTGCGCCGGCTCGGCGGTGACGCTGGCCACGCGGTAATGATCGTGGAACTCGCCGTGGAACCGCACCACCACCGGCACGCTGCGCTCCAGCCGTTGTTCGAATGCGAGGCGCACCTGGGACGGGATGGCACGCACGATGTGGATGCCTCGCGAGAGCCGGACATTGGCGGCGCCAATCGGAAAAGTGCGCTCGCCGGGTGTAGCATTGCTCATATCCAGGATGGCGGCCGGATGCTGGCCCCCGTCCCCCAACCCGCGCAGTTCTCCGGAGGGGCCGCTCAGTTCGAGCATGATCTGCATCACCGGTTCCGAGCTCAGTTCCAGG
The DNA here is from genome assembly GCA_963843095.1 of Bryobacterales bacterium. Taxonomy (GTDB): domain Bacteria; phylum Acidobacteriota; class Terriglobia; order Bryobacterales; family Bryobacteraceae; genus Bog-375. The sequence continues at coordinate 3,315 of CAWJLI010000069.1, forward strand.
TCCTCCGGCAGGTTCTTGTACTCCACGCGCGCGGTGGCGAAAGTGGAGAGCTCCGGTTCGCTGGCCACCACCGCCCAGATCAGCACGGCGATGGCGAGCGCCAGCACCTTCCACCAGAAGTTGTGGCTGACCAGCCCAGCCATCCAACGGAGCCATCTCATAAGCGGCCAGCGCTTTTCTGCCCGGGCCCCGCCTGCGGGGGCGAATCGTCCTTGAAGGCCAGCGTCAGGTCCGCCGCGGAATCGTCGATCTGCGAAAGTGACGGCCGATCGACGCCGAAATGCCGATGAATCCGTTCCAGCACCTCCGGCACCGTCAGGCCCTGCGTTAACTCGCCGAACGCCGCCACCGAAATGCGGCCGGTCTCTTCGGACACCACCACCGACAGGCAGTCGGTTTCCTCGGTGATGCCGATCGCCGCGCGGTGGCGCGTGCCCAGCTTGCGCGACAAGGCGGGATTGATGGTGAGCGGCAGAAAGCAGGCGGCCGAGGCGATCCGGTCTTTCTGGACAATCGCCGCGCCATCGTGCAGCGGCAGGCCCGGCTGAAAAATGCTCAACAACAAATCGCGCGAGAGGTAGCGCCTCCAGCCGCACGCCGCTTTCGATGAACGTGCGCAGGCCGATGTCCCGCTCCAGCACGATCAGCGCGCCGATCTTCTGTGCGCCAAGTTGTTCCACCGCCATCAGGATCTCGTTGGCCGCTTCAGGCGCGTGGAACGCTCCGGCGAGGCCCAACAGCCGCCTGCGGCCGAGGCGCGCCAGGGTGCGCCGGATCTCGGACTGGAACAGCACGATCACCGCCAGGCCAATGTACGGGACAATCAGCGACAGCACCGAATGCAGCGCCTCCAGGCCTGCCCACACCGCCCCCACGTAGAGGCAGACAATCACCGCGATCCCCAGCAGAATGGCGCCGGCGCGCGTGCCGCGCACCACCATCAGGCACTGGTAGATCAGGAACGCCACCACCACGATGTCGATGGCGCCGGTCGCATCCAGGACGGGCAGCGACGGCAAGTGTCGAAAGAGTTGCATGGATCGGTGAATCGGGACTGCTAACTCCCGAACCTTCATCTTAGCTTAGGGCGGGGGGTGGGCTCCTTGGGAAAATGGCGCTTGCAGCTTAGAATGGGGATCGATAGATGCGATCCGACGTACACAAGGTAATCACCGAGCGAGCGAAGAGCAACCGCACGTGGGCGAGCAAGACTCCCCGCGAGAAGCAGGTCGTGCTTGACATGCTCGGAGACCAAATCAGCGAGGTTTCCAACCGCGTCCGCCAAAGGCGTCAGAAATTCCGCAATGCCAGGTTCAACGTCTTGGAACGCTTCTTAGTCAATCGTGTCGGGCGTCCCTGGGACAAGGTCTACGCGGAGACCTGTGAGGTTGCGGATTCACGGAGCTTTCAAGGTGCGGAGCTTCGCGAGTACCTGAAGTCATTTGTCGCAACCGAGTGCTGGATGGATGGGCGAACCGTGATGAGCTACGATTGGCGCGGGTGCCCACAGGCGGTACGAGGTCTATACGTCCATCCCAAAAGCCACCTGTTGCTGCGTAAGAACGAGCCACGCGCTAGCCCTGCGAGCAGGTAAGCATGCGCAGCGCGTGTGGGGCAGGATGCTATCCTGCGCGGCGATTGAATATCGCCGCGCGTGCCGATTATCAATCGGCACGCAGCTTGACAAGCTGCCCCACAGCGCCCTCCGGCTACAATGAAGCATGCCTTTTGCTTCGATCCCGGCGGCGCTTGACGAGGTGCGCGCCGGGCGGCTAGTGGTGGTGGTGGACGACGAGGATCGCGAAAACGAGGGCGACCTCACCATCGCCGCCGAAAAGGTCACCCCGGAGCTCATCAACTTCATGGCCACTCACGGCCGCGGCCTGGTCTGCCTGGCGCTCACCGGCGAGCGCTGCGACCAACTGCGGCTGCCGTTGATGAGCCCGCTCAACACCTCCAACTTCGGCACCGCGTTTTGCGAGTCGATCGATGCCCGCGAGGGCGTCACCACCGGCATCTCCGCCGCCGACCGCACGGCGACCATCCTCAAATCGATCGACCCGGCGTGCCGACCGGCCGATCTGGCGCGCCCCGGCCACGTCTTCCCGCTGCGCGCGCGCGAGGGCGGCGTGCTGGTGCGCGCCGGCCAAACCGAAGCTTCGGTGGATCTGGCGCGCATGGCTGGCCTCTCGCCCGCCGGCGTGATCTGCGAAATCATGAACCCGGACGGCACCATGGCGCGCGTCCCGCAGCTCCGGGAATTCTGCGCCGCGCACGGGCTGAAGATGATTTCTGTGGCCGAGTTGATTCGCCACCGCATGCGCACCGAACGGTTTCTGCGGCGCGTGGCGGAGGGCACCATCGAAACCGAATTCGGCGCCTTTCGCACCGTCGCCTACTCGAGCGACCTCAGTCCCGAATACCACCTGGCGCTGGTGCGCGGCGAGGTCATCGGCCGCGAAGGCGTGCTGGTGCGCATGCACGCCCGCTGCGTCTATGGCGATGTCTTTGGCTCCACCGCGTGCGATTGCGCCCGCCTGGTGCGCAGCTCGCTCCAGGCCATCGCCCGCGAAGGCCACGGCGTGCTGGTCTATCTGCACGAAACCGGGCCGGGCTTCCGCACCGAAGATTCGCCCGATGGCCCGGCGCGCATGTTGTCGCATTCCCGCGACTTCATGCATTACCAGGGAGAAGCCGGCCAGCGGCAGCTTCAGCACGAGCACGGCATCGGCGCGCAGATCCTCTCCGATCTCGGTCTCCACACCATCCGCCTGCTGACCAACCACCCGCGCAAGATCGTTGCCCTGGAAGGCTTCGGCATCGAGGTCGTCGAGCAGGTGCCGGTCGGGCATTGATGTCCGGTGCCGCCCTGCGCCGCGCTCCCGGTTAATAATCACGCGGCCCCGGCGTCCACACTGTTATGAAGGCTCTAGTCACTTCCACCACGGCCCTTGCGGCCCTTTTCTCCGGCGTGCTGTCCGCCGCCGACCCACAACTCCTCAACCTGGTGATGCCGGACGTCAAGGTGATGGCCGACGTCAACGTGGAGCAGGCCAAGTCTTCGCCCTTCGGCCAGTACGTGCTGACCCAGGTCGAGACCCAACAGCTCACGCAGATCGCGGCGCTTACCGGCTTTGACCCGACCAAGGACGTCAATGAGCTGCTGGTGGCCGGCAACAGTGCGGTAAAGCACTCCGGCCTGGCGCTGGTCCTCGGCAACTTTAATGTGCCTGCCATCGCCGCCGTCATTGCGCAGCAAAAAGTGGTCACGGAAACCTATAACGGCGTCACCATCTACGAGAACACGCAGAAGGAATCGGGCCTGGCGTTCCTGAGCGCCTCGATCGCGGCGGCCGGCGATCTGACGAACCTGAAAGCCGCCATTGATCGCGTGACGGCGCCATCCATTCTGCCGGCTTCCCTGCTCACCGAAATCGGCCAGTTGAGCGCCGCCAACGACGCCTGGGCGCTCACTACCGTGCCGCCTTCCAGTTTGAAACCGTCATCCACCGCGCCCGCCGTTCCCGGCCTCGGCAATGGCGCGGATAATGTGCTCGGAACCGTGCAGTCCGCCAGCGCCGGCATCAAGTTCGGAACTAATGTAGTGATGACCGCGCAGGCGCAGGCCGATACCGCGCAGAATGCCACCGCCATCGCCGGCCTGATCCAGTTCCTGGCCAACATGGCGCAGTTGAAAGCCGCCGATGAGCCGCAAGTGCAGGCGCTGGCCAAGGCGCTGGCGGTGAGCGCGAACGGCGCCGCCATCAATATCTCACTGACTCTGCCCTCCACCGAGTTTCAAGAATTGCTGCAACCGAAGGCTCACCACCACGCGAACGCCGGGAAGTAGGCCAGGGTTGACAGGCGAAAGGGCCTGTCCCACGCGCTTGCCGGTGCTTCGGCAACCCGGTGGGACAGGCCCTTTCGCCTGTCAACCGATTTCCTCACTGCTTCCTGCCGCTCTGCCCGCGCAGCGCGCCGTTGGCGGCCCTCGTCATTAGCCTCGCACTTCGTTCACAGTTCTTAACTCAACTCCTCCCCGATTCCCGTTGGGCACTTCCGGTTCCTGTAGTATGGGTATATTTGGGGGAGTGTCAGAAATGGGAAATCTCGTGAAGCGGCCTGCGGCCCGCGTGTTTATCCTCGGTTTTACGCTGGTGGCAGCGGGGTTGGCCGGCCTGCTTCTGGCGCAGCGCACGCCCGATGAGCCGGCGCCGCGGCTGCTGCCCAGGCGGGCGGACTGGCCATCGATTATCCCAGCCAAGGTTCCCTCTTCCCTCCCGATATTGCGGCTCCCACGTTCTTGTGGCGCGATGCCACTCCCAACGTCACGGGCTGGCAAATCGAGGTCGCCTTCGCCGATGGCGGCGTCCCGATCCGTGCGCAATCGAAAGGCGAGCTGATGCGCGTGGGTGAGATCGACGAACGCGCGATCGCGCCCACCAACAAACTGCCGGAGCTGACGCCGCAGCAGGCGGTCTCGCACACCTGGACACCCGACGCCGCAACCTGGGCGGCCATCAAGCGCCGTTCGGCGGAGCACGCCGCCACGGTCGCCATCTCCGGCCTCGCCGGCGGCCGCGCGGTTTCACGCGGCGAGGTCGCCATCCGGACTTCGAAGGACCCGGTGGGCGCGCCGATTTTCTATCGCGATGTGCCGCTGGCGCCCTCGGAAACCGAAAAGGGTTTCATCAAGCCGCTGGCGCCGAAAGCCATTCCGCTGATCGCCTGGCGGTTGCGCAACCTGGCCGAGCCGCGCAGCCGCCTGCTGCTGACCGGCATGCACACCTGCGCCAACTGCCATTCTTTTTCGGGCGACGGCAAGACCCTCGGTATGGACCTGGATGGGCCCGCAGAACGACAAGGGACTGTACGCGCTGGTCGCGGTCAAGCCGCAGATGTCGATTCGCACCGAGGACATGATCTCCTGGAATCGTTCCGCGGACCGGCAGTACGGCCAGAGCCGCGTCGGCTTCATGTCGCAGGTCTCGCCCGATGGAAAGTACGTCGTCACCACCATCAGCGGAACCGTCCGCCCCACGCAAAGCAATTTCTACGTGGTCAATTTCAAGGACTACCGCTTCCTGCAGGTCTTCTATCCCACCGCCGGAATCCTGGCCTGGTATGACCGCGCCACCGGCCGCGAGCAGCCACTCGCCCGGCGCCGACGATCCGCGCTACGTGCAGACCGACGGCGTCTGGAGCCCCGACGGCAAATACCTGGTGTTCGCCCGCGCGGAAGCACGCAGCCCCGACCCCGCCGACGGAAAGCTGGCCGAATACGCCAACGATCCGGCGGAAGTGCAGATCCAGTACGATCTTTATCGCATTCCCTTCAACGGCGGGCAGGGCGGCCAGCCGGAGCGGATCGAAGGCGCCTCCGCCAACGGCATGAGCAACACCTTCCCCAAGGTTTCGCCGGATGGCCGCTGGATCGTTTTCGTGAAGTGCCGGAACGGGCAGTTGATGCGTCCCGACAGCCAGTTGTACATCGTGCCCGCGCAGGGCGGCGAGGCGCGGCGCCTCGCCTGCAACACGCCGCTGATGAATTCATGGCACAGCTTTTCGCCCAACGGCCACTGGCTGGTGTTCTCCTCCAAGAGCCGCTCGCCCTACACGCAGATGTTCCTCACCCATCTCGACGAACAGGGCAACGCCAGCCCGGCCATCCTGATCGAGCATTCGACGGCCGCCAACCGCGCCGTGAACATCCCCGAGTTCGTCAACATCCCGCCGGATGGCATCGAGAAGATCGACGTGCCCGCCACCGATTTCTACCGGCAGTTCGACGTGGCCTTTGGATTGTCCGAAAAGCGCCAATATCAGGCGGCGATTGTGGAATGGAAGAAAGCCCTGGAGATGGATCCCTCCGATGCCAAGGCCCACATCAACCTGGGCTCGGCGCTCGAGGAAACCGGGCAGCCCGACGCCGCCATCCTGCATTTTCAAAAGGCCATCGATCTCAACCCGCTGAACGCCAATGCCTACATCGCCATGGCGTCGCTGCTGGTCCGCACCGGGAAACCCGGCGACGCGGTTCCCTATTACGAGAAATCTCTCCAGTTGAAGCCGGATGACGCCAGGCTCCACAACAGCCTCGGGCTGGTGCTGGCCAACACGGGCCACCCCGGCGACGCCATCGCCCATTACCGCAAAGCGCTCCAGATCGACCCCGCTTATGCGGATTCCTACGCTCACCTTGGCGTTGCCCTGGCCCAGTCCGGGCAGGCCGATGAAGCGATTCCGCTGCTCGAAAAAGCGCTGGAGCTCAACCCCAAGGACGAGGCGGCGGAAAGCAACCTGGGCGCCGCTCTGGCGCAGAAGGGCCGGCTCGAAGATGCCATTGCGCATTGCCAGAAGGCGCTGGCTCTTAACGGCAATGACGCACAGGCGCACACCAATCTGGCCATTGCACTGTCCAACGCCGACAAACCGGAAGAAGCGCTGACCCATTTTGAGAAGGCCGTGCAACTGGTTCCCGATGATGCGAGCTTCCAGAGCAACCTGGGCGCCGCCCTGGCCCAGCGCGGCCGCGTCGCCGAAGCCATCCCGCATTTCCAGACCGCCCTGGATGCGCATCCGCAGGACGTGCAGGCGATGGTCAACCTGGCCATCGCGCTGGCCGAGACGGGGAAGGTGGATGAGGCCATTCCGCACCTTGGAAAAAGCCGCCCAACTTGCGCCCGGCGACGCCGGTATCCAAACCAATCTCGGCGCCGCGCTGGTCGACCGGGGCCGCATCGAAGCCGCCATCCCGCACCTGGAACAGGCCGTCGAGACCGCTCCGGAGAGCGCCGACGCCCACTATCATCTGGGCGATCGCATATGCAGGGCAGAAGCGGACTCGCGAATGCCATGGGAGAGTGGCGCAAGGCGATTGCCATCGATGCGAACTATGTGCCGGCTTTGTTTCGCGTGGCTGAGGTGCTGGCTTCGAATCCCAACCCCAGCCTGCGCAACGGCAGCGAAGCCGTCGAACTCGCCGAGCGCGCCGCCAAACTCACTAACGGGCAGCAGCCGGCGGTACTCGACACCCTGGCCGCCGCCTACGCCGAGGCCGGCCGCTTCACCGAAGCCACCGAGACCGCCCGCCGCGCGCTGGCTCTCGCCAACCAGCAGAACGACCGCCAACTGGCCAATGGCCTGAAACTCAGAATCGTCCTCTACGAGGCCGATACCCCGTTCCGCACCCAATAGCGTTGCCGGCCTGGCGCGCGCAATTGGCTCACGGAACCAGTCCTAACTAACGCCAATTCGCCGTCACTTACATAGCGTGCCATTCAGCGAGAACGCGGCCGGAGCGGTATTGGCGCCACTGTAACTGGCGTTGAACCCGATTCCGCTGATGGTGGCTCCTGGAGCAATGGCGGCGTTATAACTGGCATTGGTCAGCTTCGCGTTGGCGCCGCTCTGCGAGTAGGTGGAATCCCAAGACTCGGTGATCTTCTGATTGCCCGGCCAGGTCCAGGTGAGATTCCAGCCATTGACTGGCGTGGTCCCGGTGTTTTGAATGGTAATGGCTGTACCGAAGCCCACGTTCCATTGTGTGGTGACTGCGTAGGTCACATGGCACGCGGCGCCGGTGACGCTTTGAGTCAGAACGGCCGACGTGCCGGTGAGATAGTTGCCGTCGCCGCTGTAAACCGCCTTGATCGAATGCGACCCCACCGCCAAGCTGGATAGCGACAAAGCCGCCGAGCCGCTCGCGATCGTCACCGTGCCGAGCACGGTAGATCCATCCAGAAACTCAACGGTGCCCGTAGCCGAGTTTGGCGAAACAGCGGCGGTGAAAGTGACGCTTTGTCCACTGGCCGAAGGATTCCTCGAGGAAGCCAGCGCCACCGTGGCAGGCGCCTTGTTGACGGTCTGAGTCACGACAAGCGAGGTAAAGCCGACATAGTTGGCATCGCCGGGGTAGTACGCAATCAGCGGGTTTGCGCCGATCGGCAGGCTGTTGACGGTCAGCCGGGCTTGGCCGTTGACGAGGTTCACCGTACCCAGGATCGTCGCGCCATTGTTGAACTGCACGGCGCCGGTCGCCGCGGACGGTGTCACCGTCAGGGTCAGAGTCACCGGGGCTCCATAGGCTGATGGATTCGGCGTGGTGGTGAGGACTGTCGAACAAGGAAGCACAATCACCACGTTCTGCGTCGGTGAACTGCTCGGCGAGTAAGAGGCACTGCCCGCGTACTGCGCGTAAATGGGAGTCGATCCCGCGGGCAGACCTGAAATGTTGAAACTAGCTGTTCCATTGGACAAGGTGGACGTAGCGAGGATGGTCGTTCCGGTCATCAGATTGACCGTTCCGGAAGCGGCCGCCGGCGTCACCGCGACGGTAAATGGGACGCTCTGGCCGAGTAAGACGCGGGTCTCCGACGAGAGAATGGCAGTTGTGGTCGCCGCCTTCTGTACCGTTTCCGCCAGGACAGCCGAGGTGCTTGCCACGTCGTTCGCGTCGCCGCTGTACGCTGCCGTGATCGAATGCGCGCCCGCCGCTAAGCTGGATATCGACAAAACCGCCGAGCCGCTACTGATCGTCGCCGTGCCCAGCACGGTGGATCCATCCAGGAATTGAACGGTGCCGGTGGCCGCGCTGGGCGTAACCGCGGCGGCGAGGGTGACGACCTGCCCGAACGTCGAGGGATTCAGCGAGGAAGCCAGCGTCACGCTGGAAGCTGCTTTGTTAACGGTCTGCGACAGAATGGCCGAGGTGCTGGCCGCGTCGTTGGCGTCGCCACTGTAAACCGCCGTGATCGAATGCGCGCCCACCGATAGCGAGGCCAGCGATAAGACCGCCGCGCCCCCGCTAACCGGCGCAGTGCCCAGCGAAGCAGATCCGTCCAGGAACTGGACAGTACCATTCGCGGTGGTTGGCGTGACCAGCGCGGATAGAGCGATGGTCTGGTTGAAGGTCGATGGATTCAGCGAAGAAGCGACCGCCACGCTCGATGCTATCTTGTTGACGGTTTGAGTGACGGGCGCGGATGTGCTGGCGAGGTAGTTCGCATCGCCACTGTAGACCGCCGTGAGCGAATGCGCACCGGCCGAAAAGTTCCAGATTTCGGCGAAAGTATCGCCTCCAGGGTTAACAGGCGCCGTGCCCAGCACGGTAACACCATCGAGGAATTGGATTGTGCCGGTGGCCGGCGGCTGACCTGACAACTCCGCCGTGAGCAAAACGCGCGCTCCGCAGATTGACGGATTGGGGTTAGTGGACAGCGTGAGGCTGGTAGGCGCCCGGTTGACTGTCTGCGCGACAGCCGGGGATGTGCTGGTCAGGTAGTTCGCATCGCCGCTGTAAACCGCCGTGATCGAATGCGCACCAGCCGACAACGTGGTCAGCGACAAAGTCGCCGCCCCGTTGGAAACCGTCGCGGCACCAAGCACGGATGCGCCATCCAGGAACTGAACCGATCCGGTCGCCGTGCCCGGCGTAACCGCGGCGGAGAGCGCCACGGATTGCCCGAACGTCGACGGATTCGCCGCAGAAGCCAGTGCCACGCTCGATGCGATCTTGTTCACGGTCTGCGTCAGCACTACCGAAGTGCTGGTGGCGTCGTTGGCGTCGCCGCTGTAGACCGCCGTGATCGAATGCGTGCCTGCAGTTAAGCTGGATAGCGACAAGGCCGCCGAGCCGCCGCTGACAGCCACGGCGCCCAGCACGGTGGATCCATCCAGGAACTGGACGCCGCCGGTGGCCGTGCCAGGCGTAACCGTCGCCGAGAGCGTGACGGATTGCCCCAACGTCGAAGGATTCAATGAGGAGGCCAGCGCTACGCTAGCGACTGTTTTGTTCACGGTTTGGGTCAGTAAGACCGAGTTGCTGCCCGCATCGTTAGCGTCGCCGCTATAGGTTGCACCGATCAAATGCACGCCTGCCGCCAAGGTCGAGACCGGCAGGACTGCCGTGCCGCCGCTGATCGTCGCCGTGCCCAGCGCCGCAAGTGTGGATGTGTCCACGAATTGCACCGTGCCGGTGGCGGAGGCTGGCGCGACAAAGGCCGTCAGGGTGACGCTTTGTCCAAAGGTCGACGGATTCGCCGACGAAGTCAGCCCCACGCTGGAAACCGTCTTGTTGACGGCCTGGAGCAGGCTGGTCGAGGTGCTGGCCGCGTCGTTGGCGTCGCCGCTATAGGCGGCCGTGATCAGATGCGCACCGATCGACAGCGTGGAGACCGACAGCGCCGCCGTGCCGCCGCTGATGGTAACCGTCCCCAACAAGGTGGACCCATCCATGAAATTCACCGTGCCGGTTGCGGTGGCAGGAGAGACAACCGCCGTGAAGGTAACTGTTTGCCCTAGAGCGGCCGGGTCAAGCGAAGAAGTCAGCGTCACGCTCGAGGGCGGCGCCGGCTTCACCACCAGCGGCATGCCCCAGGACATGCTCTGGAAGTTTGCATCGCCGCTGTAGTTCGCACCCAGGTTATACGTGCCGGGTGCCAGGCTTGGGACCGTGAGCGTCGCCGTTCCGTTGGCCAGCGTCACGGTACCCCAGATGCCTACGGCCGGCGGCTGGTATTGCACGAATTGGACTGTGCCGGTGGCCGTTACCGGGGAGACCGTCGCGGTAAGGGTTATGGGCTGGTACGCCGTGGCCGGGTTGGGCGACGCAGTCATTGTCATGACGACGGGCGCCGTGGTTACGGTCTGCGCCACTGCCGCCGAGGTGCTGCTGAGATACGTAGCATCGCCGCTGTACACCGCGGTGAGCGAATTCGCGCCCACCGGCAATGTGGTGATCGACAATTGGCCCTGGCCGCTCGAAAGGGTCGCCGAGCCCAGCAGGGTGGCGCCGTTGAAGAACTGAACCGAGCCGGTTGCGGCGGAAGGCGATACCGCGGCCGTCAGAGTCACGGAACCGCCGTACACCGAAGGATTCGGCGCCGCGGTGAGGCTGGTGACGCTCGCCGTCCCCACCACCTGGCTCACAGCCGCCGAGGTGCTCGTGGCATAGTAAGAATTCCCTAAGTACTGCGCGGACATGGCCCACGTTCCCGCCGGCAGATACGAGACGTTGAAGGTCGCCACTCCGCCCGACAGGTTGGCGCTGTTGAGCAGTACCGATCCGCGCATCAGGTTGATCTGTCCGGTTGCCGCAGGCGGGTTGACCGTGACCGTGAACGTGACGTTCTGGCCCGGTGTGGACGGGTTCACGCTCGAGGTGATGGTGGTCGTGGTGGTCGTCAGCAGCAGGTTCTCCGTGATGGTCGCCAGACTCAGGTTGTCGTTCGGGTCACCGCCGTATACGGCTTTCAGTTGGTAGCTTGTGTACGCACCAATCGGCGCCGTCCAGGTGGTGGTCGCCACGCCATCGGTAAGCGGCACCGAAACCGGCGGCGTGCCGGCCGTGGGGCCGAGGTAGAACCGGACGCTGCCGGTCGCCGTAACCGGCGAGACCGTCGCCTGCAACGTGATTTCGCCGCCAGGCGCAACCGGATTTTGCGATGGAGTCAGTGTTGTGGTGGTGGGCGGAGTGAAAAAGATCTGGCGGAGATGTCCGCTATAGTCGGCAATCAACAGCCGGTCGGCAACCGGGTCCCATCCGAGTCCCATGACGCCTGCAAACACGGTCTGCGTGGCCAGAACATCGTCGGACCCGTCGCCGGTTGTGCCGGGGATGCCGGCGATGGTGTTAATGATTCCGGAGGTATTCACTTCGCGGACCGCGGTTCCTGTGTTGATGAACAGATTGCCCGCCCCATCCATCACGATCGACTCGGGCACCATGCCCGCCGACAGAGCCGGTCCGCCCTCGCTGCTGCTCGCATAGTAGGGACTGCCGTCTCCAGCAACCGTCGAGATGGTGCCCAAAGTAAGATCCACGCGCCGAACCCGGTCATTCCCCTGGTCGGCAATGTATATTCCGCCGTTGTAGTAGTAAAGCCCTTTCGGCTCGAGCAGCAGGGCGTTGATTGCCGGGCCGCCATCTCCGCTGAACCCCTCCCAGCCGGATGCCGATCCCGCAAAGATGGTAACCGCGCCGGTACCCGCGGCGATTTCATGGACGTAATTGCCGGCGAAGCTGGAGACGTAGAGATTGCCCGCCGCGTCAAACGCGACGCCATCGCCGCCGAGTCCCTGGGCGCCACCGGCCATGCTCTGGATCAAGCCCGAACTCAGATCGACACAGCGGATGGTATTGGCGATACCATCCCCAAAGCAAAGCTGCGTGCCTTGAAGGGCGATCTGTCCCATGATGACAAAGCTCGCGGCGAGAGCCGGTCCGCCATCGCCGGAGGAAGCGTAAGTGCCCGTTCCGGCGATCGTGGTCACGGTGCCACTCGGGCTCAGCATGCCGATTTGTTCGCCGGCGCTGAAATAGATATTGCCCGCGGTATCGACCACCGTGTTCGAGGCTACGCATACATTCGTCCCGGTTGGCTGGCTGCTACCGCCAGTTTGGTTGCAGGTTGCCAGCGTGGTGATGACCTCTTGCGCCATGATCGGGCAACAGACCATCGCCAGAGCGATCAGCAGGAGTGCTGGTTTCAGGAATGGTTGCAATGCGGCTCTGAATCTATGCACGGTGGTTTTCATCCTGGAAGATATTGAAGTCCACTACATGCCTTGGGTAGGGAAGTACTACAAGGCATGGAACTCAGGGTAACCTGGACAGTTGACTCCGAAATAGTCCCTTCAGTTAATATTGAGGGTTCTTTTCAGCGCGATTCGACCCGCGCCGTGGACGCCAGCGCGGCGAATCTCCAATGGATTGTGTACCTAAAGGCCAGCACCGAGGCCCATCCGGGGTTACCTGCTGGGGAAGTTACGCCTGTGCATGCGCATATAGATTGACGTTGTAGATGCCTGGATGTCCCCGCGTCACCGGTAGCGTGTTCTTTCTTCAGGCGAGCACACATTCGATGACACTGCGTAAGTCTGCCCGCGCCTTGCGCGCCCGCCAATCTGTGGATCCTATGAGGTCGTCTTAAGCGTGAGGATGGGCTACCGAATGGGCAGCTTCTTCATCTTTGTCGGCAAGACCTGCACCTGCAATGTGTTCCGACACAAACCAGACTTGCAGTTCATTCCTGCGAAGAACGTCGCTCACCGTGCGAAGGGCCCTTCAAGAACTCTCCCGGAGCGCCGGCATTGGCAAGTCACGTGCAGACAAGAAGCGCATGAGCAAGCAAGACGATGAAGGCATCCCAACGTACAGTGCCGCTTTGACCAGGCAAAAGGGCGGCGGTACGGATTCAGCCGGCCAGTCCGGGGACACTCAGGGACTGTCGGATGTTGCGGAGGCAGGCGGGGAGAGCGTCGAAGAATTGCTCGAGGAGGGGCAATCCTTCGAGGCCGAAGCCATCGGCGGCGTGGAAGATGCGCCCGACGCGGACGTGGCGGAGGTTCACACCAGACAGGTCGCGGAGGACGATGTGCCTTCCGAATACCTGGGGCCAGAGTAAGCCGGGGCCCGGGAGCGCTCAGACCTTGCCGATTAGGCGCTGGGATGTGCGGGAAACCTAAACCGTCTTAATTCAGGTTCGAATCCTCGCTGCCCCAGGTGGAGAAGCACCGAAACACCGCTACCTGAGGTTGCGCGAGGCGGAAAGGCGGTCACTGCGCCACGGGAATCATGGCTCCGGTGGGCGAGCTGTTGCCGTCGTAGGTCGCGAGCACCTGGTTGTCGCCGATAGCGGCATTCGATGGCACCACCGCGTTGATCTGGTACAGCCCCGGACTGATCAGCCCGGCGAATTGCACGGTAGCCGTGGTGCCGCCGATGGTGACCTGCGGCCAGGGCTTGGGCAGCGCGCCCGTCTCCACAGCAATGCGGTAAGAACAGATCCAGTTTGCCGTCGCCGTTCAGGTCCAACAGCAAGGGCGGACCGGTGCCGAAATCGTCGTCCATCAAGGGTCCGGCCTGGAAGGTACCATCGCCGTTGCCCAGCATCACCGCGAGTTTGAAGGTGGCGTCGGCATTCACGTAGGCGACCACCAGGTCCGCGTGGCCGTCGCCATTCACGTCGCCGATTGCGAATCCCTGCGGTGTAATCCCACTCTCGGCGAACGTCACGTTGATGGGCGCCTGCAGCGTGCCGTCTCCTTTGTTCAGGAAAACCAGCACACCGCCGCCTTGCCCATCCGGGTTCGCCACGGCGGCAACCACGTCGGGTTTGCCGTCGCCGTTCAAGTCGGCTGCGTGGACCTGAAGCACGGGAAACTGCCCCGATGAGTAACTCGCGGCTGCGCCGAACGTGCCATCGCCTTTGCCAAGCAGGATGGAAACTCCACCGCCCGCGCCCGACTGGGAATCCCCGCCGTCACCCACGACCGCGTCGAGTTTGCCGTCCCCGTTGAAATCCGCGAGCTCCACCGACACGGGCCGCAGGCCGGCAGGATAAGTCTGGAACGCGCCCAACGTTCCGTCCCCCTTGCCGAGGAGCACCGAGAGGGTGCCCGGCTGCCCTGGCGTGGAACCCGAGCTCGCGGCCACCACATCCGGCTTCCCGTCGCCGTTCAGGTCTCCCACCGCCACGCCGGCCGGGGAATCGCCCGCGAGGGACGCCGCGTAAGTCTTAGGCTGGTCGAGTGTAGCGCCCCCAAGCGCCACAACCACGCCGCCGCCGCCGGCGCCGCGCCGGTCTGCGCCAATCACGTCGGGTATGCCGTCCCCGTTCAGGTCCGCAAGGGCCACGCCGGCGATTTGATTGCCCAGCGGATGGACAACGCGCCCGCTGAGGCTGCCTTTGATGCCGATGAACACACGCACCTGTTGGGTGAGGTCGTCGGCCGCCACAAGGGCATACCCGTTCGCCGCCGGCAGCAACGCGATGCTCGCGGGCGCCGTCCCGACGGCAAATTCTCGTTCCAATTGAAAGGAGCCGTCTCCCTGGCCGAGAAAAAACGTCACCGTGTTTCGATTGTAGTCTGCCACGGCCAAGTCGAGTTTGCCGTCCCCATTCAGATCGGCATACGCCAGGAACGGACTGAACCAGACCAACGCTGTTGAGGTCACCGCCTGCCGCATGGTGCCGTCGCCGTTGCCGAGCAGCGCCGATACGGTGCCGTTCACCGCACTGGTTGTGACGATATCCGGTCTGCCATCTCCGTTGAAATCGGCCACGACCATCGACACCGGGTACTGGTTGACGGGGTACGCCACCGGCGCCTGAAACGTGCCATCGCCATTCCCCAGCAGGATCGACACTTCGGAGTTGCCGACGTTGGCCACGGCGAGATCCACCTTGCCGTCGCCGTTGAAGTCGGCCGCGGCGATGCTTTGCGGGTATGGCCCGGCCGAGAGCGTCGTGGCGGGCTTGAAGGTACCATCGCCGTTATTAAGCAGAAGGTAAACGGCCCCGAGATCGGTCGCGGTGGTTCCGCCGGCATTGCTGACGATGATGTCCGGTTTACCGTCGCCGTTGACGTCGGCCACGATCACTTGGCTGCCCGCTCCGCCGATCGGGTACATAGTGTGCGCGTTCCAGCCGGAGGGACTCAAGCCCAGGTTGACGTAGACGGCGCTCCCGCTGAGGCGAACGGCATCGAGCACGCCGTCGCCATTGAGGTCCGCAACGGCAACCGGGCCGGCGCTCTGGCCGTGCCGCAAAGCCGGCGCCCCGGACGCGGCGGACGAGAGAGGCCCTTCCAACAAATCCACGAACAGGTGCTCCAACGTGTCGCCGCGCGCGTGCCACATCACCGGCAATTGTCCTGGCTTTACGGTCCCGAGTACCAGGTCACCCGCGGACGATGCCGCGGCCGCACGGTTTCTCACCAGATTCGGAAGCCCTTCATTGAAGATGTCGTACCCCGGGTCGAGGATCCACGGGGCATTCGACACAGAGGGGTCGAATGGTATCAAGGTCACCACCGGGAAGGTCGGCCGGAGGGTCGGGGAGACCGTCAAACGGATCGTCGAAAGGAGCCGGAGGAAGCGGAATATCCTCGAAAGGATCATCTGGAGGAAACGGAACATCAAACGGGTCGGGCGGCTCCGGGATGTCCCAGGGGTCAAATTGGAACTCGTCCGGGTCTGGAGGAAAAGCAGCGTCGGGATTCTGCAACGCCTGGTGTGCGGGCTGGCCCGTGGCAGGCGCGGACTGAGGCGAAAGGGCGCGCCCGGCTGCGTGTCTGCGCGCGTTGGGCGGCGCACTCTGCGCGTTAGGCCCGCGGACAGACAAAAAAAGTATGACGGCGAACGTCAGGCAGCGTCTCATTGTTCCCCTCACGAGCTTTCGGCGCCCCTTCCAGCAGCTTTCCGTCCGCCGCTCGCTCACACCACAGGGGTAGACGCGACAGAGAGAGGTCCTGGAACAAAACACAGAAGCGGAAACAGCATCGGGTTACCCAGCCCGCCACAGCATACTACATGCGGACGGCCCGGTTCTTTGCCACGGATTGTTGTGATGTTGTGAGAACGAGGAGCTCTGCCGGACGGCGGGTGCTCGGCTCAACGCTGCCACAGAATGCGCGCGGCTTCCAGCGGAACGGCTACGCCGGCGCCATTCGGTATCAGTCGCGCCGTATAGTCGGTAGCCGGGCGTGTGGCGGGCAGCAGTGCGCGATAAGCGTAGCCTCGGGACGCGCCGGCCAATTGGCGAACGCGCTCCGTCTGTTGCCGCACTACGCCTTCCCCGCTGCCGCCATCGGCATAAAGCTCCACTCGCACCGCGTTCGGGTCCAGATCTCCTAGGAAGACCTCAACCTCAAACGCGTGCTGCCCCGCGTTGGTCTCGATCTTTATCTCACCGAAGCGAAGCGCGGGCCAGGCCTTTTCGATCGCGTGTTGCCAATCCACCATTTGCTGGCCCAAGGCACCCTTACCGGCCGCACGCTCACGCCAGCCTGCCGCAGCCTGGAGGTAATGTTGCTCCGTGTATTCGCGCACAGCGCGGCCCGCCGAGAAGTGCGGCGTCAAGCTCGCCATGCTCTTTCGCATCCTCGCCACCCAGGCCGTGGGGACGCCCTGCCCGTCGCGCGCATAGAACTCAGGGATTACGTCGCGTTCGAGTAAGTCGTAGAGCGCTTCGGCTTCGGCGTCGTCCCAGGCCGGATCGTCGTGATGTTCCTTCCCATCGCCCAGCGCCCAGCCGACTTCCGGCGTGTACGCTTCCGCCCACCAGCCGTCCAACTCGGAAAGGTTGAGGCCGCCATTGACGAGCACCTTCATGCCGCTGGTCCCGCAAGCTTCCCAGGGCCGCCGCGGCGTGTTGATCCAGACGTCCACGCCTTGCACCAGATTCTCCGTCAGGAGCATGTCGTAATCGCTGAGGAAGATCGCATGGGGACGCACCTCGGGCTGCCGGATGAACTGCACCCATTGCCGGATCATGGCTTGCCCAGCCTGATCGGCCGGATGCGCCTTGCCGGCGATGATGAGTTGCACCGGGCGCTGCGCGTCGGTCAAGATACGCAGCAGCCGGGCCGGATCATGAAGGAGTAAGTTGGGTCGCTTGTAAGTCGCGAAGCGGCGCGCAAAGCCGAGCGTGAGGATGTTGGGATCGAAGAGACGGCTCGCGGCTTCGACTTCAGTGGGCGGCGCGCCGGCCCCGGCCAGATCCCGCGACAATCGCCCACGAGCATACTCTACAAGAGCCTTGCTGGCAGCGCTGCGAAACTCCCAGAGCCTGGCGTCGGGAACCTGGTGCATGTCCTGTTCCAAGGATTCCGACCCGTCCAGCCAGCGGTCCTTTCCACAGGTCTCCTGCCAAAGACTGTCGGCGGCGGCCGAGTCCCAGGTGGGCACG
>CAWJLI010000070.1:0-19825 GCA_963843095.1 Bryobacterales bacterium
CGGCGAGAGGCTGGACGCGATTTGCCGGCGAAGCTGGAGATTCGCGGCCACGCCATCGAGTGCCGCATCAACGCCGAGCATCCGGAGAAGTTCACGCCCTCGGCGGGCAAGATCACCGCCTTCAACGTGCCCGGCGGCAACGGCGTGCGCGTGGATACGGCGCAGTACGCCGAGGGCGTGGTTCCGCCCTACTACGACTCGCTGATCGCCAAGCTGATCGTCCACGGCCGCGACCGCGCCGAGGCCATTGCCAAGATGGAGCGCGCGCTGAGCCAGTTCGTCGTGCAGGGAATCGAAACCTCGATTTCTCTGCATCAGGCGATCTTTCGAGGATCCCGGACTTTCGCGCCGGCAAATTCGACACCAAGTTCATGGAGCGGTTTCTCGAAAAGAGGGGTTGAGGGACTTTGATGCAGCGCAGCCCGAAACCAGGGGCGCTGAACGAGCTGGATCCGTGGCTCGTTAAGGAACTGAAAGGTACGAAAAAGGCTGGACATCCTCATGGATGCCCGGCCTTTCTTTTTGCTTCAATTTTCTCTTTACTGCTCCAAATTTACACAGTAGAGTTGCTGGACAACCCCACAGGAGGAGGATTCAATGGTAGGCAGTTTGCAAGAGTTACAGCTGCAGGATGTTATCACCGCGATTGGCGGGCTCGGTACGGCCGCCTTCGGGCTGGTGGATGCGTCCAAAGCGACCTTCAGCTTTATCAACCGGATCGGCTTTAACCACATTCGCGATGTGGTCTCCGATCTTACGCCGGAGGGAGCTTCTGCGGGAGTGTCGTTCAACGCGTTGCCGCAGACAAATATCCTGGCGACGCTGGAGGCCAACTGGGCGAACGGAAACGATGTCGGGAGCCAGAAGGCAATTGCGCAATTGAGCGCACGCGCTCAGCACCGCCGGATGCTCGATGGCGCTGGTGATGACATGCTTGGCCGTTCCCGATGCCGCGCGCACCGCGCCCAGCACGGCCAGGTTATCGGCTTCGGTGCCGCCGCAGGTGAAAACAACCTCACTCGAATCGGCGTGGATCAGCGCCGCCACCTGGCGCCTCGCCGCCTCCAGCCGGCGTTTGGCCGCCTGCCCGAAATGGTGGATGCTCGACGCGTTACCATACACTTGATCGAGACACGAGACCAGCGTCTCCAGAACTTCCGGCGCGACGGGAGTGGTGGCGTTGTGATCGAAATACGAGTGCTGCACTTGTTCCCATTTTAGCAATGCGCAAACCGATCGTTACCCTCACCACCGATTTCGGCCTGCGGGATCATTACGTGGGCGCCATGAAGGGCGTCATCCTCGGCATCTGCCCGCAGGCGCAAATCGTCGATATCAGCCACGAAGTGAGGCCTTTTCAGATATCCGAAGGCGCCTTCCTGCTGGCCCAGGTGTGTTCCTGTTTTCCACCCAAGACCGTGCACCTGGCGGTGGTGGATCCGGGCGTGGGCACCGCCCGGCGGCCGATTCTGGTGGAAGCTGCCGCGCAGTATTTCGTGGCGCCGGATAACGGCGTGCTGGCCATGATCTGCGCCGCCCAGCCGCACAAGGCGCGCGCCATTTCGAACCAGCGCTATTTCCGCCAGCCCGTAAGCCGTACCTTTCACGGCCGCGATATCTTTGCCCCGGTGGCCGCGCACCTGGCGGCGGGTCTGCCGGCGCCGCGCCTGGGCAAGCGGATCGACGACTACCTGCGGCCCGCCTTTCTCAAGCCACAGCGCACCGGCAAGGGTAGATGGTGCGGACAGATTCTGCACATCGACCGCTTCGGCAACCTCATTACCAATTTCCCCGCGAGCGATTTCCCGGATCTGGAGACGCGCAATGTCAGCCTGTCGATCGGCCCGCAACAGGTCGGCGTAGTGGCGCGTAACTATGCCGAGTGCGGACCCGGAGAGCTGTTCCTGATCGTGGGCAGCTCCGGGTATATCGAGGTTTCCCTGAATCAAGCCTCTGCCGCCCGCGCAATCGGCTGCGAAACCGGAGCGCCGGTCGAGTTGATGATGTGGTGACACGCGCTGAGGCCGCACCTGGTATCTTCCCCTCACATGGAAAAGACACCAGCGGCGAGCACCGACCGCCGGCGCTACCAAAGTATGCCGGCGACATTCTGTGTTCTAACTTCTAACTTCTGACTTCCATCCTGCTATTGAACGATAATGAAACTTATGCGCAGGCGCTTACTTACCTGCTGGATACTGATTGGCGTGGCTGCCGCGGCCGTGGCGCAGCCGAACCGGATCAGTTCGCGCATCGATAACAGCCGCACGGTTTCGGTGAGCGGCCGGGCGTCCCGGCTTGCCAGCGCCGGCACCGACATGGGCCGGGTGGAAGGCGGCTTTCCACTCGCCGGCATCACTCTGACGCTGGCGCGCTCGGCAGCGCAGCAGACGGACCTGGATCAACTGCTGCTGGCACAGCAGAATCCTTCGTCGCCGCACTTTCACCAATGGCTTACGCCGGAACAATTCGCCGATCGCTTTGGCGCGAGCCAGAGCGACTTAGCGCAAATTCAGGGATGGTTACGGGCACAAGGCTTCACGCTGGATTACTCGGCGCGCAGCCGCACTTACTTAGCTCTCAGCGGCACCGCGCAACAGGTCCAGAACACGTTTCACAGCGAGATTCATCGCTATCGCGTGGGTGGGCAAATGCACTACGCCAACGCGAGCGATCCCTCCATCCCGGAGGCGCTGGCGGGGCTGGTGGCCGGTGTCGGCGGCCTCGACGATTTTTATCCCCAGCCGATGGTCCGGGAGGCGCAGCCGCAGCTCAACGGCAGCCGCGGCACGCACGAGCTCGCTCCCGCCGATTTCGCCACCATTTACGATGTGACGCCGCTGTATAACCAGGGCATCGACGGCACCGGGCAAAAAATCGCGGTGGCGGGCCAAGCCGGCATTTCGACCAGCGACATCGACGCGTTCCGCACCAAGTTCAACCTGGGCCCGCGGATTCTCGATCCGGTGTTGGTGCCCGGTATTTTCATCCGGGTTTGGCAGCGCCCGGGACGAACTGGAAGCGGATTTGGATATCGAGTGGGCAGGGGCGGTGGCGCCCAAGGCTACCATCATGTATGTATATGCGCCGAATGCGTGGGATGCGGCGACGTACGCAATCGACACCAAACAGGCGCCGGTTTTGAGCTTCAGTTTTGGCTTCGGCTGCGAGTTATTCGACCTGTTGCTGATGACGCAATCGCGTGCCACCGTGCAGCAGGCCAACGCGGAGGGCATCACCATGCTGGTCGCCACCGGCGACCTCGGAGCGGCCGAATGCGAATTCCTCGACACGCCCTACCCCGTGATCGCGCAGAGTGGCTTGGGTGTGTCCGAGCCGGCTTCGATTCCGGAAGTCACCGCCATGGGCGGCTCCGAGTTCAACGAAGGCAGCGACACCTATTGGAATAGCGATGGCTCGGCCATCGGCTACATACCGGAACAGGCGTGGAACGATACCATCTTGGGCGGTCCCTTCTGGGCCACCGGCGGCGGTGCCAGCGTCTACTTTGCCCAACCCCCCTGGCAGACCGGTCCCGGTGTGCCCAACGATGGAGCGCGGCACCTGCCCGATTTGGCGTTTCCCGCGTCCAACGTCCACGATCCTGCCTACATTTATTCCGGTGGCGTCGCATCCCTGGTAGGCGGTACATCCTGCTCGACGCCGATCATGGCCGGCGTGATGGCACTGCTGAACCAGCACCTCAACCAGACACAGCCCGGCCTGGGCAACATCAACCCGGCCCTGTACCACATGGCGCAGACCACGCCGCAGGCATTTCACGACATCCGAAACGGCGACAACATGGTGCCGTGCGCGGATGGCTCGCCCGATTGCGTCAACGGATCGCTGGGATGGGCAGCGGGACCGGGATACGATTCGGCGACCGGGCTGGGGTCGCTCGATGTCGCCAATTTCGTTCTCCAGTGGAGCAGCGCGGCGCCCGTCAATGCGTCGGTGGTAGCTTCCATCAACCAGAACCCGGTTTTCCAAACCACGCCGGACGCGAGCGGCAATAGCTGGCGGTTTCAGTTGCGGCTGACCGAAGAAGCCGGCATCGGGGCCATCCTGCAAGACTTCACCATCAACGGCACCAGCTATGCCTCGCAAATTGAAAGCCTGTTCGGCACCACGGCGATCCCGCCGGACGGCTCGATCTTCGCGTTATACGGTTTCCCGACTCTTCCCGATCCATCCAATGTGGTCTTCGGCTTTTCCGGCGTGGATGCGACCGGCGCCACATGGAGCACTGCGCTGACAGTTCCGTTCCAAGGCCCGCAAACCCAGATGACCTTTGGCGGCATCAGCAACGCCGCCAGCGGCCAGCAGGCTTACGCTCCCGGCATGATTCTGAGCGTATACGGCTCGGGGATGGGCGATTTCGCGCAAGCAGTGAGCGCCACACCGCTGCCGATGATGATGGCCGGGTTCGAAGCGTATGTCAACGGTGTATCGACGCCGCTCTTCTACGTTTCACCCAACCAGGTGAATTTGCAGATTCCATACAGCATCACTCCCGGCGGGGCGCTGCTCTCGCTCGGTGGACCCTGGGGCGGCGTCAACACTAATTTCACGGTTTCCCCATCGGCTCCCGGCATCTTCATGTTCGGCGATGGCAGCGTCAATCCGTCGAACACCGCGCACGCGGGAGATACGGTGGTCATGTTCATTACCGGCGACGGTTTGACCAGTCCGCCGGTAGTGTCGGGGTGGACGCCTTCGGACGGCGTGACGCCAGCGCCGCAGTTGCCGGTATCGATTACGGTGGGCGGCATCGCGGTTGCGCAGCCGTTTGCTTTCATCGGCATTCCAAGCTGGTCGGTAGGAGTGACGCAGATCAACTTCACCATCCCCGCCAATGTTCCGGCGGGTCCCCAACCGGTGGTGGTGACGGTCGGCTCCGCTTCGAGTCTGCCGGCGACGATCACGATCATGCCATAGTGCAAGTGTGCAGTTTGCCGTAACCGGCCGGGCACCGCCCTGCGTCTAATGGGGTGTCTGCGTCTCAGAGGGCTTCTTAACCTGCTAACCAACGAGTACTGTCTATGATTAAGCCACAATGTTGCATCGCCTTTTGGGCAATCCTGGGAGCGGCATCGCCCGCCCTCCTGGCGCAGTCGGACCGCATCACCTCGCGCATCGACAGCAGCCAGTCGGTGGTGATGGCCGGGCGGGTGCCTCGGCAGGCCACCGCTCAAAATGACACCGGGCCGGTGGAGAACAGCTTTCGCCTCTCCGGGATAACCCTGATGGTGAAGCCTTCGGCGGCGCAGCAAACGGACCTGAACCAACTGCTTCTGGCGCAGCAGGATTCGACTTCGCCGAATTACCACCAGTGGCTCACGCCGGAGCAGTACGCCGACCGCTTCGGAGCCGGCGCCGGCGATCTGGCGAAGATTGCGGCGTGGCTGGAATCGCAAGGCTTTTCGGTGGACTACGTCGCGCGCAGCCGCAATTACATCGCGTTCAGCGGCACGGCGCAACAGGTCGCCAGCGCGTTCCATACCCAGATTCACCGCTATACCGTGAACGGAGTGACGCACTATGCCAATGCAACCGACCCCTCCATCCCGGCCGCGCTGGCCGGTCTGGTGTCCGGGATTCGCGGGCTCAACGATTTCCGGCCCAAGCCGCAATATAAGTTAGCGCATCCTCAGGCGACCCTGGGTCGCACGACGGTGGTCGGGCCCGCCGATTTTGCCGCGATCTACGATGTGAAGCCGCTCTACAGCGAGAGCGTCAACGGCACTCTCATCAATGGCGCCGGCCAGAAAATCGTGATCGTAGGCCAATCGGAAATCAAGGCGTCGGATATCTCCAGCTTTCGCAGCCACTTCGGCCTGGTCGCAGCGAACCTGACGCTGAAAGTGGTGCCCTATAACCAGACGTACCCGGACGGCGGAAATCCCGGATATGTGCCGGGGGACGAGATGGAGTCCGACCTGGACGTCGAATGGTCCGGGGCCGTGGCGCCCAATGTCTCGGTTATTTTCGTCTATTCGGGGGACGTGTGGACATCGGCCCAATATGCCATCGATCAAAACGTCGCGCCGGTGCTGAGCATGAGCTATGGCAACTGCGAGGCGTCCGATCTGGCCGATCTGGACACCTATCGCTCCATAGTGCAGCAGGGCAACGCGGAAGGCATAACGATGCTGGCCGCCGCGGGCGACGCCGGCGCCGCCGATTGCGACGGGGGAGAGAACGTGGCCGAGTCCGGACTGGCGGTGGATGCGCCAGGTTCGATTCCAGAAGTCACTTCGATGGGGGGCACGCAATTCAATGAGCAACGGCAGCTATTGGACTGGCGGCGCGGCTACCGGCTACATTCCCGAAATGGTGTGGAACGAAACGGCGGTATCAGTGCCGCAGGGCAGCGGCCTGCTGAGCGGTGGCGGCGGCGCCAGCATTTATTTCACCCAACCGCCGTGGCAGAACGGCATCGCGCCGAGCGACGGCATGCGGCACGTGCCCGACCTTTCCTCGGCGGCCGCCGTTTTTCACGATCCCTTCTACGTTTACACGAGCGACACCGGCGGGGCGCCGGGCGTCGAGGAGGTGGGCGGCACATCGTGCGCCGCGCCCAGCATGGCCGGCATCGTCGCGCTGCTCAATCAGTACCTGGTAGCCACCGGCGCCACCAAACAGGCCGGCTTGGGCAATATCAATCCGACCCTGTACCGGCTGGCGCAAACCCAGAGCAGCGCGTTTCACGATATCGTGACCGGCAACAACATCCAACCCTGCTTCAGCGGCTCGCCCAATTGCGTCAATGGCTCTTTGGGCTGGTCGGCCGGTCCCGGCTACGATTCGGCCAGCGGGCTGGGCTCGGTGGATGCTTATAACCTGGTTCACGCGTGGAACACGGCGCTGGCCACGCACGCCCTGGTGGTTCCTTCCCTCGACCAGAATCCGGAGTACGAGACGGCGGCGGGTAGCAACCTGTGGACCTTCACGATCACGCTCACCGAGGAGGCCGGTATCGCCGCCACGCTCACCGGGCTTAGCATTAACGGGGCAGACTTTACGGCGCAGATACCGTCCATTTTCGGCACCACCGCAATTCCCGCGAATGGCACCTGCCCCCTAGCCTCGACGTGCTCGATCTCGGGATCCTACAGTCTGCGAAATCTCAACGTGTCCAACGGGCCGGCCAACGTGGCCTTCGCGTTTTCGGGTACGGACGCAACGGGCGCGCAATGGAACAACACGATAACCGTTCCGTTTACCGGCCCTCAGCCGCTGTTGGCGATCGGCGGCATCAGCAATTCGGCCAACGGACAACAGACATTCGCTGCGGGCCAGATCGTCAGCCTGTACGGCACGGCGCTGGGCAGTTTCGTCCAGTCGGCGGCAGCGGCCACCATCAGTCCCGTCCCGGATATACCTGGCCGGATTCACAGCTCTCGTGTACAACCTGACCGGGTCCGGGCAGCCATACCCGGTGCCATTGTATTACGTCTCGCCCAACCAGGTGAATCTGCAGCTTCCTTACGAAATCGATCCCGGTCCGGCGGAGATGGCGGTCTTCAATTCCTGGAACTCGAACGGCCTGACGTTGGATTTCACCGTCGCCTCCGCCGCTCCGGGCATTTTTTCTTACGCCGATACCGGCGCCAACAGCAGCCCGATCGGCTCCGGTTCGGCCCGCGCCGGGGAAGAAATGGCGATCTACGTCACGGGCGAGGGCCAGGTGAGCCCGCTCCCGATGGCTGATGGCCTAGCCCGACGGCCGGCGTTGCTGACCCGGTCCCGTCGCTGCCCGTAGCGATCACCGTGGGCGGCGTCGAGGTAGGCAAGCCGTTCGACTATATTGGTATACCGAGCTGGTCGGTGGGGGTGATGCAGATCAACTTCACCATCCCCAGCGGCGTGGCGACTGGGCCGCAGCCCGTGGTCGTGTTCGTCGGCGGCGTTCCCAGCCTGCCTGCGAATATCACGATTACGCAGTAAGGGTCCGGCCCGGCGATAACTGTCCTGTCGCGCTTTGGCGAACCATAACACGAAAGAGGATGGCCTACTTTGCGGCGGCGTCTCGTCCGAGTGCGAACGCTTGCAAGTTGAGGTCGAGCAGTTTCGGCGCCAGGTTGTCGCGCAGGGCCCGCACCCACAGCTCCTCGGAAAAATCCAGGCTGCGGCTGAGCGCTCCCACCAGCGCCACGTTGAGCGCCTTGGAACTGCGCAGGGTGCGCCCCGCCAGCATGCCCGGCTCGATCAGCAGGCCATGCGGGGCTAGCATAGCGCGGTTGACTTCGATCTGGCCGGCATCCAGCACCAGCAGGAAATCGGCTTCGCCCGCGGAAACCATGGGGCTGAATACGCGCTCGCCAAAGCGCACGTCGCTGGCCACCGAGCCGCCGCGCTGGCTCATGCCGTGCACTTCGCTCTTTTTGACAGCGAGCCCGGCCAGAAACGCCACGCCGGCGATAATGTCGGAAGCCTTCAGCACGCCCTGGCCGCCCAGGCCCGCCACCACGATGTTGGTGACCCTGTTTGGCTGGCTGCCTGGTTCAGCGTGGTGGTTCATTGGCTTTCTCGTACCTCCGGATGGCGCCGGCGGCCAGCAAGCAATCGCGGCGCGCAATGATCAGTTCCAGCTCCCCGGAATCCAGGCAGGTTTTGACGAGCGCCTCGAAGGCCGCCGGTTCGAGCGTGGGATCGGTGACATGCACGCGGCGGATGCCCATCGCGCGTGCCACGTCTTCAAAAACATACTTGCCCGTGTGCCGGTGATCGAGCGTGCGCCCGGTGCCGGGATGCTCCTGCATGCCGGTCATGGCGGTGGTGCCATTGTCGAGAATCAGCACGACGTGCCCGGTGGGCGGAGGGTTGTAGACCATCTCCACCAGGCCGGTGATGCCGCTGTGCACGAAAGTGCTGTCGCCGATGACGCTGACCACGCGGCGCGCCTGCTCGGGCGGCAGCACGTGGCGCATGCCGAGCCCGACACCGAGCGCCGCGCCCATGCAGACCAGCGTGTCCATGGCCTCAAACGGCGGCAGCACGCCCAGCGAGTAGCAGCCGATATCGCCGGCCACGATGCAGTCGAGGTTGCGCAACGCGGTGAACACGGCGCGGTGCGGGCAACTGGGACACAGCTCGGGAGGCTTGCCGGCCGGCGGCTGGGGCTCGGGCGATTGGTCGTGCGCGGCCATGCGCCGCACGCGGGCAACGTTGAGCTCGCCAAAGCGGAAGGCTTCCGGCGCGGCTTCGACGGCGACGCCCGCGGCGCGCGCCGCATCGGCGATGTATGGGTCGCCCTCTTCGACCACCAGGCAACGGCCGACGCGCGCGGCGAATTCGCGCATCCGTTCGATCGGTAGAGGATACGTCATGCCGGGCTTGAAAACGCACGAGTGGGGCAGCGCCTCGCGCACGTGCTGATAGCAGATGCCGGTCGCGATGGCGCCGAGCGCGGGGTCGCCCTCCACCACCATGGTGGGGCCTTCGGCGTCGTTCCAACGGGCGATTTCGGCCAGCTTCCGCCGCAACCGCCGGTGCGCCGGCCGGGCGTAGGCGGGAATCATCACGCGCGCGGCGATGTTGCGCTCGAAGGCGGCCACGCGCGGCGGCGGGGCGGGGTAGCCCGGCGTCACGACCACGCTTTTCGAATGACACACGCGGGTGGTGATGCGCAGCAGCACGGGAAGGCCCCAGCGCTCGGAGACCTCGATGGAGCGCAGCGTGAAATCGTAAGCTTCCTGCGAGTCGGCGGGCTCGAACATGGGCACGCCGGCGGCTACCGCATAGCGGCGATTGTCCTGCTCATTCTGGCTGGAAGCCATGCCCGGATCGTCGGCCGAGACGATCACCAGCGCGCCGTTGACGCCGGTGTAGGCCGCGGTGAAGAGCGGATCGGCCGCCACATTCAAGCCGACGTGTTTCATGGTGGCCAGCGCACGCCCGCCGGCGAATGCCACGCCGATGGCGACCTCGAGCGCTACCTTCTCGTTCGGCGCCCACTGCGCGCGGCCGCCAAGCGCGGCGAACGCTTCCAGAATTTCGGTGGATGGCGTGCCCGGGTAGCCGGTGCCCAACTGCATCCCCGCATCGAAAGCGGCCAGCGCCACCGCCTCGTCGCCGCTCAGCAACAACCGGCGCGCAGGGCATCGGTTCGGCATTTCCATTCGCGTCTCCCAGACTCCAGCTTGAACGATCAGTGTATCCGATAGCGCGAAGGGCGGGCTCGATACGGCATGCGCGGGCCCGGGCGTCCGCGGCGCCCGCACCGCGCGCGGTTTGCGGCACCGGGTAGTGTAAACTGAATTGTTGCCTCTCTTATGACTTCGGTTGCTCCCAGGGAAATTGTCAGCGCGCACAGCCCCGATTCCGACGATGCCTTCATGTTTTACGGGCTGGCCACCAAGAAGGTGCGCTCGTCGAAAGTGACGTTCCGCCACGTGCTGGAGGATATCGAAAGCCTCAACCGAAAGGCCGTGGAGGGCCTCTACGATTTGAGCGCGATCTCCTATCACGCGTATCCGTACGTAGCTGACAAGTATGTGTTGATGGCCAGTGGATCGAGTATCGGCGACGGCTATGGTCCGATGATCATCGCCACGCAGGCCGATGGAGCCGGAGGAACTGAAGGGCAAGCGCATCGCCATCCCGGGCACGCTGACCACCGCCTATCTGGCGGCCAAGCTGTTTGAGCCGGATTTCGAAGCCGTGGTGACGCCGTTCGACCAGATCACCAACGCCGTGCGCGATCGCGCGGTGGACTGCGGCCTGATCATTCACGAAGCCCAGTTGACCTACGACCGCGAGGGGTTTCACCGCATCGTGGACCTGGGGCGCTGGTTCAAGGCGGCGTGTGGCCTGCCTCTGCCGCTGGGCGGCAACGTGCTGCTGCGTTCGCTCGGCGCCGAAATGCAGAGCGAGTGCTGCCGACTGATGCGGGAGAGCATCCAGTATGCCCTCGACAACCGCGACGAAGCGCTCGAGTACGCGTTGCAGTTCGCGCGCGATATGGAGCCGCGGCTGGCCGAGAAGTTCATCGGCATGTATGTCAACCACTACACCCTGGACGCTGGAGAGGTGGTTCCGAAAGCCGCGCAGAAGCTGCTCGACATGGGCTTCGAGGCCGGTCTTATCGCGAAGCGGGTGGAAGTGGAATTCGTGCGCTAGGGGCGCGGCGCCAGGCAAGGGGTTGGTGACAAAGTGGCCGGGCATGCCCGGCGCGGGGGGATGGTTCGCAATGGGATTGCAGCGCGTATCGATCGGTTGTGCCGCATTTCTCTCCGTGTTCGCTCAGGTTGCGGGCGCGCAGGCTCCGTCGAGCGGCGCTCCAACGCAGACCGGAAAGGAACAGGCATCCGGTTCGCGCCCAGGCCGGGACCTGGAACAAAGCGACGGCAAGATCGACTCGCCGGCCCTCATCCGGTACTTGCAGCGTCTCGAGAACAAGCTGGCGAGCGCAGTCGGCGCGGCGCCCGCGGAAGTTCGCCTGACGCGGAGTCCCGATCTGTACGTATCCGTGCCGGCCGATCGCATTCTGTATATCAGCGGCGGTTTGCTGCAACGGATCGAAAATGAAGCGGAGTTGGCTGGCTTGTTGGCGCATGAACTGGCCCACGCGCAGGCAGAAAGGGCGGCAGCGCCTGAAGGCCCAGCGAACGGGATCTCGCGGGAAGGCTGTGTGCTCCAGTCCAAGCCGGCGCCGGCCGGAAACGAAAACGCGCGCCAACGCGAGTTGCAGGCGACTACGGCCGCTCTCGGCTACCTGAAAGCCGCGGGTTACGATCCAGCCGGCGTTTTGGACCTCTTTTCGAAACTCGCCTACGACCATCCCGTTTGGGCCAAGGCAATTGTCCCCGAAGACCTGCTGGCGCTGCGGGTGAAGACGGAGGCCGAAGCCGTACCACCGGGCGGATACAGGATCGGAAGCTCCGAGTTCGTGCAGGCGCATGCGCTGCTGTCGACGGAGCTGTCTCGAAGCCGCTGATTCGACCGGGGCTGAGCCCTGCGTTTGCCGCTCCCGCGCCATCCTTGGGGGGGCGCGATACAGTAGAAGTATGGTGCGTGTTTCCTCAGCTTGGTTCCTGGCTTTGCTGGCAGTGTCCGGGGCGGCCGGGCAAGCGAATCTGCGGCCCAAAGACGTACGTGACATCGCCCGCGCGGGTTCGAGCGCCATCCCGAAGTTGCAGGAACTGCTTTCCAATCCGTCGCCCGACGTGCGGGTCGAAGCGGTCCGGCAGATCACCGAGATTGGGCCGCCGCACAGCCTGGATCCACTGATCCAAGCCAGCCGCGACGGCGATCCTGTAGTCCAGATGCTGGCTGCCGACGGCCTGGTGAATTACTACGTGCCTGGTTACGTGAAACGGGGCGTCAGCGGGACCATCGAGCGGGTGGGGACGAGCATCAAGAGCAAGTTCACCGACACCAACGACCAGGTGATCGACGCTTACATCGCGGTGCGCTCCGATGTGATCGCCGCGCTCGCCGCGCAAGTGCGCTCGGGCAGCATGGATGTCCGCACCAACGCGGCGCGCGCCGTGGGTGTACTGCGCGGCAAGGCGGCGGTAGCGGATCTGGTCGCCGATCTGCGTTCTAAGGATTCCACGCTGATCTATGAATCGCTGGCGGCACTCGAAAAGATCGCCGACCAATCGGCGGGGCCGGCGGCGGAATTCCTGCTGCACGATTTCGATCCCAAGGTGCAAATCGCCGCCATCGAAACGGTGGGCATCCTGCGCGACATGGGCGCCGTGCCGGCGCTGGCGGACGTTACGGGCGAGACCGACAACCTCAAGGTGAAGCGCGCTGCGTTGACCTCGCTCGCCATGCTGCCTAACCCGGCCTATCGCGGCATCTTTCAGCAGTATTTCCACGATAAGGACGAGAAACTGCGCGGGGCGGCGGCCGAGGGATTGGGTCGGCTGAAGAATCCGCTGGATCTGCCCGCGCTGCAGCAGGCCTGGAAGGAAGAGGGAAGGCCCGGGCCGCGGCTGTCGCTGGCCTTTGCGCAGGTGATGCTGGGAAGCACCGAGCTTAGCCAGTTCAGCCCCCTGCAGTTCCTCATCAACAACCTGAACCTGGCGGCTTATAACGGCTCGGCGCTGCCCTTGCTGGTGGAACTGGCACGCGATGCGCGGGTGCGCGATGCGCTTTGTGTAGCGATCGAGGGTGGGACCAAGGACGAGAAGATCGGCCTGGCGCGAGCCCTCGGCGCGAGCGGCGATGCCGAAACCATTGGTCGGCTGAAAAAACTGATCGACGATCAGGACCCGGCCGTGGCGCAGGCAGCCCTCGCCGCCACACGCAGCATACAGGCCCGGATGTAAGGTAAGGGACCCAACCGGCGAAACCGGCGCGGGCTTACTTGGCTTTCTTCTGCTTCTGCTGGCCGACGCGGATCTTGAAGTGCAACTGTTTGGCTTCCTGGAACGCCTTGTGATCGTGGCGCGCCACGGTATCCTCCAGGTACTTCGAAACGTCGGTGTCCTTCGGCAGCACCGCCATCACCGTGAAGCTTTCATTGCAGGTCGGGCAGAACGGCCGGAACCGTTTCACATTCGGAATTGCCATAACCCTCAGTGTAACAAAACCGCCCGTTCCAGGCCACTTGTGGCATTCCACCCGTCCCATGCGGCCACCTCATTTCCACGCTCCGCCGCGGGCTGCGCGTTTCAGGTACCGGCCGCGGCCGGGCAAGCCGACAAAACGGCCGGCATCCACGATTACTTCGCCGCGGGAGAGCACGGTGCGCGCGTTGCCGCGCACCCGGAATCCTTCGAAGATCGAATAATCCACCCGCATGTGATGCGTGGCGGCGCTGATGGTATAGGGCGCCTCGGGATCCCAAATCACCAGGTCCGCGTCGCTGCCGGCGGCGATTTCGCCTTTACGGGGGTACATGCCGAAGATGCGCGCCGGCGCGGTCGAGGTGATTTCGACAAAGCGGTTGAGGGTAAGTCTGCCTGCATTGACGCCGTGGTGGTAAATCAACTGCATCCGATTCTCGATTCCCGGGCCGCCGTTGGGGATCTTGGTGAAATCGTTCTTGCCCAGGGTCTTCTGATCCTTGAAACAGAACGGGCAGTGATCGGTGGAGACCACCTGCAGGTGATCGTCCTTCAGACCGTCCCAGAGTTTGGGTTGGTGTTCCTTGGGCCGCAGCGGCGGGGTCAGCACGTATTTGGCGCCCTCAAAACCGGGGCGCGCGAGATCGTCAATCGAGAGCAGCAGATACTGCGGACAGGTTTCGGCGAAAACGGGCAGGCCGCGGTCGCGCGCTTCGCGCACCTGATTGAGCGCGTCTTCGGAGGAGAGATGGACGATGTAGACCGGCGCACCGGCGATTTCCGCCAGCGCGATGGAGCGGTGCACGGCCTCGGCTTCGGCGCCTGGCGGGCGCGTGAGCGCATGGTACACCGGAGCCGTCTTGCCTTCCGCCAGGGCGCGCGCCACCATCACGTCGATGACGCTGCCGTTTTCGGCGTGCATCGAGATCAGGGCGCCGTTCTTGGCCGTTTGCGCAAGCGCCTTGAAAATAGTGCCGTCATCCACCATCAGCGTGCTGGGGTAGGCCATGAACAGCTTGAAGCTGGCCACGCCTTCGCGCACCATATCGTCCATGTCTTCCAGGCCAGCGCCGGCTAGGTCGGTGACGATCATGTGCAGGCCGTAATCGATGGCGGCGCGTCCTTCGGCCTTCTTCATCCAGATATCCAGCGCGTCGCGCATGCGGATGCCGCGGGCCTGGGTGGCGAAGTCCACGATGGCGGTGGTGCCGCCGAAAGCCGCGGCGCGGGTTCCGGTCGCGAAATCGTCGCTGGAGACGATGTCGCCGAGCGGCATATCGAGGTGGGTGTGGGCGTCGATGCCGCCTGGAATGACATACGCCCCGCTCGCGTCGATCACCGTTTCCTGAGGCCGCGGAGCAAGGCCCGCGCCCACTTCGGCGATGCATTCGCCTTCAATGCGGACATCCGCCAGCCTGGTTTCGCGAGCCGTGACGACCGTCCCGTTGTGAATCAGTATGCTCATGCTTGTCCTCTTTGACGACGGCTGCCGCGTTGCAACGGCCCCGAGCACGATAATCCGCCCATTGTGAGCCTTCGCGCAAGCGGCGGCTGAGACGGATCGGACGCGCCGGTTCATTTCGGCCAGAAACCAGCCGAGTTTTAACCGAAACAAAGCACTTAGCCTCCGTTTTTGGATGGACTCCAGCCGAAATGAGGCTGCCGGATCTGGTGCGGTGCCAGCAAGTCTCAACGCCCCAGGCCGCTTGCTACGATTGATGTCCAGGAGTTGTCCATGGGACTGGTCACCGGTCTGCGCTGCGTGTTTTGCGGCAGGCTCTATTCGACGCGCGTGGCATACACCTGTTCGCGCTGCGGGATCACCGGGATTCTGGATGTCGAGTACGACTATCGGTGGATCGCGCGGGTGCTCACCCGGCGCAGTCTGGCGGCGCGGCGCGAGTTGTCGCACTGGCGATATCGCGAGTTGTTGCCGGTGCGGGCGGATGCGGCGCTGCCGGATGTCGCGGTGGGGTGGACGCCTTTGACTGTGGCGCCGGCGCTGGCGCGTCATGTGGGCGTCGGCAGGCTGCTTCTTGAAAGACGATGGACGCAACGCAACCGGGTCGCTGAAAGACCGGGCGAGTTCGGTAGGGGTGGTGAAAGCGCGCGAGAAGCGGAAGACGATTATCGCTTGCGCCAGCACGGGGAACGCGGCCTCCTCGTGCGCCGGGATGGCGGCCTCGATGGGGATTCGCAGCGTGATCTTCGTGCCGGAGCGGGCGCCGGAACCGAAGGTCACCCAATTGCTGATTTTCGGTGCGACCGTGCTGCGCGTGCGGGGCAGCTATGAGCAGGCGTTTCAGTTGTGCCAGAAATCGTGCGAGAGATGGGGGTGGTACAACCGGAACAGCGCCATCAATCCTTACCTGGTGGAAGGCAAGAAGACGGCGGGCCTCGAGATCGGCGAGCAGCTTGCCTGGGAAGCGCCGGATTGGGTCGCGGTGTCAGTGGGAGACGGGTGCACCATCGCCGGAGTGTGGAAGGCGTTTCGGGAGTTGCGCACGTTGGGGCTGATGGAGCGCGCGCCACGGATTTTGGGCGTGCAGGCGGCGGGCGCAGCGCCGGTGACGGCGTGCTTCGAGAGCGGCGGGCCGCTGGAAGCGGTGGAACCCAGCTCTATCGCAGACAGCATTGCGGTGGGAGTGCCGCGCAATTGGAAAAAGGCCGTTACCGCCGTGAAGGAAGCCGGCGGCTCCATGATCAACGTGAGCGATGACGAGATTCTGGATGCGATGCGATATACCGGGCGGCTGGCGGGCGTCTTTGCGGAGCCGGCGGCGGCGGCGGCAGTGGCGGGATTGCGGCGGGCGGTCGAAGCGGGCGTGGTGGGGCGGCGAGCAACCGCGGTGGCGCTGATCACCGGCAACGGGCTGAAGGATGTCCAATCGGCGCGCGCGGCGGCGGGCGAGCCGTTCGAGGTGTCGCCGGAAGGGTCGGAGCTGGAGGAGATTCTCAGACAGCGCAAGGTGATCGGGTAAATGGCCCACTCGCTGCTGATTCGCGACATTCACACGCTGGCCACCATCGATGGGACGGACCGCGTGCTGCATGGCGCGTTTGTTTACGCGGAAGGCGGCGAGATCCGGCGGATCGGGAGCGGGGCGGAACGGCCGCCCAAGGCCGACCGCGTGATCGACGGGCGCCACGCGGTGGCGATCCCGGGACTGGTGAACACGCACCATCATCTTTACCAGACACTGACGCGCGCGTACGCTCCGGCGGCGGATGCGGAGCTGTTCGACTGGCTGCGGACGCTTTACCCGATCTGGGCGCGCCTCGATGAAGAGTGCGTGCACGTGGCGGCGCTGGCGGGGATGGCGGAGCTGATGCTCTCGGGATGCACTACCACCGCCGACCACCACTACGTGTTTCCGCGGGGGCACGGGCGGATGATCGAC
This sequence comes from Bryobacterales bacterium, assembly GCA_963843095.1. GTDB lineage: Bacteria > Acidobacteriota > Terriglobia > Bryobacterales > Bryobacteraceae > Bog-375. The sequence continues at coordinate 16,928 of CAWJLI010000070.1, forward strand.
GCACAGATCGCAGCCGCGCAGCGGATCGGGATCCGCTTTCACCCTACGCGCGGCAGCATGAGCGTGGGAGTGAGCCAGGGCGGGTTGCCGCCGGATTCGGTGGTGCAGCGCGAAGAGCGGGTCCTGCGGGATTGCGAGCGGCTGATCGGTGAATACCACGACAAGCGGCCGGGCGCCATGCTGCGGGTGGCGCTGGCGCCGTGCTCGCCGTTTTCGGTCTCGCCGCAGTTGATGCGCGCGAGCGGAGAACTGGCACGCCGGTACGGCGTGAGACTGCACACGCACCTGGCCGAAACGCGCGATGAAGAGGCTTATTGTTTGAGCCGGTTCGGCAAGCGGCCGCTCGATCTGCTGGAGGAGGCCGGATGGATGAGCCGCGATACGTGGCTGGCGCACGGCATCTTCTTCAACCGCGCGGAGGTAGCGCGGCTGGGTAAGGCGGGCGTCGGAATCGCGCATTGTCCGACGTCGAATATGCGGTTGGGGTCGGGGTGCGCGCCGGTGCTTGCATTGAGGCGGGCGGGTTGTCCGGTGGGCTTGGGGGTGGATGGGAGCGCATCCAACGACAGTTCGCACATGCTGGCGGAGGCGCGGCAGGCGTTACTGCTGCAGCGGCTGAAGCACGGGGCCGCGGCGCTGAGCGTGCGGCAGGCGCTGCGGATGGCGACGGTGGAGGGCGCGCGCTGCCTGGGACGCGACGACATCGGCAGTCTCGAGCCGGGAAAGCGGGCCGATATCGCCATTTTCGACCTGCGCGGGGTTGGATACAGCGGAGCGGGCGATGCGGTCTCGGCCCTGCTATTGTGCGCGCCGGCGCGCGTCGACACGCTGGTGGTGGAAGGACGTGTGGTGGTGGAGGGCGGAGAAATCCGCAGCATCGCGCTCGATCGGGCACTGGCGCGGCACAGGAAGCTGGCGGCTCGAATTTGTGGGACGAGCGTTGCGCATGCTCCTCCGCGGCCCAAGCGAAGTCCCGCGCCGGCATGGGCCCATCCGACGGGCTAGCTTCACATCTGCAACCTTGATATATTCCCAAGCGAGAGGTGACCGTCTTGCGGTTACGTTCCCATGTTTGAACAAGTTGAGGTTTTTCACCGGCCGGCCAGTGTCCGCGAAGCCGTGCGCTTGCTGGAAAGCGGGAAGGGCGGGGCGAGAATCGTAGCCGGCGGCACGGATCTGGTAGTGGACGCCGATCCCACCGTCCGCGCCTTGATCGATATCACGCACAGCGGTATTAACTACATTCGCCGGCAGGGTGGCGCGTGCGCGATCGGCGCCGCGGCCACCATGGCCGAGTTAGAGGAATCGCGGACCATGCGCGGGCTGGGAGGCGGCATTCTGGCGCGGGCTGCGGCGACGTGCGGGTCGATCCAGATTCGCAGCGCGGCGACCGTGGGCGGGAACATCGCCAACGGGTCGCCGGCGGCCGATCTGGTAACGCCGCTGCTGGTGTTGGACGCGGTAGTGGTAGTGGCCGATGCCAAGGGGCGGCGAAAGCTCCCGCTGGCAGGGTATCTGGCTGCGCGGGGCACGAAGGCGTTGCGCAATTCGCTGCTGGTGGAGGTGACGGTGCCGGCGCCGCCGAAGGGAAAGCGCTGCGGCTGGTCATTCCAAAAGCTGGGGCGGACGGCACTGGACATCTCGGTGGTGAACGTGGCGATGGGTTTACAGGTGGACAGCGCGGGGCGCATCCAATGGGTGCGGATCGCCCTGGGCGCGGTGGCGCCGACGGCCATTCGGGCCGCGGCGACGGAAGCGAATCTGCGCGGCCGGACGCTGAATGCGGAGGCCATCGCGGAGGCCGAGGAGGGAGTGGTGCGGGCGGTGAACCCGATCACCGACATCCGCGCGTCGGCCGTCTACCGGCGCGAGATGTGCCGCGTGCTGACGCGGCGGGCGCTGGAAGAATGCGCGGCGCAAGCGGGGTGCGCCTTATGAAGACCATGGAATTGCGGGTGACAGTGAATGGGCAGCCACGGCAATGGACCATTGCGCCGGGGGACCTGCTGCTGGATGTGCTGCGGCGGGAAGGCCTGTTTGGCGTAAAGCGGGGCTGCGAAAAAGGCGAATGCGGTTCGTGCACGGTGCTGGTGAATGGACGGGCGCTGAATTCCTGCCTGATGTTCGCGGCCAAAGTGGAGGGCTGCGAGGTCCTGACCATCGAAGGACTGGCGGACGGCGACGCGTTGGATCCGATTCAAAAAGCCTTCCTGGATCACGGTGCCGCACAGTGCGGATTCTGCACGCCGGGAATGATCCTGGCCGCCAAAGCGCTGCTGGATCGGAATCCGCATCCCAGCGAGGCTGAAGTGCGCGAGGCGATGGCCGGAGTGCTCTGCCGCTGCACCGGATACCTCAAGCCGGTAGAGGCGGTGCTGGCCGCAGCCGGCGAATCGAGCAAGCGCGCTGCGCGGAAGCGCCGGCCGGCGGAGGCGGTGCGATGAGCAAGCGCAACGTGGTTGGCAGCAACGTCCACAAGGTGGATGGGCACAAGCTGGTGACCGGGGCCCCGGCCTTCACCGACGATATCGAGATGCCGGGAATGCTCCATGGCAAGATTCTGCCGAGCCCGCATGCGCACGCGCGGATTGCGCGCATCGACACACGCAAGGCAAAGGCGCTGGCGGGCGTGCACGCGGTACTGACGTACCAGGATGTGCCCCGCGTGCCGCATACGACGGCGGGGCAGGCGTGGCCGGAGCCTTCGCCCTACGACACCTACCTGCTCGATTCCAAGGTACGATTTGTGGGCGACCGGGTGGCGGCGGTGGCGGCGGAGAGCCGCGCCATCGCGGAGCGGGCGCTGCGCCTGATCGAGGTCGATTACGAGGTGTTGCCGGCGGTGATCGACATGGAACAGGCCATGGCGCCGGGCGCGCCGTATTATGTGACCGCTAG
>CAWJLI010000071.1:0-10925 GCA_963843095.1 Bryobacterales bacterium
TCAACATCCGGCTGCAAGGCGCCGACAAGAGCGGTCCTCTCGCGGGCGTGCCTTACGACGGCAAACTGACGAAGGCCGACGGCAAAGGTCAATGGTGGGACGGTCTCGATCCCCAGGATCTCTATGCCCAGAATCACACGCCCGGCAAACTCAGCGAGACATCCAAGCTTTGGGATTGGCCCACTGACGCGGGCGCCAGTATTCCGGACGTGGCCTACTGCGAGCGTTTCTACAACCGCACCGCGGATCTCATCAACAAGTATCATCCCGACCTGGTCTACTACGACGACGATGCGCTGCCTCTCTATCCCATCAGCGATGCAGGCCTGCGGCTGGCCGCGCACCTATACAACAGCAACATGAAACTGCATGGCGGCAACTTGGAAGCCGTGGTCAATGGGAAACAGCTCAAAGGCCTGCAGCGCAAGGCGATGGTCTGGGATATCGAACGCGGCCAGAGTTCCACCATCGAACCCGAGCCGTGGCAAACCGACACCTGCATCGGCAACTGGCACTACGACCGGAGAATCTTCGAGCAGCACAAATACAAGACAGCCGCAACCGTGGTGCACACCCTGGCCGACGTTGTCAGCAAGAACGGCAATCTGCTGTTGAGCGTACCCGTCAGGAGCGATGGCACTTTGGATCCGGATGAAGTCGCCGTTGTCGAGGGGATCGGCCATTGGATGGAGATCAATCGCGAGAGCATTCTCGCGACTCGCCCCTGGAAGGTTTTCGGTGAGGGTCCAGGCTCGCAGAGCGCGCCGCTGCGTGCGCAGGGCTTCAACGAGGGGAAAGGCAAGCCGGTCACCGCGGAAGACGTGCGCTTCACGACCCGCCAGGACGCCCTCTACATCATCGAACTCGGCGTACCCACCGAGCAATTGCGGGTGCGATCGCTCGGCAAAACCGCCAGGCTGCTCGACCGCCCCATCGAATCCTTCGCTCTGCTCGGCAGCAGCGAGAAACTCGAGTGGAAGCAGGATGACGACGCGCTTTCCATTTCGGCGCCTCACGCTGCGCCGTCGCCCGAGGCGCTAGTCTACAAACTGACGCTCAAGAGCTAGTTGTCACCGGCCCACGTTACAGCCCGAGTCCTTTCGCGGCCGCGTCTTGAAAAGCGATTCGTACGTCAGAATTGTCGGGGTTCCCTTTTCCGTCGCGCTGAAACATCAGGATCCAGATGAGGTTCTTAGCCGGGTCGGCCCAACTCTGCGTGCTGAATGCCCCGCCGTGGCCGAACGAATTGGGCGACAGGACGCTGTTGCCTGACATCCTGGCCGGATCTTCCACCACGCAGAACCCCAGCCCCCAGGGCATCCCGGGCCGGGCGTTGAGCGCGCCGGTCTGTTTGCGGGTCATTTCCGCGACGGTCTCGGGCTTGAGGATGCGCTTGCCATTGAGGGCGCCCTTGTTGAGCATCATTTGATAAAACCTGGCGATGTCCTCGGCCGTCGAAAAGAGCCCAGCGCCGCCGAGCGGCGGCCGCTCACGGTCCGTCACGGCCGTCTTGTATAGATACGGGATTGTCGTCTCTTCCAGCCTGGCGTCTTGCGAATTCCAGCGATAGCTGTGTGCCCAGCGAGATTCCTTTTCCGGCGCAATCCAGAAACTCGTGTTCTTCATTCCCAAAGGGTCGAGCACGCGCTTCTGCAGGAACTCGTCAAACGGCATCCCGCTCGCCGCTTCCACCACTCGCCCCAGTACGTCCATGCCCGCTGTCGAGTATGCCCACCGGCTTCCCGGCTGGAAGCGCAGCGGTTGCCGGGACAGTCTCCGGCTGGTTTCGGCGAGCGTGAGGTGGGGCTCGCGATCGGTCATCTCCCCGATCCCACTTGTGTGTGTCAGCACGTCCCGCAGGTTGACCGGACGAGACGGCCTGGCGGTCTCACCGTTCTCGCTCACCATCAGGCCGGCGAATTCCGGGAGATGCTTCGCCAGCGGGTCATCCAAGCTCAGTTTGCCATCATCCGCCAGGATCGCGATGCACACAGCCGTGATCGGTTTGGTCATCGAGGCTATCCAGAAGATGTCATCGGTTTGCATCTTCCGATCCTTGGCGATGTCGGTCCTGCCGACGGCGCTGAGATGGATGATCCGATCCTTGGTGGCGATGAGAGTCACGGCGCCGGCGATCTCGCCTTTGTCGACGAACTCCTGCATCCGCAGCGCAATGGCCGCAAAGCGATCCGCCTGCTGTGCGAGCAGCAATCCCGGCGTCACGACGAGCAACGGCGCCAGCGCCGAAACGGCGTTCAGTCTCTTGGGTAATCTCATGCGAATGCCTTCACTTTGCAGAACGGGGCCGGAACCGCGGACACTCAGTGTACCCAATTTTGGTGCAGCATGGTGGTCCTCGATTACCGCTACGGTGTTCTTCGTTGCGAGATGATTTTGTCTGATATCATCGGGGATCAAGGAATGAAATGCTTTCGATAAAACCCTTCTTCAACCTTGCGAGATCGGTGCGTGCCTGCATTGGAGCGGCGACGATTCTCGCCGTCGCCGGCTGGACGTTGGCCTTGTTCGGCGGCCGGGGCTTGGCGCAAACCGGCGCTGCGGCGGCCAATACCGGCAAACCGGCGAGCGTTGTGCTGCTAGCTCCGGCCGTGTTGCCCGGGAAGGGACTTGCACAGCACGATTTCTTTTACGCGGGCGAGGCCAAAGAGGAGCGGATGTCAATGGTTCGCGGCGGCCAGGTCGTATGGTCCTACACGCACACCGGCCGCGGCGAGATCAGCGACGCGGTGCTGGAGCCGAACGGGAACATTCTTTTCGCCCACCAGTTTGGCATCACCGAAATCACGCCGGACAAGAAAGTGGTTTGGAATTTTGACGCGCCCTCGCAAACCGAAATCCACACCGGGCAGCCCATCGGCGCGAACAGCGTATGGTTCATCCAGAACGGGAATCCCGCGAAGTTCATCGTCATCGATAAAGCTAACGGCAAGATCGAACACGAGTTCGAGTTGCCGGTGAAGAACCCGGGCAGCGTCCACGGGCAGTTCCGCCAGGCGCGTTTGACAGCCGCCGGGACGATTCTGGTCGCGCACATGGATTCGCACAGAGTCGTCGAATATGATTTGGACGGCAAGCTGCTTTGGTCGCAGGACGTGCCGAATTGCTGGTCGGCCAAGCCGCTTGCGAACGGGAACATTCTGATCGCCGGCGCCGGCGACAAGTTCGTGCGCGAGATCAATCGCAAGGGCGAGACGGTCTGGGAATGGACCGCGGCCGACGCGCCGGAATACAAGTTCTCCAATGTCCAGACGGCCACACGCCTGCCGAATGGAAACACGATCGTCAATAACTGGTTCAATCAGTGGTCCGACACGATTGACCCAAGCAACGCGCCCGTGCAAGCCATCGAAGTCACCCCGGACAAGAAGGTCGTGTGGGCTTTGCGCGCGTGGTCGCCGCCCGCGGACCTGGGTCCATCCACGACGATTCAAATCCTCGACGAAGCCGGGGTCGCGCAGTCGCCGGCTGCCGAGCCGCCGACATCCTGGGTCGATCCTGCCACCGGTCACCGCGTGGTGCGCCTCACGCGCGAACCCGGCAGCGCCAGCCTCTACTTCAACCAGAACGGCTACACCGCCGATGGAAAGAAGCTGGTGTACTCCACGCCGGGGGGCATCTCGGTTCTCGACCTGGCCACGCAGGAAGCCCGGCAGATTGTGGAAGGCCGCACGCGCCTGATTGAGGCCGGACGAAGGACCCAGCGGATCTACTACACCCGCGAAGGCGCGGTTTTCTCGACGGATGCCGACACCGGAGAGACGCGCCGCATCGGCGCTCTGCCGCCCCATGGCTCGGTGGCCACGGTGAACGCCGACGAGACTCTGCTGGCGGGCTCGTACGTCGAAGGCCAGGCACAGGATATGCGGCCCACCCCCGAGCAGCAGTTGCATCCTCTCGATCAGCCGAGGGACAAGGCGGAGATGATGGAGCGGCGCTGGGCGGCGCGGCTTCCCATGGTCCTCTTCACACTCGACGCTCGCACGGGAGAGATCAAGACCATCCACCGAAGCAATGACTGGCTGGGCCACCTCTTGTTCTCACCCAGCGATCCCACGCTCCTCATGTTCTGCCACGAGGGGCCCTGGCACAAGGTCGACCGTATCTGGACCGTCCGTACCGATGGCACCGGACTTAAGCAAATCCATACACGCACCATGGCGATGGAGATATTCGGACACGAGTTCTGGGGCGCGGACGGCAAGACCATCTGGTACGACTTGCAGACGCCGCGCGGCGAGGATTTCTGGCTGGCGGGGTATCACGTCGACAGCGGCGCGCGGACCTGGTATCACCTGCAGCGCAACGAGTGGTCCATCCATTTCAACGTGTCGCGCGATGGCACGCTGTTCTGCGGCGACGGAGGAGACCCCGGCCAGGTCGCGAAGGCGCCCGATGGCGAGTGGATTTACCTTTTCCGCCCGGAGATTATCGAGAAGCTCGGCCTCGATGAGAAGGGTTTCGTCCAACCCGGTGTATTGCGCGCCGAGCGCCTGGTGAACATGTCGAAGCACGCCTACCGTCTGGAGCCGAACGTGAGCTTCACACCGGACCGCAAGTGGGTGGTGTTCCGCTCCAACATGTTCGGGCCGGTCTACGTGTTCGCGGTCGAGGTGGCAAAGGCTAAGTAGCCTGTTGGCCCGCAAACAGGGGCATTGGGCGGAAATGGAAGAATTCGTACAGATTGGCCCAGGCCCCGATTGACGGCAGAGAAGCATTTCGGATAGCCTTGGCGGAACGAAGGATCAGTCAGCCACCGGCGTTTTCGCATTGGGCTTCGGTGCCGACACTTTTGAGGATCTCATACAACCGGAGGGAGCGAGCTAGATGCCGGTCTTACAACTGGGAAGCAGCGGCCCCGAAGTCGCCGATCTGCAGAACACACTGCGCGATCACGGCTTCGATCCGGGAGCGTCGGATGGCTCCTTCGGCGAGGGAACCGCAGCGGCTGTAGAGGCCTTCCAGCGCAGCGCAGGGCTCGGCGCCGATGGTGTGGTGGGGCCTCAAACGGCAGCCGCGCTGGGCCTCGCAGCGCCGGCCCCAGTTGCTCTCCGCGATTCCCGCGGTCACCGTGGCAATGGTCTGCCAGATGTTCCCGAATACGCCCGCCCAGAACATCGAACAAAACCTGCCGCTGGTGCTGAACGCTCTGGTGTCGCCTCAATTGGCCAACAAGCCGATGATCCTCATGGCGCTCGGCACCATCCGCGCGGAGACGGAGTGTTTCCTTCCGATCAGCGAGGGTCAATCTCCATTCAACACCTCGCCGGGTGGACATCCGTTCGACAAGTACGATTCCAGGGCGGATCTCGGGAACCAGGGACCACCGGACGGCGAACGGTTCAAGGGACGTGGATTCGTCCAACTCACCGGCCGCACCAACTACCAGGTCCACGGAACCGCGATAGGGTTGGGCGATCAACTGATCGGGAATCCCGACCTGGCCAACGATCCCACGATTGCCGCGCAACTGCTCGCCAGCTTTCTCAAGAGCCGCGAACAGAGTATCACGGCGGCCCTCGCCACCGGCGATTTGGCTACCGCGCGCCGCCTGGTCAACGGTGGATCCAACGGCATTGACCGGTTTACCGACGCCTATAACATCGGTAAGTCGCTCATACCGGACTCAGTCTCCGGTTGACCGGAACCGGGTCGATAATTCTTCTGCGGGAGAGTGGGAGGCGGCGCGGTATCATGAAGAATCGCCCCATGACGGCTCCCAGTCTTGCCGAAGCCGACGAAGCCACACTGGTCGCGCAGTCGCGCGAAGCGGACGGGCGTGCGTTTGGCGAACTGGTGCGGCGCTACGAGAGCAAGATCTTCCGCTTGGCCCAACACGTCACGCAAAACCGCGAGGATGCAGAAGACGTGTTGCAGGAGACGTTCCTGAAGGCCTACGAGCATCTCGACCAGTTCCAGGGCGCCGCGAAATTCTATACCTGGATCGTGCGGATCGCGGTGAACCAGGCGCTCATGAAGCTCCGGCGGCGGCGAACCGACAGATCGGTCTCGCTCGATGAAGCGATTGACACGGGAGAGGACACGATTGTTCGCGAGGTTGCGGCGTGGGACGAGAATCCGGAGCAGAAATACTCCCGGGCTGAGTTTGGCCAGATTCTGGATGAGGCCATCCAGGGTCTGGAACCTCCGTACCGCTCCGTATTCGTGCTGCGGGACATCGACGAACTTTCGACGGAGGAAACGGCGGATGCTCTGGGCCTGTCCATCCCCGCGGTGAAGAGCAGATTGCTGCGGGCCCGCCTCCAGTTGCGCGAGAAACTGACGCGCCACTTCAAACGCAAGGGGGATGACGCGTTTGCTTACCTGTAAAGACTTCCTGCATGAGTTGAGCGACTACATGGACGAGAGCCTTGACGCGGACGTCAGGGCCAAGTTGGAAAGTCATATCGCCGAATGCCCGAACTGCTGGGTGATTGCGGATACCACACGCAAGACGATCCAGATTTATAAGGGTATGGAACCATACCCGGTTCCGGCCGACGTGCAGTCGCGGTTGATGCAGGCCCTGGAACGGAAGATCGCGGCCAAGCAAAAGGAGTAACGCCCGCCGGTGCGCGTCGGTCTGGCCAGCGGAAGCGGCGTCAACCGTTCGACGCTATTGCACCGCTACCGTGACATTCGCTTGGCTGCGCCGAGCGGTGGCGGCGGTTCCGCCGGAAACGGTGAGCGAAACCGCTGCACCAGTGGAGATGGTCGGCGGCACGATGGTATTGATCTGGATCAGACCAGCCACCGATCCACCCGCGGCGCCAGCGTAACTCACCACGGCAGGCTGCCCCCCGATAGTGACCTGAACGGGATCGTTGAGGAAGTCACTTGCGTTAGCGATCACTCCATCGACTAGCGGCGATACCAGCGTGCCCATGCCGGTTGCGTAGATAACGATGGTGGATCCCCGCGACGCCGCATTTTTCGCGGAGTTAATGGTGTAACTTCCCGAGTTGGTGTAGTTCAAAATAGCACCTTGCCCGGTGCCCAGACCTCCCAAGGTAAATATTCCGGGGTCTTCGCCCACCACGATGACCGGGTATGTGTTGGTGAATGCCGCGCCATCCCAAACCACGACCGAAACACTCGGGTTCGCGGTGCCCACCGCGGCGAATACCTCAAACGGTACGACGGCGTTGATCTGGTTGTTGGAGAGCATGATGATGGGCGCTAGGACGCTGTTATTGCCGGGGGGTGTGAGAGTCACGTCCCAGAAAGTGAAAACGACCTCGAAACTGTTGGTGGGATTGGCGGGATCGGGCACGCTCGTGGGGAAAGACTGCACACCGACAACGGTGGTGAGCGGCACCGTGTCAGCCACCATCGGCCCCAAATTCTGGCCGAAAATGGATACGATCTCTCCTGGCGAAACCGCCGTCTGGCCGCTGGAAACCGGATCTGGGTTGGTCCCGACCTGGGTGGAGCGCAGCAGGTAACTGGCTGCATTGGTCACCGCGGTTATCGCCATCGCCGTGCTGGACAGCACGGTAAATGTGGCCGGACCTCCTGGAACTTGCGCCGGATTGTTGGGCGGAGCCGGATTGGTCACGAACAGGCACAGGGTTGCGGGGTTTTGTAATAGGGCGGAAGTCGTACGGGATGGTGGCCTCCAGCACTTGCTGGCTCAGTAGGGTAGCGGCCAACTGCGTGGGCGTGCCGACGGGCGTGCCACCGAGGGCGCAAGCTCCCCCGGCTTGCTGTTCGATGGTCACCACCGAAGTGGCGAAGAAATTCTGCCCGTTGATGGTGATCAATGGGCTGACCGACGGATCTTGCACGATCATCGCCGGATAGATGGAAGTCAGCGAGGGCGGGCCGGCCGAAACCACCAGGTTCACCGACACGATAAACGACGCGCTGCCGGAAGTGGTCGGAGCGATGGTGATGGTGGCGCCATAGCTGCCGGGCAGCAAGGCCTGCACGGTGGTCTCGTCCAGCAGTACCGTGATCGGCACGTAGGAACCCGAAAGCGCTACGCCGCTGGTGGTCAGCCCCGAAGGCGTCGAGCCCAGCGGCCCCACGCGAACCCAGGTGGAAGAGTTGGCGGTTCCGGCACCGGATGCGGCAAGCGGCGGTAACAGTGAACGGGATCGTCCCCCCGTTCGACGCCACGTCAATCTCGGAGGAGGTCGTCGGGTCCGTTGCGGGATACGCGGGCCAGGCGGCGCCGGTGGTGTACGAAAAAGTGAGAGTGCCGTTGGTCGAGGAAGTGGCTGGGGTGTAGTTCGGGGACGGGGAGATTACCACCAGAGAGGAAGGGGGATTGGACACCATCAGGTTGACCGGAATGGTGAGGCTCATGGTCGCCGGCACGGTCGAAATCGCAATCGAGCCGGGATAGGTCCCGGGCGGCAGGCCGGTCGGATTCGCGGTCAACGTCAGCGCCAAAGGCGAATACCCGGAGGCAGGCGTAACGACCAGCCAGGCGGGGGCCGACGAAGCTTGCGCCACGACCACCGTCGAGCTCGGCGTGCCTGTTGGCAGCGTCACGGTCACTTTACTCGACGCCGGCAGCGTGGCACTGCCGACCTGATAGGAAAAAGTCACCGAAGCGGGTGAGACGGTAATGCCCGTCGAACTTGCGGCCCAGGCCCTGCCGGTAACAAGTGCTGCCAGCGCCCAACCAAGAATGCGCGCCATTTTCATGCTGAGTATATCGGCGCAGATGCCGCAGACCTTTACAGCCGGTTGAAGGCGCCAGCCAATCTCGGTCTCTCTGGATCCTGCGGAGCCGCCGGTTGCCGCCGCATGATATGCTGGAGCCGGATGCGGCCTCTAGTGTAAAGTCCTTATTTTGTTTAGGCTAACGGTTTCGAACCGGGTCGCGCGCGAATCTAGGGGCGTGATTGAAGTAAGGATGTGCAGTACATTGATAGTTGGCCGCTGACGCCAGGTTGCCGGACCATGCCGCGCACGGTCCGCGCCTCTCGGCAGTCCAGCGAGCCCACGGAAAGACGAGGACATCGATGCACCTCATCCCCACGCAAGAGGAAGTCGTCGCCGTACTGCGAGAAACCGGAGCGCTGCGCGACGGCCATTTTGAGTACCCCACCGGTCTGCATTCCAACGAGTATCTGAAGGTGCCGCTGGCGATGCGCTATTCCCGGCATCAGCGGATGATGTCGGTGGGCTTGAGCCGGCTGTTGCGCGCGCATCCCGAGATTCGCGCCATCGCCAAGGATCTGTCGATGGTGGCGCCGACCACCGGCGGGCTGGCGCTGGCTTTCGGCTTGTGCGAAGCGCTGCGCGCGCGGCAGGTGTACTGGGCGGAGCGGGAGCACGACGGTGACCCGCTCCGTTTCCGCCAGTTCCTGCGCCCCGAGCCGGGCGAACCGGTGGTACTGGTGGACGACATCCTGCGCACCGGCCAGCGACTGACCGAACTGAAAACGCTGCTGGAGTCCTACGACGCCAAAGTGGTGGGACTGGCGGTGGCCATCTACCAGCCCAACCCCACGACCTTAAGTTTCGGCAACCTCCCGCTGTACTATCTGGTCAAGCTCGACGCCAGTTATTATGTCGATGGGGAGCACTGCGAATGGTGCAAGCGGGGAGTGCCCCTGGAGAAGGTCTGAGAATGCGAAAGGAAGGGCGGCGGCGCGGCCGGGCCATACCAAGGCCGGGGGCGCCGTGGCTGGTTGCGTGTCTCTGCGCAGCCGCCCTGGGCGCCGGCCTGCACGCCCAGGAAGGTCCCGCGGCCAAGCTCGCGCCGTATTACCCGACGCCGGAAACCATCGTTGGACGGATGCTCCGGTTGGGCGGCTTGAAGGCGGGCGAGAAGGTGTTCGACCTCGGGTCGGGCGACGGCCGCATCGTGATTACTGGCGGCGCAGAAGTTTCATGCGGACGCGGTGGGCATCGAGATCGACCTCGACTTGTGCCGCCAGAGCCTGGCGCGGATTGCCAGGCTGGGGCTCGAGAAAAGCGCCCGCATCATCCACGGCGACCTGCTGGCGCAAAATTACGGCTCGGCCGACCTGGTGACGGTCTACCTGTTGCCGGAATCCATTAACGGCAAAGTGCAGCCGCTGCTCGATCGCCAGCTCAAGAAGGGCGCCCGCGTGGTGGCGCACGATTTCGAGTTTCGCGCGTGGACACCCGAAAAGGTGGAAGACATTCGCCGACGACGGGGAAGGCCGCAGCCACACGCTGTACCTGTACCGAAAGTGACACCTTGCTGGATGCCATAAATATCGGTTGGCCTCGAGGCATGGCGGCGGCCCGTGCGGCGCTGGCCGCGCTGGCCCTGGGCTGGTTTCTGTTCGGCCAGACGGCTGTGCTTCCGGTCTCCGTGCTCTCGGTGTCCGTGCAGGCGCTGTACTTGGTCTGCGCGGTCGTGCTGGTGGTGAAGGTGCGCACGCCGCACGGCGTTTACGGGCTGCTGGCGCTGGTGGCCGACATCGTGTACCTGCTGGTGTCCGCGGCTTATGGCGGAGAGCGCCTGCTCCGGTCCGGCTCCACTTTGGCCGATGGCGGAGAACGCCTGTTCTGGTTCAGCTCGGTCTTCCTGCTCTACGTGCTCGCCGAAGCGCTTGTGTTCTTCGGCGTGACGGAAGTGGCTCTGGTGTCGGCCGTGTCCGCCGCATTCTGTATCGCGCTGCCATCGCTGCCGCTGGAACCTCTGCTGAGAACGATTGTGGACGGCGGCGCGCTGGCCTGCGGCGCAGCCATCTACAAACGCCGCATGACCACGCTGGTCGCCACCCTGGAAGCGCGCGCCGCCGAGGCGCAGGAGGAAGCCGAGAAGGCGCGCGAAACGGAGCGCCAGCGTATCGCCGCGGATTTTCACGACGGCCCGCTGCAAAGCTTCATCAGCCTCCAAATGCGCCTCGAGATTCTGAAGAAGCTGCTCGAGCGCGACTTCGAAGCCGGCATGGAGGAACTGCTGGGACTCCGAT
>CAWJLI010000072.1:0-47641 GCA_963843095.1 Bryobacterales bacterium
ACATTGTCCGTCATATACGTAGTGGTTCCTGCATAGCACCCTCCGGCCCTCCGGAAAGTCCGAGGGGAGGGTGAAAGGCGCGGGACCCCACCTACCTAGTTCCGCTCGTGAAATCTCATGCTCGACAAGCTGGATTCACGGAAGCCACTCCAGCCTGAAACTTGGATTTGTCATGCGGTTCAGGAGCGTTCCTCGTCCAGTGCTATCGGCAAGCTAATCGAGCCGACGGCTGCAGGAACTCGACCGTGAACTCCGCCCCGCAGAACAAGGTTGGATTCTCACAAACCATAGTCCGGGGCGTGGATATCGACGGAGACGCGTGCCAGATTGCCGAGCAAAGCCTGGCGCTCACTCTTTCTTGCTTCCCCCGATCCGCCGGACCTGACGCAAAAACCCGATTTCGGTTGCCGGCCCTGCGCAGGAGGAACATCTTCTGCGGCAACTGCCTTCGTAGATCTACTCACCCTGGCATCGCGAGGCTCGCAAGCGGCCATTTCAGTGGGTTGTAGGCAATCCTCCATGGAAGGGTATCTGAATCCTGCGCGGAGGCTCTCTCGCAGCCACCGTACCAGACTGGCTCTACGGTGGAGGCAGCACAATCACTCTGAATGTGTCCCGTCGGCGGGAACCAGCTTGCAGAAGAGTTTCCGCGTGGCGAGCGTCCGAGGTGCTAGATGTTGAGGGTTGTGTCGCGCTGCTCCTCCCGGCGATGACCCTGTTCAAGAACGAGCTCGGCTGCTTTTCTAAAACTTTTCTTGGCCTATCACCGGCTATGGTTGGTTGGGAATTTCGCAAACCTCGGCCGAGGTGCTGTTTGGCGGGATGCGTTTTATGGCCCTCGGTGGCTTTCTTTTCGTTGCTGATGCCTGTTGCAGGGAATAAATAGGATGCATCTGCGATGCTTATTGACGTGTACTCGCCGCTTGCTGCAAATCAACCGGCGGCATATGCCGGTCCCCAAGGACACCGTAAGAAGACATGGAACATTGTCCAAAACTCCAGCGAGCTTCAGGAGATCCCCTATGCGGACGTGTCCTCGGTGGGGAGCCGCTTCCCTGGAAGACTGCGATGCGTGGATCAGCGGCTGATGTCAAAATTCTTCAGAGTGTGGGAGTGAAGCCTCAGGACCGTGGGCGACCTGGAGGCCGCAAAGGAGCTAACCCTGTGAGGGGGCCCCCAGTTACGCGATTCGTCCGGCAACAAAGGTTCAAATGAGTTTCATTTGGAACTCATCGGTGAGGCGACCATCGATCTAACGCTGCTGTGAAGAGGAGAGTTTGTGATCTGTTGGAGCTCCCCAACAACTTCAACCTGTTTGGCCCACGGAATCCCAGGTTTTCTCCTCAGCAAGTGTGCCTGCATCAAAAACGGAAGCTTAGCATTTGCCGGCCGCCGCACGTGGTGGTTGGTGCAGGTCGCGGCACGTTTTCGATCTATTCCGAGGAGTACTTAGTTGCACCATCACGCTCAGATCGGTATTGTGTCCCCCTGAAGGAAATCGGACGCCTTTCTGAAAGCGATTGTACTTACTCAAAAACTCAGATTTTGTTCTGCTCACCACCGAGCTCCAAAATGACGCCGCAGGCGGGCGTGCAGAAATCGATCTAGCACGCTTCGAAATTCGCTCCGCTCCCGCCCGCCTTTGCCATTTTGATTTCAGTTGGTCCAATCCTTGAACGAATGGGCGAAATCTGTACTCCCGAATAGAGACGTACTCTACGGTGGAAAATGAGACCCATAAATCCGACTGGGATTGATTAAGGAGTTGAATGAGCTCAACCCTTCGAAGGATTGAGGCTTTCGTCGCGAGCTCAGGCCGCCGTGGTAGTTCTCGGTAGGGCTCCGAGAAGGTCTAAATCAAGGGAAGATAGAGAACAATCCGCTGTTGGACTACCTCCCAACGGAACAAGTTTGCGGCTTATGGTCTTGAACCTTGCGAGACGAACTCGACCACTTCATCAGCCAATCAAGTTCCGCGCGGCATCAAATCGACATTTTGGTTGGTGTCGAGTCCGGACCGGCCGCCGCCGTGGAGCTTGCCGGGGGGTGCGGTGGATAGCTAGCTGTCAGTTGGGAATGCCACTCAACGGGAAAACACACGATCAATTGGCCGAGACTCAACGACGGTTAGTCGAGCACCGCACGCAGTGGCTCGAATTTCAACCGAAACCTGCGTGTTTACGAAGGTTCGCGAACCTACGTATTGAAACCGCTCCGAACGCTTTCATTGGACGCAGACAGGGGCCACCGAGGGGGACCGGCAGCGGGAGACCGTCGCCGATTGCCTGGAGCCCAAGTTGAGCGTGTCAGCGGCCAGGACACTCACAACTAACCCTCAGGCGGCCCGTCGCAGGAACAGCAGAGCCTATACCGCGCTGCGTTCGTGAAAAGCTGCTTTGTCGTCTTGCTCGTGCCTGCGGCGTTATGGATACCCATTCTCTTCAGAGCGCGGAAGAGCCGCACATCACGGGCGAGTCGGGTTCGGCGTGCCAGGACGATAGTTGAGGAGCCGCCTATGCGGAGCCTGGGACGGATGATATAGAGATTCTGGACGATCCGCCGCAAACCGTGGCTGGTGGGTCACGTGATAATAGCCCTGCATCGATATTGAATTTGTGCGTACTGGACACGGGCGCGACCGCGATTTTCATGTTGAAGCCGAAGCGGCTATACCGATCATACTCCGTGAACCAGTATTTCGGCTCCTGATTGTTTTTGAATGTTTGTTTGTTGACGGAGAGGATGCCGGGGCTCGGCCGTCGGCCGGCACGCTGGGCTATGCTGTAGTCTGACACGCGCGCTGTTTGGCTGCGAAGACTCGCTTCCGGCTTCGCGACGCGGCGCGTCGAAATTTGCGCGCGCGAAGGCTCCGATTGGGCCCCGGCTGGATGAAAGGGCGAGGGACTAGACGGGTGTGCACACATCCCAACACTGCCCGCCAGCCGCTGCAACTGCAGGTCAAGTTTAGATCTACCAGTTGCTAATTTGAGTCCAAGTAGCCTTTGATGCTGCCAATTAAGGGGTAAAGGAAGGGGACACACGTGGTACTTCCTGCAATGAGCGCGCGCTTCAACTGTCAGTCACGCTGCCTTGCCTGGAAATCTTCGCCCCGTTTTCATGAGCCTGCGCCGCTTCGCCGGCGCCTTCCCGTAGCCAGCCGCGCTACTCTGAAATCGAAAAGTACTGTCGCTCGCCGAGAGGCAGCCGTTTCGGGGCCACCGTCCTGCGCCCAACCATGGTCCCTCCCTGTAGGGGGCAATTTGAAACTGGGTTACGCCGCGCTACGTTTTATCCCAGGCGGCCACAGTGGCTTGTATTTTCTCTCTTTCTCTCAGAGAGGAGACAGGAACCGGTTCCTCGCAGTCCCGGCGGTCGAGCGTCTGCAATTACGTTTGAAACGCAGCGGTTCCTCTCGTTTCAGCAGCCCGCAAACTAAAGTGAACACGATTCGCCCGCGGCAGCCATCAGGAGCTGGAAACGCAGAAGAGGAGAGAAAAGTGCAACAGGTGCAGTGAAGGCTGACATCTATCTTTGTGTAGGAATGCTGAAGCAATGCGAGAAGCCTGTTGTCGTCGGTAAGGAAAAACTCCGTCTGCCCGTAGTCTCGATTTTCGAGCTCTGAAACATCTCCGGGACCCAAGGCTCTTCAATCGTACTCTGGTTTTGTCTGATATCCTTCGGCGCCCAGAAGACTTGAACGCCCTCGTAGTCTTCCGGCTCTCAACTCGGTCCCGCGCGGTTGGTTTTACATAAAGCATAAGTTGTCTTTCCGAAGCATGCAGAAGATTAGCTTGTCGTCTCTGCGGATCTCCGAACTCATCGAGAATCCGAGACCATCAAACTCACAAACGCAGTCTCTTCTCCAGGTTTGCGCTCGGACGCATCCTGACGCATGATTCAACAGGCACAGCAGTCTCCTTTCGCCAAAGTAAAAAAACGGCCGCTTAATAGCGGGCTGTCCCCCTACTTCGCCTGGGATTCGTTCCACGGCGGCTGGCATCCATGTCATGCAGGATCGGCTGAACAGAAACCGGGTATCCCGCGTGATATGTGAGGCGGCATGGAAGTCGCGCCCGCAGGCGTGGCCCAGGGCTGCGGCCGTGGAACGAACCACCTTTCCGGCCAGCGCGGCGCTGGTCACTTTGTTCTGCACCGCGCCCGCGGGAGCGTATGGCTCCAGCCGAGTCGGCGACCCCGCGCTGGGAAAGTTGCACGCGCCCGCACAAGGTGGCGCCTTCTCGCCCCTGGCTCAACTTTCTTCGGAAACGCGTCGTAATGATCAGCCAGGAAACGCTGCTCCGGCTGGCGATGTTGATCTTGCCCCGGTTCTCTTCCATCAGCGTCATCGAGCGCGCGCCGTGGCGCGCATTTGGCGCAGTTGCCGACATCCTCGGCGTGCTAACGTGGTCTCTTCGCGGATCAACTCGTACAATCGATCTGAAAATTCGAGCCGACGAAAAAGCCGCTCCGCGTGCGCCTCTAGACCTACGTTCTTGAGGCCCAGTTCCAGATTCGCCATCTCATTCGTTTTGCGGTCGCAATCTGTCAGTCGTTGGCATAGCCGCCATTGTCTCCTTCTTTCATGATGGGGGCGAAGTCGTCAATGGACGCGGAACACTCCACCGCTTTCCGCCGCCCTCACCAATTCGGGCACGCCATCCGGGTCGAAGCCGGAGAAGTCGCTGATGGCGGTTTCGGTGACGATGAGGCCGGCGAATTGATGCCGAAATCGTCGCCGCTGTGGATCAGGCCGGCCATGCCGTCCATCAGGATGTGGTAACCGCCGGCCGGCACGATATCGAAGACGATGTTCCAGCGCTCGCCATCGGCGTAAGTGGTCCAGTCATTGTGGCCGATCACGACGCGGCCGTCCACCGTGTAGCTGCCGGTGGCCACGAAGGCGCTGCAACGGCCCGCGCGCCGCCGGTCTTGTGGTTGAGCTGCTTGGTGTAATACGTCACCTCCAGCCAGGAATTCAGTGCCACGATATCCCACAGGTCGAGCTTGCTGCCGCGCGCCTTCAGTCCTTCCGCGATGCCGTTGAGCTCGGCGCGGTACTCCTCCTCCACATGCGGCCAGAAGATATCGCGCGCGGTCGAGCGGAAGAACCCCCAATCGCGCTTTTCGTCGTGCGCAACTCCGCGGAAACCACCTTGAGCGTGTCTTCGATTTCAGCCGCCAGCAGAAACCCGTGCTGGAAGCCGATCTCCGCGGGCGAGCCTTCCAGGTGAACCTGGATCCAGCCATTGCGCTCCGCGATGCGCGAAGCCTTGCTCAGGCGCGGATCGGAACTGGGGTCGCCGGAAACCAGTGTCAGCGCCAGGGCCAGCAGCAGGGCTGAGAAAAGGAGGGTGCGTTGCATTGCCGTTATTATGGTAATGCAGCCAAAGATGCGATGGAAGATACGACGCAGCTTCGCAAACTGACGGCGCACGTGAAGGCGGCGGGTTGAGCATCCAAGCTGAGTCCAAAGTTGTTGGACCAGGTTCTGGCGAGCGTCCCCCGCTGGGCGAATGAGAACGTGCTGATCGGGTTTGACACTGCCGACGATGCCGGCGTGTACAAGCTGACGGCGGAGCTTGCCCTGGTGCAGACGGTCGATTTTTTCACTCCCATCGTGGACGATCCGTACACCTTCGGCGCCATCGCCGCCGCCAATGCGCTGAGCGACGTTTACGCCATGGGCGGCAGGCCGATTTCGGCGCTCTCGATTGTCGCGTACCCCGCCAAGGGCGATGTCGGGGACTTGCAGCAGATCCTCAAGGGCGGCGCCGAAAAGATGCACGAGGCGGACTGCTCGATTTTGGGCGGGCACAGCGTGGCGGATGACGAAATCAAGTTCGGCTACGCGGTGACCGGCATCGTGCATCCGGCGCGCGTCACCGCCAATGCCGGCGCGCTGCCCGGCGACGCGCTGGTGTTCACCAAGCGCATCGGCACCGGGCGTGATCGCGACCGCGCTGAAGCGCGGCATCGCGGCGCCGGAGCACGTCGCAGAATCGGTGCGCCATGCTGACGCTGAACGCGCGCCTGCGAGGCGATGCTGCGGTTCGACGTGCACGGCTGCACCGACGTCACCGGATTCGGCCTGATGGGCCACGCGCGCGAGATGGCGCTGGCGAGCAGCGTCACCCTGGAGATCGATCCATCGAGTGCGGTTTCTGCCCGGCGCCGTCGAGTATGCGCGCCGGGCGCGATTCCCGGCGGCCTCAAGAACAACCGCGAGTTCGCCTCCTGCGTGGTGGAGACGCGGCGTGAAATTCCGCGCGAGATCGAAGACCTGCTCTACGATCCGCAAACTTCCGGGGGCCTGCTGATCTCGCTTGCCGAAGCCGATGCCGGGCGCCTCGAACAGGCGCTCAAGGGCGCCTACCGCATCGGCCGCGTGTGGAGCGCGGCGCAGAAAGCGATTCATCTGATATGAACTACAACCCCATTATCATTGCCCTCGACGTGGAAACCGCCGATAAGGCGCGCGCATTAGTCAGGCGCATCGGCGGCCGCGTGGGTTTTTACAAAGTTGGGCTGGAGCTGTATGCCGCCGCCGGCATGGAGATCGTGCGCGAGCTGATCGGCCAGGGCAAAGAAGTTTTTCTCGATCTCAAAATGTACGATATCCCGGAAACCGTGAAGCGCGCCGTGGCGCAGGTGGCGCGCACCGGCGTGCGATTTCTGACTGTGCACGCGGTGGGTTCGGTGATGCGCGCGGCGGTGGAAGGCCGCGCCGCCGCGGACTTGAAACTGCTGGCGGTCACCGTGCTCACCAGCTTTGGCCGCGAAGACATGCAAGAGATGGGATACCAGGGCGAGATCGCCGAACTGGTGGGCCGCCGCGCTCGCTTGGCGATGGAGTGCGGTGTGGACGGCATCGTGGCGTCGCCGCTGGAGGCCGCCGACTTGCGCCGGCTGTTCGGCCCCGCGCCCATCCTGGTGACCCCCGGCGTGCGCTCGCCGGGCGCCGGCCATGGCGATCAGAAGCGCGTCGCCACTCCCGCCGAAGCCCTGCGCGACGGCGCCAGCTACCTGGTAATCGGCCGCCAAGTCACACGGGCTGCCGACCCCGCCGCCGAAGTCGAGCGCCTGCTAGAGGAAATCGCTGGCGCATAGGCCAAAATTAGAGTCCCCAGGGGCTGGTGAAATACGCGAAAAATGCTAAAATTGTGGCTGACATGCGTTACATTACGCATTACGGTTTGGAATGATTCGCTCGATACGCCACAAGGGGCTGAAACGCCTTCATGAAGACGACGACCCGCGCGGCGTTTTTGCCGAACACGTCGCGAAGCTCCGCGATATTCTCGCGAGGCTGGATGCGGCCCGCGTCGTGGCCGATATGGATATGCCCGGTTTCCGGTTGCATCGCTGAAGGGCGACTAAAGGGTTTTTGGGCGGTAACGGTTCGCGCAAACTGGCGGGTGATTTTCCGCTTTGACGACCCGACGCTTTTGACGTCGATTATGTGGACTACCACTGAAAGGAGATTGCACCATGCCTATGAAGAATCCCCCTCACCCCGGAGGTTTTGTGTTGCGCCAGTGCATTGAGCCTTTGGGCTTGAGCATCACGAACGCCGCCGCCGCCCTTGGAGTGACGCGCACCACGCTATCGGAGCTGGTGAACGAGAAGCGCGGCATCTCTCCCGAAATGGCCGTGAGGCTGTCCAAGGTCTTCGGCGGAAGCGCCGAAAGCTGGCTTGTGCAACAGGCGCAGTACGATCTCGCCCACGTTCCCGCCAGCCGGATGAAGCTGAAACGGCTGGAACTGGCTTAAGCACCGGAACTCTTCGCTCGTATTTTCTCAAATGCCGTCCGACAGCGTCAAGACAGCGCAGCAACTGTCCAGCGGTTTAGGTGTTTGCTCAGAGGAAACAAGCCCGCTCCTAAAATCGGAGTCGGTAAAACCGAATTCCTCGTGGCACGGGGCGCACTGAAGCTGTCGCAGCTCGTCTCCCGCTGGTAACCAACCGCGGCACTGTCCCCGCACCTCGGGAAAACAACATACCGCATGTGTCCTGTCGTCATCAGGGCGCCGCCTTTCAATCGTTCCCCCCGATGGTACCGCCCATCCGGGCGCGGCGGGTTTGTTCGCGGCCACCGTGCCAGCGCGGAGAAAGGAGCTTGCGGCGGGTGCCCCCGGCCCCAGCGACGCAAGGTGAGAGGATGTGTCTATGGGCAAGCCACCGAGACATCATTTCAAATCGTTTGCCGTCATGCCGAACTGATAAAGGCACGGGAGGCGCAACTTGGTGCATATCCAAATATTGCCGACCTCCCCAACAGGATCCGCGCTCGTTGAGGCACTTCGCCCGATTAGCGAAGCTGAGGCCGTGTTGCCCTCAATTCTGTTGACGGCTTTTCACAGTGCAGTAGATGCCGAAATGACGTGGCTTTTCCCCGAGCGAGACCCCTTCGGCTTGCCAGTCACGGCGGCCTTACGAGAGATTCAGAAATTCACCGGAAAGCTCTTGAAGCGGCCATGCCCGGGAGGAGGCCAGGCCTTGAAGAGTACGCCAGCCTCGCCGTCGTTGCAAACGCCCGTCGAAGAATCGAGCAACTACACGGCAACAGGATCATTTGGCGACTGGTGCTTGCTCGCGTCCTGTATCGCATAGGCCGTTTTCTGTCCGGCTAGGAGAATTCGACTCATGACCGTCAGTGCTACTAGGTAGCAGTAAAGGCGACTCACGGAGAGGCTGGTGCCAGCCATTGGAAACGGTGATCCTTCGTCAAGCGCCCGGATACGACGAGAAGACGTTTGGATTCTGAGAAGGAAAAAAGACGATCAAAACCAAGGAGGGAGTTCATCACGAGATCGACATTTGGGTGAAACGTCGAGATTGCTGCGGGGTACACTGAAGAGTTTCTATTCGCAGCCAAAATACCTGGAAGGCGGAACGTAGGGAAAAAACGAAATCGTTGATTTCGCCGAAAAGATTAAGGCGGCGCAAGCGCAAAAGGGGTTCTTTGTCGCCAAGTCATTGACACGTGATGCAGAGGTGCAGGCGAAGAGTGATTCGCGTATCGAGATCCTTCTAGTGCGCGAGCTGCCCACGGGTCGGGGCCGATGTGCATACAGAGTTTTCACGGAGTGTTTGCTGAGCTGCAAGAGACGAGATGCACGATCATTCATGGGTGTGAGCAAGGGGCACCAAAATATTGGCTCGATTGAAGCAGCGCCTTGTTCACGTATTGAACGGCCAAGAAGGATGACCTGGGCGTTTACCTCAAGCAATGGATTGATGAAGTGGAGAGAAACGCGCCCCTCCGACCTTGTGGGAGGGGGGGCTTACCCTTTTGAGGCATCGCGCGCCTTTTCCGCCAGTGACGTGGAGATTAACCAAGAGCGTAGATCAAGCACGGTCACAGTATCAGGCAGGGTAGTGGTTCCGCCGAATCCCCGAGTCATAGTGTCACGCTTCGAAGCTCCCCACTCGTGGTTGTGTTATTCAGTGCTTGGTCGAAATTCCAAAACGAGCCAGCGTCATCATGCAGGAGCTGGTGGTGTCGCAACAAAAAGGTAGGCCTCGCCGCGAGTGTCGGGGGCCCCGCTTCGCCCTTACGCCTATGCCGCCCTCAATCCCAGCCCCGCTCGCTCCGGCAGAATCAGCTTGCCCTCTCCACCCTCACGCCGGTGAACGGGTCGTTGGCGATAGCAGGTTGCCGTCGAGATCGGCGTAATCTACCAGCGGCGACAGGTGCGCGGCGGCGGTGACCGAGACCGAGCTCGACACGACGCAGCCTAGTATCGCTCGCCATGCGGAGCCCACCTACCCATCGAATTATCACGCGCGCCGCTGAAAGCGGGGCGCGTGATTGCGGTGGCGAAATCGCTGCGCATAAGACGATGCTGGGCTGCATGGTGTCGAGCTCGGTCTCGGTCACCGCCGCCGCGCACCTGTCGCCGCTGGTGGATTACGCCGATCTCGACGGCAACCTGCTCATCGCCAACGACCCGTTCACCGGCGTGAAGGTGGAGAGGGGCAAGCTGATTTTGCCTGAGCGAGCGGGGCTGGGATTGAGGCCGGCGTAGGCGTAAGGGCGAAGCGGGGCCCCCGACACTCGCGGCGAGGCCTACCCTTTGTGCGACACCACCAGCTCCTGCATGATGACGCTGGCTCCGTTTGGAAACTCGACCAAGCACTGAATAACGCGACCACGAGTGGCGACTTCGAAGCGTGACACTATGACTCCGGGGATTCGGCGGACTTCTACCCTGCCTGATACTGTCATCTGCTTGATACGCTCTTGGTTAATCTCCACGTCACTGGCGGAAAAGGCGCGCGATGCCTCGAACGGGTAAGCCCCCCCTCCCACAAGGTCGGAGGGGCGCGTTCCGCTCACTTCATCAATCCATTGCTTGAGGTAGACGCCCAGGTCGTGCTCTTCACCGTCAATCGTGAACGAGGCGCTGTTTAGATCGACCGGTGTTGTGGTGCCTTGCTCACACCCATGAATGATCGTGCATCTCGTCTCTTGCAGCTCCGCAAACACTCCGTGAAAACTCTGTATCCGCGTCGGCACTTCGCCCGTGGGCAGCTCGCGCACTAGAAGGATCTCGATACGCGAATCACTCTTCGCCTGCGCCTCTGCATCACGTGTCAATGACTTGGCGACAAAGAACCCCTTTTGCGCTTGCGCCGCCTTAATCTTTTCGGCGAAATCAACGATTTCGTTTTTTCCTACGTTCGCCTTCCAGTTCTTGCATTCAAATATAAAGGTTGCCGTGTACCCCGCAGCAATCTCGACGTTCACCCAAATGTCGATCTCGTGATGAACTCCCTCCTTGGTTTTGATCGTCTTTTTTCCTTCGATGCGAAACGTCTTCTCGTCGTATCCGGGCGCTTGACGAAGGATCGCCGTTTCAATGGCTCGCACCGCCCTCTCCAGTGAGTCGCCTTTCTGCTGTGAAGTCTGAGTAGCACTGACGGTCATGAGTCGAATTCTCCTAGCCGGACAGAAAACGGCCTATGCGATACAGGACGCGAGCAAGCACCAGTCGCCAAATGATCCTGTTGCCGTGTAGTTGCTCGGTTCTTCGAGCGGCATTTGCGACGACAGCAAGGCTGGCGTACTCTTCAAGGCCTGGCCGCGTCCCGGGCATCGCCGCTTCAAGAGCTTTCCCGGTGAAATTCTGAATCTCTCGTAAGGCCGCCGTGACTGGCAAGCCGAAGGGGTCTCGCTCGGGGAAAAGCCACGTCATTTCGGCATCTACTGCACTGTGAAAAGCCGTCAACAGAATTGAGGGCAACACGGCCTCAGCTTCGCTAATCGGGCGAAGTGCCTCAACAAGCGCGGATGCCTGTTGGGAGGTCGGGCCATCTCCCGGATATGCACCAAGTTGCGCCTCCCGTGCCTTTATCAGTTCGGCATGACGGCAAACGATTTGAAATGATGTCTCGGTGGCTTGCACCATAGACACATCCTCTCACCTTGCGTCGCTGGGGCCAAGGGGCGCCCGCAGGCAAGCCCTTTCTCCACGCTGGCACGGTGGCCGCGAACGAACCCGCCCGCGCCCGGATGGGCGGTACCATTGGGGGGAACGATTGAAAGGCGGCGCCCTGATGACGACAGGACACATGCGGTATGTTGTTTGCCCGAGGTGCGGGGACGCTGTAGCGGGGCGGTTACCATCGGGAGACGAGCTGCGACAGCTTCAGTGCACCCACTGCCACGAGGAATTCGGTTTTACCGACTCCGATATTAGGAGCGGGCTTGTTACCTATGACGAACGCCTAAACCGCTGGACAGTTGCTGCGCTGTCTTGACGCTGTCGCACGTTGAATTGCGAAGAGTTCCGGTGCTTAAGCCAGTTCCAGCCGTTTCAGCTTCATCCGGCTGGCGGGAACGCGGGCGAGGTCGTACTGCGCCTGCTGCACAAGCCAGCTCTCGGCGCTGCCGCCGAAGACCTTGGACAACCTCACGGCCATTTCGGGAGAGATGCCGCGCTTCTCGTTCACCAGCTCCGATAGCGTGGTGCGGGTCACTCCAAGGGCGGCGGCGGCGTTCGTGATGCTCAAGCCCAAAGGCTCAATACACTGGCGCAGCACAAAACCTCCGGGGTGAGGAGGATTTTTCATAGGCATGGTGGAATCTCCTTTCAGTGGTAGTCCACATAATCGATATCAAAGGCGTCGGAGTCGTCAAAGCGGAAAATAACCCGCCAGTTTGCACGAACGGTCACGGCCCAAAACCCCTTGTAGTCGCCCTTAAGCTGGTGCAACCGAAAACCAGGTACATCCACGTCGGCCACAACGCGGGCGGCGTCCAGCCTCGCGAGAATATCGCGGAGCTTCGCAACGTGTTCAGCAAAAACGCCGCGCGGGTCGTCGTCTTCATAAAGGCGTTTCAGCCCCTTGTGGCGTATCGAGCGGATCATTCCAAACCGTAATGCGTAATGTAACGCATGTCAGCCACAATTTTAGCATTTTTCGCGTATTTCACCAGCCCCTGGGGACTCTAATTTTGGCCTATGCGCCAGCGATTTCCTCTAGCAGGCGCTCGACTTCGGCGGCGGGGTCGGCAGCCCGTGTGACTTGGCGGCCGATTACCAGGTAGCTGGCGCCGTCGCGCAGGGCTTCGGCGGGGGTGGCGACGCGCTTCTGATCGCCATGGCCGGCGCCCGGCGAGCGCACGCCGGGGGTGACCAGGATGGGCGCGGGGCCGAACAGGCGGCGCAAGTCGGCGGCCTCGAGCGGCGACGCCACGATGCCATCCACACCGCACTCCATCGCCAGGCGCGCGCGGCGGCCCACCAGTTCGGCGATCTCGCCCTGGTAGCCCATCTCTTGCATATCTTCGCGGCCAAAGCTGGTGAGCACGGTGACCGCGAGCAGTTTCAAGTCCGCGCCGGCGCGGCCTTCCACCGCCGCGCGCATCACCGAACCGACCGCGTGCACGGTCAGAAATCGCACGCCCGTGCGCGCCACCTGCGCCACCGCGCGCTTCACGGTTTCGCGGGATATCGTACATTTTGAGATCGAGAAAAACTTCTTTGCCCTGGCCGATCAGCTCGCGCACGATCTCCGGGCCGGCGGCGGCGTACAGCTCCAGCCCGACTTTGTAAAAACCCACGCGGTCGCCGATGCGCTTGACTAATGCGCGCGCCTCATCGGCGGTTTCCACGTCGAGGGCAATGATAATGGGGTTGTAGTTCATATCAGATGAATCGCCTTGGCGCCGCGTTCCAGCACGCGGCCGATGCGGTAAGCGCCCTCGAGCGCCTGTTCGAGGCGCGCGGCATCGGCTTCGGCCAGCGAGATTAACAGGCCGCCGGAAGTTTGCGGATCATAGAGGAGGTCTTCGATCTCGCGCGGCAGTTCGCGCCCCGTCTCCACCACGCAGGAGGCGAACTCGCGATTGTTCTTGAGGCCGCCGGGCACGGCGCCCAGCCGCGCATACTCGACGGCTCCGGGCAGAAACCGCACTCGATCCGCTTCGATTTCTAGGGTGACGCCGCTCGCCAGCGCCATTTCGCGCGCGTGGCCGATCAGGCCGAAGCCGGTGACATCGGTGCAGCCGTGGACGCCGAACCGCAGCATTTCCTCCGCCGCGCGCCGGTTCAGGGTGAGCATCTGGCGCACCGATTCTTCGACGTGCTCCGGCGCCGCGAGGCCGCGCTTCAGGGCGGTCCCGATCACCCCGGTGCCGAGGCGCTTGGTGAAGACCAGCGCGTCGCCGGGCAGCGCGCCGGCATTGGCGGTGACGCGCGCCGGATGCACGATGCCGGTCACCGCGTAGCCGAACTTGATTTCGTCATCCGCCACGCTGTGCCCGCCCAAAATCGAGCAGTCCGCTTCGTGCATCTTTTCGGCGCCGCCCTTGAGGATCTGCTGCAAGTCCCCGACATCGCCCTTGGCGGGGTACGCGACAATCGAGAGCGCCGAGATCGGCCTGCCGCCCATGGCGTAAACGTCGCTCAGCGCATTGGCGGCGGCGATGGCGCCGAAGGTGTACGGATCGTCCACGATGGGAGTGAAAAAATCGACCGTCTGCACCAGGGCAAGCTCCGCCGTCAGCTTGTACACGCCGGCATCGTCGGCAGTGTCAAACCCGATCAGCACGTTCTCATTCGCCCAGCGGGGGACGCTCGCCAGAACCTGGTCCAACAACTTTGGACTCAGCTTGGATGCTCAACCCGCCGCCTTCACGTGCGCCGTCAGTTTGCGAAGCTGCGTCGTATCTTCCATCGCATCTTTGGCTGCATTACCATAATAACGGCAATGCAACGCACCCTCCTTTCTCAGCCCTGCTGCTGGCCCTGGCGCTGACACTGGTTTCCGGCGACCCCAGTTCCGATGCGCGCCTGAGCAAGGCTTCGCGCATCGCGGAGCGCAACGGCTGGATTCAGGTTCACCTGGAAGGCTCGCCCGCGGAGATCGGCTTCCAGCACGGGTTTCTGCTGGCGGCTGAAATCGAAGATACGCTCCAGGTGATTTCCGCCGAGTTCGCGCACGACGAAAAGCGGGATTGGGGGTTCTTTCGCTCGGCCGCGCGCGACATTTTCTGGCCTCACGTGGAAGAGGAGTACCGCGCCGAGCTCAACGGCATCGCGGAAGGATTGAAGGCGCGCGGCAGCAAGCTCGATCTGTGGGACATCGTGGCGCTGAACGCCTGGCCGGAGGTGCCGTATTACACCAAGCAGCTCAATCACAAGACCGGCGGCACCGCGGGCCGTTGCAGCGCCTTCGTGGCTACCGGCAGCTACACGGTGGATGGTGGCGTGGTGATGGGCCACAATAACTGGACCACATACGCCGATGGCGAGCGCTGGAACATCGTCTTCGACATCGTGCCGGCCGGCGGTTACCACATTCTCATGGACGGTATGGCCGGCCTGATCCACAGCGGCGACGATTTCGGCATGAATTCCGCCGGCATCCTCATCACGGAAACCACCATCACCGAATTCTTGGGCTTCGACCCGAATGGCGTGCCCGAATTCGTGCGGGCGCGGAAGGCCATGCAGTATGCCGCGTCCATCGACGATTTCGCGCGCATCATGAAGGAAGGCAACAACGGCGGCTATGCCAACAACTGGCTGGTGGCCGACCGCAACACGAGCGAGATCGCGGATCTGGAACTGGGCCTCAAGAACGTCCATCTCCAGCGCACGCGGGACGGCTTTTTCGTCGGCTCGAATTTTCCGATCGATCCTCAGTTGATCCGCGAAGAGACCACGTTCCACGCCGAGGATGCCGGCAACTCGCCAAATGCGCGCCACGCGCGCTGGCTGACGCTGATGGAAGAGAACCGGGGCAAGATCGACGTCGCCGCCGGACAGCGTTTCCTGGCTGATCATTACGACGCGTTTGCGAAGAAAGTTCAGCCAGGCGAGCGCACCTTGTGCGGGCACGTCGACCTTTCCCCGCGCGGGGTCGCAGACTGGCTGGAGCCATACGCTCCCGCCGGCGCGGTGCAGAACAAAGTGACCAGCGCCGCGCTGGCCGGAAAGATGTCGTTCACGGCCGCCCTGGGCCACGCCTGCGGGCGCGACTTCCATGCCGCCTCGCATCTGGCGCGATACCCGGAGTATGCATGGTACCAGCCGATCCTCCATGACATGGATGCCAGGCCGTGGACGGAATTCCAGGCGAAGTAGGGGGACAGCCCGGTATTAAGCGGCCGTTTTACTTTGGCGAAAGGAGACTGCTGTGCCTGTTGAATCATGCGTCCCGATCATTCCGAGCGCAAACCTGGAGAAGAGTCTGCGTTTGTGGGTTGATGGTCTCGGATTCTCGATGAGTTCAGAAATGCGCAGAGACGACAAGCTAATCTTCTGCATGCTTCGGAAAGACGACTTATGCTTTATGCTGAACCAACGCGCGGGGACCCCGGTCAAGCCGGAAGACTACGAGGGCATTCGACTCTACTGGGCGCCGAAGGATATAGACAAAACCAGAGAGCGATTGAAGAGCCTTGGGTACGATGTTTCAGAGCTCGAAAATCGAGACTACGGGCAGACGGAGTTTTTCCTTACCGACGACGACGGCTATTCGCATTGCTTCGGCGTTCCTACACAAAGATAGATGTCAGCTTCAAAAGTGCGCCTGTTGCGCTTTTCTCTCCTCTTCTGCGTTTCCACTCCTGATGGCTCGCCGCGGGCGAATCGTGTTCACTTAGTTGCGGGCTGCTGACACGGGAGCAAGCCGTTCAAACGTAATTGCCGGCGCTCAAGCGCCGGGGCTGCGAGGAACCGGTTCCTGTCTCCTCTCGAGGAGGAGAATACAAGCCACTGTGGCCGCCTGTGATGAACGTTGCACGGCGTGACCCGGTTTCAAATTGCCCCCTGCAGGGAGGGACCATGGTTAGGCACCGGACGTCGCCCCGAAACGGCTGCCTCTCGGCGAGCGAGCAGCGCTTTTCGATTTCAGAGTAGCGCGGCTGGCTACGGGAAGGCGCGGGCGAAGCGGCGCAGGCTCATGAAAACAGGGGCGAAGATTTCCGGCAAGGCGGCGTGACTGACAGTTGAAGCGCGCGCTCATTCAGGAAGTGCGTCTGTCCCCTTCCTTTACCCCTTAATTGGCAGCATCAAAGGCTACTTGAACTCAGTCAGCAAATGGTAGATCTGAACTTGACCTAGATTCTGCGGCCGACGCTCATGTTGGGATGTGTGCACACCGTCTAGTCCCTCGCCCTGCCATCCAGCCGGGGCCCAATCGGAGCCTTCGCACGCGCAGATTTCGACGCGCCGCGTCGCGAAGCCGGAAGCGAGTCTTCGCAGCCAAACCGCGCGCGTGTCAGACTGCACATAGCCCAGCATGGGCCGACGGCCAACCCCCGGCATATTCTCCGTCGACAAACATTCGGAGGCCGTCGGAGCCGAAATACTCGTTCACGGAGTCTGATCGGTATAGCCGCTTGGCTTCGACGTGAAATCGCGGTCGCGCCCCGTGTCCAGTACGCACAAATTCAATATCGATGCGGGGGCGATTCTTCCGTAACGGCCGGCCACGGTTTGCGGCGGATCGTCCAGAACCTCCATATGATCCATCCAGGGCTCCGCATCGGCGCTCTCGACTATCGTCCTGGCACGCCGAACCAACTCGCCCGTGATGTGCGGCTCTTCCGCGCTCTGAAGAGAATGGGTATCCATAACGCCGCAGGCACGAGCAAGAACGACAAAGCAGTTTTTCACGAACGCAGCGCGGTATAGGCTCTGCTGTTCCTGCGACGGGCCGCCTGACATTTAGTTGAGTGTCCTAGCTGACACGCTCGGCTCGGGCTCCAGGCAATCAGCAACGATCTCCGCTGCATCCTGAGTGGCCTGTGTCTGCGTCCAATGAAAGCGTTGGAGCGGTTTCAATACGTAGGTTCGCGAACCTTCGTAAACACGCAGGTTTCGGTTGAAGTAGAGCCACTGCGTGCGGTGCTCGACTAACCGTCGTTGAGTCTCGGCCAATTGATGTGCTTCCCGTTGAGTGGCATTCCAAACGTTGACGGCGCGGTGACCACCGCCGCCCGCGGCAAGCTCCACAGCGACCAGTCCGGACTCGACACCAACCAAAATGTCGATTTGATGCCGCGCGGAACTTGATTGGCTGATGAAGTGGTCGAGTTCGTCTCGCAAGGTTCGACCATAAGCCGCAAACTCTTCGTTGGGAGGTAGTCCAACAGCGGATTGTTCTATCTTCCCTTGATTTAGACCTAGCCGGACCCGGACCAGATCTTCCACGGCGGCCTGAGCTCGCGACGAAAGCCTCAATCCTTCAAAGGTCAGCTCGTTCAACTCCTTAATCAATCCCGGTCGATTGAAGTCATTTCCACCGTCAAGTTGCGTCTCTATTCGGGAGTACAGATTCGCCCATTCGTTCAGGTTGGTCGCTGAATCGAATGGCAAAGGCAGGGAGCGGAGCGACCGAAGCGTGCTGATCGATTTCTGCACGCCCGCCTGCGGCGTCGTTAGGAACTGGTGGTAAGCAACAAAATCTGAGTTTAGGTAGATTGCGATCGCTTTCAGAAGGCGTCGATTTCCTTCGGGGGACACAATACCGATCTGACGTGATGGTACAACTAAGTACTCCTCGGAATAGATCGAAAACGTGCGCGACTCGCCGACCACCACGTGCGGCGGCCGGCAAATGCTAAGCTTCCGTTTGATGCCGGCGCGCTTGCTGAGGAAGACCTCCGATTCCGTCAGCCGACGGACGGAACCTTCGGGGAAACGCAGCAAATAGCGACGCCTCTTCAGAGCATCAAGATCGATGGTCGCCTCACCGATCAGTTCCGAATGAAACTCATTTGAACCTTTGTTGCCCGACGAATCGCGTAACTGGGGGCCCTCTGACAGGGTTAGCTCCTTTGCGGCCTCCAGGTCGCCCACGGTCCTGAGGCTTCGCTCCACACTCTGAAGAATTTTGACATCAGCCGCTGATCCCCACATCGCAGTCTTCCAGGGAAGCGGCTCCCCACCGAGCACGTCCGCATAGCCGATCTCCTGAAGCTCGCTGGAGTTCACGACAATGTTCCATGTCTTCTTACGGTGTCCTTGCTGACCGGCATATGCCGCCGGTTGATTTGCCACAAGCGGCGAGTACACGTCGATAAGCATCGCAGATGCGTCCTCTTCTCCTGCGACAGGCATCAGCGAGTAAAAGAAAGCCGCCGCAGGCAATCGAGCGCGTCCGCCGAACAGCACCTCGGCGAGGTTTGCGAAATTCCCAACCGACCATAGCCGGTGATAGGCCAAGAAAGCTTTTCGAAAAGCGGCCGACTCGTACTTGAACAGGGTCATCGCCGGGAGGAGCAGCGCGACACAACCCTCGACATCTAGCACCTCGGACGCTCGCCACGCAAACGCTTCTGCAAGCTGGTTCCCGCCAACGGGACGTTCGGAATGATTGTGCTGCATCCACTGCCAAGCCAGCTGCTGATCATCATCGAGCCTGGCAGGATTCAGATCCTTCCATGGAGGATTGCCTACAACCCACTGAAATGGCCGCTTGCGAGCCTCGCGATACCAGGGTGAGTCATCTTCAAAGGCATTTGCGCAGAAGATGTTCCTCCCTCGCAGGGCCGGCAACCGAAATCGGGTTTCCGTCAGGTCCGGCGGATCGACATACTCAAGAAGAGTGAGCGCCAGGCTGAGCTCGGCAATCTGGCACGCGTCTTCGTCGATATCCACGCCAAAGATATGGTTTGTGAGAATCCGACCTAGTTCTGCCGGGCGAAGACCCCGGTCGAGTTCCTGCAGCCGTCGCTCGATTAGCTTCCGATAGCACTGGACGAGGAACGCTCCTGAACCGCATGACAAATCCAAGACCCGCATCCCCGGCTGGAGTGGCTTCCGTGAATCCAGCTTGTCGAGCATGAAGTTCACGAGCGGAACTGGTGTATAGTACGCGCCTTTCACCCTCCCCTCGGACTTTCCGGAGGGCCGGAGGGTGCTATGCAGGAACTGCTCGTATATGACGGACAATGTTTCGATCGGAATGAACGAAAAGTCATAGATGTCGAAAAACGGAAGTGGAAGCTGACCGCTCATGGCCTCCTCGCCCCGAAAGACGGAGGCCATTTTGCGAAGCCTGTCTGCGCCAAATTCCTTGATTTTGTTCGCCGAGATTGGGAAGACTGAGCCGTTTAGCCACTCGTCCACGTTTCGCACAAGCTCAGTGAAGGTGGTCAGGCGTGTGAAGATGTGTTCCGGATCCAGGCTCCATTGCTCCAGGCGGTTGTTGGACAAGATGTCCCGCTGACGGAGGTAGTGAAGGTAAACGAACTTGCCCACCATCGCGTGCGACAGCCGCTGATCTTCTATGCCACTTTGTCGCAGCCACTCGTCGAGAGCGCGAAGGTTGTCGAGGAGTTGCCAGTCTACCCGCCTCTCTGACGCAGTGTCGTCTCCGTATGCCTGCCAAACCAGCCCCGAATCGACCGAGTCGGCGCGAAGCGCGCCAAGCTGGCTGGCCACCTGATTGAAGTCGGTAAGTATCTGAAGTGCGCCTTGCCGGGGATCACGTGAGACGTCCCGATCATATCTGAAACCCGGGTACAGCCGAACCCATGCTGGGCTCACCACCAACAGAAACGGAACGACGTTCTGGTTCCAGACTCTGCGGTGTATCTGGCGAGCTTCGCTTTCCGATTGGGCCTCGCAAATGTACACGACGGGTACGTTCCCCTGAGGCAAGTCGTAGGCTCCCGCGTTCAACACGTAGGCGCCTCGCAAATTGCACTCGGCCTGCTGGGCCTTTCGAAAAACGTGGCCGAAGTCGCGGTCGGATTCGAGACGCTCCCCTGAAATGAAATTCTGGGAGCCGCGTTACTGAAGCGAGTTCAGGACCTGATCAAGATCCACGGCTAAACCTCACGGGTAGTCGCCGGATGTAGGCTGGGAACTGATTCATTTGACAATAGTTGCCTAGAACTCTTGCCGGTCCCAACGCGGGGTTCCATATGACGTCCCCGTTGTCGGTCCAGCCATTCCAAGATAGCAACCCCAGCACCCACACGGATGCCCCAGACTGTCAATCATCGGCACACCAATGACATCGTAGTGATTATGTCATAAAACATGCCGCCGGGAAAATGTTTCAGCAATCCGCCTGGGCTCAGCCGCTCTTGCCATGCTGGGTGATGGAGATTCGGGCTCACTTAGCCACGATGTTCACCAGTTTGTCGGGGACGGTGATGATGCGGACTACTTGTTTGCCGGCGATGGACTGCTGAACTTTTGGGTCGGCCAGGGCTAGCTTCTCGAGCTCGTCTTTGGGCGTGCCGAAGGGGGCGTAGACGCGGCTGCGGAGCTTGCCGTTGACCTGGACGACGATCTCGGCTTCCTCGGGCTTGGCGAGCTCGGGATCGTAGGCCGGCCACGCCTGGCGGAAGACCGGGCCGTCGTGGCCGAGTTCTTCCCAGATCTCCTGCGCCAGGTACGGCGCGAACGGGGCCAGCATCAGCGCCAGCTTCTCGAGCACGTCGTTGACTACCGCCGAGCCGATATTCTCCTCTTCGGCGTAGAGCACGTTCACCAGCTCCATGATGCTGGCGATGCAGGTATTGAAGTGCCAGCGCGATTCGAAATCTTCGGTGATCTTCTGGAGGCACTGGTGGAGCTTGCGCAGCACCTGGCGGTCGGCGGCGCCCTCCGCGGGCGCGGCGGCGCCGATGCGGCGGGTGGCGAAGCGGTAGACGCGGCCGAGGAAGCGGTAAATGCCGTCGGCGCCTTCCCAGCGCCAGTCGACTTCCTTTTCGGGCGGCGCGGCGAAGAGCACGAACATGCGGGCGGTATCGGCGCCGTACTTTTCGGCCAGCAGGTCGGCGCCCACCACGTTGCCTTTGGACTTCGACATCTTGGCGCCTTCGGCGATCACCATGCCCTGCGTGAACAGGCGGCGCACCGGCTCGCTGTTGCGGATCAGGCCGATATCGCGCATCACCTTGGTGAAGAAGCGCGAGTAGATCAGGTGCAGGATGGCGTGCTCGACGCCGCCGATGTACTGGTCGATCTCGAACCAGTAGGCGATCTTGGCGGGGTCGAACGGCAGCTTGGTCGTTGTGCGGGTCGCAGTAGCGGTAGAAATACCAGGACGAATCGATGAACGTGTCCATGGTATCGGTCTCGCGCCGCGCCGCGCCGCCGCATTTCGGGCAGTGCACGTTGACGAACTCGGGCACGTTTTCGAGCGGCGAGCGGCCGGCGCCGGTGATCTCGACGCGATCGGGCAGACGCACGGGAAGCTGGTCTTCGGGCACGGGCACCACGCCGCAGGTCGGGCAGTGAATCACCGGAATGGGCGTGCCCCAGTAGCGCTGGCGCGAGATGCCCCAGTCCTTGATGCGGAAGGTGACGGCCGCCTTGCCGAAGCCGTTCGCCCTGGCGTGAGCGGCCATCTTGCCGCGGGCCTCTTCGCTGGTCAGGCCGGACCAGTCGCCGGAGTTTTCGACGATGCCGTCCTCGGTGAACGCGGCCGTCATGCCCGGCTCGACGGCCAAGCTCGCCATCCGACGGGACGGATGACCGGGCGGATCGGCGATGCCGTACTTGCGGCAGAATTCGAAATCGCGCTCGTCGTGCGCGGGCACGGCCATGATGGCGCCGGTGCCGTAGCCCATCAGCACGAAGTTGCCGATCCAGATGGGCACCTTCTCGCCGCTGTACGGATTGATGGCGTAGCTGCCGGTGAAGAAGCCTTCCTTTTCGATATCGCCGGGGTCGCGGCCGGCGCGCGCATCCACCATGGCCTTGGCGCGCGCCTGGCCGGCGGCATCGAGCAGTTGCGCGTTGAGCGGATGCTCGGGCGCCAGGATCACGCAGGTGGCGCCGTAGATGGTGTCGACGCGCGTGGTGAAGACGCGAATCTTCTCGCCGGTTCCGGCCAGGCGTGAAATCGATCTCGGCGCCTTCGGAGCGGCCGATCCAGTTGCGCTGCATGGTGAGCACGCGCTCCGGCCAGCCGTCTTCGAGCTGCCGCATGTCGGCCAGCAACTGGTCGGCGTAGGCGGTGATCTTGAGGAACCACTGCTCCAGCGCGCGCTGCTCGACGGGCGTATCTTCGTGACGCCAGCAGCAGCCTTCCACCACCTGTTCGTTGGCCAGCACGGTGGCGCACTTGGGGCACCAGTTGACCAGCGCCTTCTTGCGGTAGGCCAGGCCGCGCTCCAGCATCTTGCAGGAAGAACCACTGGTTCCAGCGATAGTATTCGGGCTCGCAGGTGGAGACTTCGCGGTCCCAATCGTAGCTGAAGGCGAAGCGGCGGTGGGTCTTCTTCATCGCCGCGATATTCTGCAGCGTCCATTCGCGCGGCGGCTGCTGGTTGGCGATGGCGGCGTTTTCGGCGGGCAATCCGAACGCGTCCCAGCCCATGGGATGCAGCACGTTGAAGCCGCGCATCCATTTGTAGCGCGCCAGGGCGTCGCCGATGGAATAATTGCGGATGTGGCCGATGTGCAGCGTGCCGCTGGGATACGGCAGCATTTCCAGCACGTAGAACTTCGGCTTGGCGGAATTCTCTTCCGCCCGGTAGAAATCGGCGTCCTGCCAACGCTGGTACCACTTCAGTTCGATTTGAGCGATGGTCGTAGGGCTTTTCGGGCATAAGAGTGCTGTTCAGGGAGATGAAACTTATGGTAACAGGCGGAGAAACCGGGCGCGGTTTTCCGGTGGTTGCTCCCGGCCGTAGGAGGTTCATGCAATTGGCGGGGGCGGCCGTGGTTGCCGCGCGCGCTCAGCAGGCTGCCAAGCCCTTGCGCCTGGGGGTGGTCGCGAACTGCGAAAACCCGGACGCGGGAATCCGACGCGTGAAAGAATTGGGTTTCCCCACGTGCCAGGTCAGCGTGGCGTCGTACGATGGGTCTACAGCGAAAAGCCTGCGAGCGGCTTTGGACCGGTACGGCATCGAGGCCACGTCGTTGATTGTGACCGGCCCGGGGCCCGAGGTCTACACGTTTCGCGACGGACCGCACACGATCGGCCTGGTGCCGCCGAAAACGCGCGCGGATCGGGTGCAAGCCCTTCGCAAGGCCTCCGACTTCGCCAAGACGGCTGGCATTCCCGCCATGCAGCGCCATGTCGGCTTCCTCCCGGAGGATCCGGAAGACCCGTTGTTCAAGCCGTGCGTGGATGCGTTGTGGCACGTGGCGGAGTACTGCAAGCACAACGGCCAGACCTTCCGCTGCGAGACGGGCCAGGAAACTCCCGATCACGCTTCTGCGCGTGATTCGCGCGGCCGGGTTCGCCAACATCGGAGTGAACTTCGATACCGCCAACCTGATTCTCTATGGCAAGGCGAACCCGGTGGACGCGCTCGACACGCTGGGCCCGCTGGTGATGGGCGTGCACGCCAAGGACGGCCTGTACCCGACCGATCCGGACAAGCTAGGGGAGGAAACGCCGATCGGCAAGGGCAAAGTGGACTTTCCGCGTTTCCTGGCGCGGCTTAAAGAAGTTGGCTACAGCGGCCCGATCACGATCGAGCGGGAAATCTCGGGCCCGCAGCAGACCGCCGACATACTGGCGGCGAAGCGTTACCTGGAAGGCCTGATCGGTTGAGAGGGTCGCGAGAGTGCCAGAGAAGAGCCAAGAATGGAACCGGCGCGGCTTTCTGGGAGCGGCCGGCCTGACGGTGATCGGCGCGGGCCTGGTGCGCGGCTCGCAAGCCAATTCGGCGGTTCGCGTCGGGCTGCTGGGCTGCGGCGGAAGAGGAACCGCGGATGCCACCAGCATGATGGTCAACGCCGGCGCCCGTGTGACGGCGCTGGGGGATCTCTTCGACGACCAGTTGGAGCGCGCGCGGAAGCACTTCGACGAACTGGCGGAGAAGCAGGGCGTCGCCGGGATCGATGCCGGCCAGATTTTCCGCGGCCCGCGGGCGTTCGAGCAGATTGCCCGATCGAACGAAGTCGACGCGGTGGTGATCGCAACTCCGCCCTACTACCATCCGCAGCACCTGGAAGCGGTGGTGGATGCCGGCAAGCACGCTTACTGCGAGAAGCCGGTAGCGGTGGATGTTCCGGGGACGCGGCGCGTGCTGGCGATCAGCAGCAAGGCCGAGGGCCGGGTCAGCATCGAGGTGGGATTCCAGATTCGCGTGGCGCCGCCGTTTGTCGAACTGGTGAAGCGCATCCACGACGGCGCTATCGGCGAAATCAGTTTCGGCACGGCCTATTATTACTGCCAGTTTAATCAGGCTTCGCACCCGGACGTGCCGCCGGCACAATGGCGTCTCCGCAACTGGCTGTTTGACCGCGTGCTTTCCGGCGACATCATCGTCGAGCAGAACATTCACGCCATCGACATCTGCAACTGGGTGTTACAGGGGCACCCGGTGAAGGCGGTGGGCACGGGCGGGCGCAAGGGGCGATCGGAGCCGGGCAATGTTTACAGCCATTGTGCGGTGTCCTACTGGTATCCCGACGAGGTCCAGGTGAGCTTCGCTTCCAAGCAGTTCGGCAAGGGCGCCTTCGACGTCAGCGAGCGGTTCTTCGGCGCTCGCGGCGAGAGCCAGTCGCCCTACTCGGGTCCGTTGGGGATCACCGGGGAGGAGACCTGGACCTGGGCAGGGAGCGATAGGAAACAGGACGGCCAGTTTTCGGCCGCGGGCACCTTCGCCGACAACCTGGCTGAGGCGGATGCGGAAAAGCACAAGTCATTCATCGGGAGCATTACCTCGGGCGTGTTTCACAATCAGGCGGCCGCCGGCGTGGAGTCTTCGCTTTCCGCCATGCTGGGCCGCATGGCGATGTACACGGGCCGCGAGGTCACGTGGGACGAGCTGGTGCGATCGAAGGAGACCTGGGACGCGAAGCTGGATTTAGAGAAGCTGAGTTAGCTGGCATTAGCGCGCAAGTTCTTTGCGAGCCACGTCGGGGCCAAGCAGGCGATATTTGAAGCCTTCGCCCCGTTCGGGATCAATTCATACCCGCATCGAACGCCGGAGTATGTCCGGTACCCTGGGAGTTTGAGACTCTTCGACATTTTCGGGTGTGAAAATACCGGGGAGTCCGCTAGAATCCAATCTTGGGGATCGCCGCAAGCGATCCCGCGTTGCACATTTCGCGCTGAGGGGGAATTCGATGCGCCTCGATTCCGGCATGGTGCGCGTAGAAAGGGGGTCAATGAAACGCGCCCGGCATAAAGGCCGGCGACGCGCCATGTGCCGCCCATGAGTGAGACGGAACTCCAGGCTGAGATCGAACGGTTCGGCAGGCTCTACGTTGCGTCCAGCCATGTCAGCCACGCCGTGGTGCGCAGCCGGTCGCGGCAGGAACTGCTGGACGAAGTGGTGCGCGTGCTGGTCGAAATCGGGAAGTTTGCCATGGCGCTGGTTTCCTGGCACGATCCGGCAACTCAGGAATTGGTCCGGGTGGCCCGGTTCGGGGACCCGCAGCGGTACACCGACCGCATCCGGGTGTTCGGCGACGAAAGGCCCGAAGGACAAGGCCCCTCCGGAACGGCTTTCCAATCAGCTACTCCCTATGTCTGCAACGATTTTCTCAACGATCCCCGGACGCTCCGCTGGCGAGAGGCTGCCGCGGAATCCGCTTGGCGCGCTTCGGCTTCCTTCCCCATCCTCATCGGCGGGTCGCCGCGCGGATTACTCTCCGTTTATGCTCTCGAACCTGGCGCGTTCGGTCCCGATCAGGTGGAGTTGCTGCGGCAAGTCACGCTTGACGTGGCATTTGGCATTGAGCATCTGGATGGCGTGGAGCGGCGGCGCCAGGCGGAGGCGGCGCTCTCCGCCAGCGAAAGCCGCCTGCAATTGGCCATGGAGGCCGCGGCACTGGGTGCGTTCGATTTCGATCTTCGGACGGGAAAGATCATCTGGGACAGACATACCGATCGCATGTACGGATTCGAGCCGGGCGGCTTCGATGGGACCTATGAGGCCTTTGCAAAACGCATTCATCCGGACGATTTGCCCAAAGTAACTCGCGATGTGGACGCGGCGCGCGAGTGCCGCAGCGTGTTCTGTCACGAGTTCCGCATCGTGCGGCCGGACGGAACCGAGCATTGGCTCTTCGGCCGGGGCGGGTTCCTTTACAACGACTCCGGCCAGCCGTACCGGATGTACGGCGCGGTGGCGGATATCACCGAGCGGAAGCGCGTGGAAGCGGCCCTGCGCGAAAGCGAAGAGAGGTTGCGGCAGGCGGTCCGCGTTTCCCATATCGGCATCTTCGATCACGACCACGTCACCGGCGCCATTTACTGGTCGCCGGAGCAACGGGCGATGTATGGCTGGGGCCCCGAGGAGCCTGTCACGTTGCAGGGGTATCTCAAAAGCATCTACCCCGGCGACTGGGAGAGAATCGCCGCGGGCGTCACGCGCGCCCACGACCCGGCCGGAGACGGCTTGTTCGACGTGGAGCATCGGGTTGTGCTTCCTGACGGATCCATCCGTTGGACCAGCATCCGGTCTCAGACGTTCTTCGACGGGGAAGGGGCTTCGCGGCGGCCGGTTCGAACCATCGGCGCCACCAGGGATATTACCGAGCAAAGGCAGGCCGAGGAAGAGCAGAAGAAACTGGCAACCCTAGTGGCTATGAACCGCGATCCCGTCGGCATCGCCACACTCGAAGGCCGCGTCGTCTACGTCAACCATGCAGCCATGAATCTGGTGGGACTGGCTTCCATCGAGGAGGCTTGCCAGAAGACCATCTTCGACCTGTTTGCGGACGGCGATCAGGAACAAGCGCGGGCTGACTTACACACAGTCCTGCACCGCGGACACTGGTCCGGTGAATTGCGCGTGCGGCACTTCAAAACGGGCCAGCCCATCGACGTGGAGGTAAGCGCGTTCCAGATCCGCGATGACAACGGCGCGCCGCTCTACATCGCCGTATTTGCCCGCGACATTGCGGAAAGGAAGCTGGCCGAGGCGGAAAAAGCGAAACTCGAGGAGCAACTGTTTCAGGCGCAGAAAATGGAATCCATCGGCCGTCTGGCCGGGGGCGTGGCGCATGACTTCAATAACCTGCTGACGGTGATCAATGGCTACAGCCAGCTTGCGCTGGCGGACCTGACACCTTCCGATCCACTCTGGAGCTCGCTGGACGAAATCCGCAAGGCCGGGGAACGCGCGGTAGGCTTGACCCGGCAACTGCTGGCTTTCAGCCGCAAGCAGATGCTGCAACCGCGGGTGCTGGATCTCAACCGCGTGGTGCAGGATCTGCGGCCGATGCTGGAGCGCTTGATGGGGGAGGATGTGGAGGTGCGCGTGGCGCTCGAAGCGGTGCGCGCAACGGTGCACGCAGATCCGCATCACCTGGAGCAGGTAATCATGAACCTCGCGGTGAACGCCCGGGACGCCATGCCGGACGGCGGCAGGCTGCTGATT
This sequence comes from Bryobacterales bacterium, assembly GCA_963843095.1. Classification (GTDB taxonomy): domain Bacteria; phylum Acidobacteriota; class Terriglobia; order Bryobacterales; family Bryobacteraceae; genus Bog-375. The sequence continues at coordinate 27,771 of CAWJLI010000072.1, forward strand.
GAAACGGCCGGCGTGGAGCTGGACGCGAGCTATGCCCGGCTGCATCCCGAGTTGAGCGCGGGCCGCTACGTCATGTTGGGGGTGAGCGACAGCGGCCTGGGAATGGACGAGGCGACGCGGCAGCGGATTTTCGAGCCGTTTTTCACCACCAAGCCGGCCGGCCATGGGACGGGCCTCGGCTTGTCGATGGTGCAGGGCATCGTGGTGCAGAGCGGAGGCCACATCAGCGTCTACAGCGAACCGGGCCAGGGAACCACGTTTAAGATCTATCTGCCCGCGGTCGCCGAAGCCGCGGCGGACGCGGGCAGGCCGGCACCCGTCGTGGCGCTGGGAGGGCGGGAGACCATCCTGGTCGTGGAGGACCTGGCGGAAGTTCGCGACTACGCAGTCGCGGCGCTGAAGGCATACGGCTACCGCGTGATCCAGGCGGGAAGCGCCGTCGAAGCGCTGCTGATCGGCGAGCGGGAGCCGGGCCGCATCCACCTGGTTCTGACTGACGTAGTGATGCCGAACTTGAGTGGTCCGGAACTGGCCAGCCGCCTCAAGAAACTCCGGCCTGGGATCAAGGTGCTGCTGATGTCGGGCTACACCGACAACGCCATCACTATCAATGGGGCATTGGACGAACGTGTCCATTTCATCGAGAAGCCGTTCAGTCCGGAGCTGTTGGCCGGAAAAGTCCGCGCCGTGCTGGGACCGGCTAGCGACGGCGGCGCCTAGCATCCTCGCAAAGCAGCGGCTCGACGCTGCAGTTTAGGCTTCGTTCTCACGGAGCGCCCAAAGCGCGACGGCGAGACCGCCCAGCGTGAGCGCCCCGGCGGTCGCGTAGAGCATCGGCGCCGTGAATGCAGTGACCGAAGGCGCAACAAACCGGACCACCAACCCTCCCGCGCACACCAACGCGCTCCACGCCACCATGTCGAGGATCTCCGGCACCGGGCTTGGCTTGGGAAGCGAATCGCGGGAAAGCCGCCTGCCGAGTCGGTCCGCCAGCGAAGCCGGCGCGCACACGCCGCCATACTCCGCACTCAAGGCCGTTCCGAGATCGGAAAGCGCCTGCGCCAGGGCACCGCAGGCCGCGCACTGCGCCACGTGCGCATCGACGCGGGCGCGTTGGCTCGCCTCGAGCGCGTCGTAGCCGGCCAGGAGGTTTTCGAACTCGCTGCACGCTGTGCTCATACTTTTTTCACCCAGGCTCCCGTCAATTGCGCCGCCAGTTCCAGTTTCGCGCGATGCAGCAGCGTTTTCACCGTGCCCATGGGCAGGTCGAGCATCCGGGCGACCTCTTCATACGACCGTTCCTGCATGTAATAAAGGCGCAACACCTGGCTGTACTGCGGACGCAATTGCCCGACCAATGCCCCGACGTCAAACCCCGCGCGGGCCGGCGCGTCCACCCGCGAGTGACGCTCGGCGGCCGCCAGCACCGCCGGGTCTTCCATCGAACTGGCGGCGCGCGCCCGCGACGCAGCCAGCGCCGTGAGACTGGCGTTCCGGGTAATCGAATAGATCCACGTGCTCAACGTCGAGCCGCCGCGGAACCCGGCCAGGCCTTTCCAGATGCGGAGCAGCGCTTCCTGCGCGGCGTCCTCGGCCAGCGCACGGTTTCCCACAATCGCCAATGCCAGCCGATAAATCCGACCCTGGAAGCTCTCGACGAGCAAGTCGAACGCCTCGCGCGTCCGGCCTTGCTCGAGATGCTGCCTGATCAAATCTTCCATCCGTACCGCGCTGGTTTACTTGACATTTTAGACCCGAGCTGCGTGGCGGAATGTTTCAATGCACGATTGAAACATTCGGGAGGTTGCGCCAGGTCTCAACGATTGAAAAGGAGAGTTCGATACTATGTCAGGTGAAACCGCCTTCCAAGGAATGCTCGTCTTTGTTGTGGCATTTCTTGCCTTTCTCGCTTTCATTCTTTTCCTGCGCCACCGTGAAGCGATGTTGCGTCACCAGGAGCGTTTGACGGCGCTCGAAAAGGGCATCGCCATCCCTCTCGCCGAGGCCCGCCAGCCTAAGCTGCCGCGCATCTACCTGTTGCGCGGGCTGCAATGGCTTTTTGTCGGGGCGAGTATTTCGGTGTTGCTGCTCACGATGTCCGATGCCAGCCGCCGGCCGTTATCGTTCGAAGCGAAACTCTCCAGGGCGCAGCTCTTGAAGGCCCAGGGGGCCAGCGAGGCACAGGTCAGCGAATATCTGAAGTCCGCCGGGGACGAGACCGACGGCGTACCGCCGGCATCACTCGGACTGGTGCCGATGAGTGTTGGGTTGGCGTATTTGGTTTTCTACCGTAAGGAAACTAAGAGGGCGGAAGAAAAAGAGGCGAAATAGGAGCCGCGCCTTGCACCCCGAGGCGGCCGCTCATTCGTACCGCAGTGCGGTCACCGGGTCCACGCGCGTGGCGCGGCGGGCCGGCAGGTAACCGGACAGCGCGGCCACGGCCACCAGGCCGAGCGTGGCCGCAATGGCGATCGCGGGGTCATGCGGCGCAATCCCATAAAGCTGGCTCTCCAGCAGCCGGGTCACCAGCAGCGCGACCGGCATGCCGATCAAGACTCCCACCCCGGCCAACACCAGCACCTCGCGCATCACCAGCCACACCACGTCGCCCGCCGACGCGCCCAGGGCCATGCGGATGCCGATCTCGCGCGTCCGCCGCGCCACCAGAAACGCCATCACGCCATAAATCCCGATGGCGGCCAGCACGGTGGCCAGCACGCCGAATGCGCTCGAAAGCGCAGCCGACAGGCGCTCCACGCTCAGCGAATCGTCGCGCTGTTTCTCCACCGTTTTCATCTGGGATACCGGCAGGTTGGTATCCAGCTTGCGCACTGCCGCGCGGATCATCGGGAACATCTGCTCGGGCCCGAGTGGCGTGCGCACGTAGCCGGTCATTTGCGAGGCCCAATCGTGCTCGAGATACGGGAAGTAAACCTGACGCTGCAATTCCTCGTTCATGCGGCTGTACTTGGTGTCGCGCACCACGCCGACGATCTCGATATCGGTTTTCGTGCCGGGGTCGCCGCCCATGCCGATATGCCGCCCCAGGGCGCCGCGCCCGCCGAAATACCGCTGGGCGAATTTTTCGTTGACGATGGCGACTTTCGGCGCACCCAGCGCGTCCCGTTCGGTAAAATCCCGTCCCTGGTAAAGCGGAATCTTCAGCGTGCCGAAATACCCTGGTGAAATGTGGTTCACGCGCGGATTCATGTCCTCGCCCTGTTTGGCGACGTAACCTTCCACGGTAACCGAACTGTCCCATTCGTCGAAAGTGAGCGGCGGGACCACGCACAGGGCCGCCGACTGGGCGCTGGGAAGCGCCGCCAGCGAGTCCTGCAGTTGCCGGTAGAAGAGCTTGGCGCGCTCCGGATTGTAACCGTTCAACGTGGGGTCCACCTGAAAACTGAGCAGGTTGCTCACTTCGAATCCGGGATTGAGGCTTTTCAAGTTGTGGAGGCTGCGGCCGAAGAGGCCGGCGCCAATCAACAGCAGCAGCGAAAGACTCACCTGCGCCACCACCAGCATCTTGCGCCAGCGCGCCTGCCCGCCGCCTACCACCGCTCCCGCCTGGTCCTTCAGTACCGGCGCGATGTTGGGCCGGGCCGCCTGCAGGGCCGGCGCGAGCCCAAAGATTACCGCCGTCGCCAGCGAAACCGCCATGGTGAAAAACACCAGGCGTAGATTTGGATCCGTGGAGAACCGCAGCGGCGGGTCGGTCTCCGGCATGATTCCGATGAGCAGCCGCATGGCCCAGGGCGAAATGAGCAGCCCCACCAGGCCGCCGGCCAATGCCAGCAGCAGGCCCTCCACCAGAAGCTGGCGGACGATGCGCGCGCGGCCCGCACCGAGAGCCAGACGCACCGCGATCTCCTTCTGCCGCGACGCCGCCCGCGCAATCATCAGGTTCGCCACATTGGCGCAGGCGATCAGGAGCACGAGCGCGACCATCGCCATCATCGCCCACAGCGGCGCCTCCAGGAACTGCCGCACCACGTCCTGCCCGCGCCCGCCCGGAATCGCATCGAGCGTGATTTTCAGAAACTGCTGCCGTGTGTAGGGCGTCGCGTGGGCGAATTCCTTCTGCTGGACCTCCATCTCCAGAGTGCGATGGAAGAGCGGGGCCAGTGACGCCTTCACTTCCCGGAGATCGACGCCCGGCTTCATCCGGCCGAATACCTGCACCCAGCGCTGCCGGCGGTCTTCGAGCGGCTTTTCCTTGTCCGTCATTTCTCCGGCCATCGCCACCGGCACAAACATCTGCACCTGAAACAGCGCCTGCACTCCCTCGAACTTTTTTTCCGCCACGCCCACGATGGTCAGCCGGTGATCGCGCACCAGGATCTGCTTGCCGATCACCGACGGATCGCCACCGAACCGGTTTTGCCAATAGCTGTAAGCGAGCACCGCCAGCGGCGCGCCGCTGGGAGTCCGGTCCTCTTCGGGCGTGAAGAGCCGTCCGATCGCCGGCCGCACGCCCAGTACCGGGAAATACGTCCCCGAAACCAGCTCGCCCGCCACGCGCTCGTTGCGCCCCTCGAAGCTGGCACTGAAGTCGGTCGCGTAAGCGCAAAACATCCCGCTGAAAACCTCGTTTTGCTTGCGCAGGTCCTCATACATCGGATAGGAGATCGCGTTCATGCCGTTGTTGGAGCCGTACCAGTCGCCGCGCTCGACCAGTTGCGCCAGCCGCTGCGGCTGCTCGACGGGAAGCAGATGCAGCATCACCTGGTCGAGCAGCGTGAAGATCCCGGCATTGGCGCCGATGCCCAGCGCCAGGGAAAGGACGGCGATGGAACAGAAGACCGGAGACTTGGCCAGCGTTCGGCCCGCGTAGCGGAAATCAGCCAAAAGGTTCATCGACACTACCACCCAGTACGAGTTTTGCGGATTCACGGTTCCCGAATAATCGGCACCGGCCGGCGATTCCTCAAGCGCCGGCTCCCTTTGCTAGCAGCTCCGGACGAGCCTCACCGGATCGGAGCCTCGACCATAGGCAGCGGTGTATCGTTTCTTACGGTACGAGCCCTCACTCCGCGCTCAGCTTGATGAGTTGCGCGGCGTGTTTGAGGGCCTCGGGGGTGAGCGTCTGGCCGGAGAGCATGCGGCCGATTTCGCGGGTGCGGCCAGCCGCATCGAGCTCTTCGACCGTGGCCACGGTGCGGCCCGCGAACCTCTTGTTTGTCGACGCGGTAATGATGATCGGCGAACGAAGCGATTTGCGGCAGGTGCGTCACGCACAGCACCTGGGACGATCCCGCCAGCCGCTTCAGACGGCGGCCGATCGCTTCCGCCGCGCCGCCGCCCACGCCCGCATCCACCTCATCGAACACCAGCGTGCGTTGCGCTCCGGCCTCGCTCGCGCGGCGGGCCGCCGCCAAACAGGTTTTCAGCGCCAGGGCGATGCGGGAAATCTCGCCGCCGGAAGCCACCTTTTCAAGCGGCCGCGGCTCCTCGCCCGGGTTGGCCGAAACCAGAAATGCCACGGCATCGGCGCCGTGCTCGCTCCACGGCGCGCGGTCGAGTTCCACGCGGAACACGGCGCGCTCCATGCCCAGCGGCGCCAGTTCCGCGGCCACGCGCTTCTCGAGCTTACGCGCGGCCGCCGTGCGCCGCTCGGTGAGCTCGGCCGCCCGCTTTTCAAAATCCGCGGCCAGCCGCGCCTGTTCCCGCCGCAGCTCTTCCATTCGTTCGCCGGCGTTTTCGACGGCGGCGATCTGACGGCGAACCTCTTCCAGGAACTCGATCACGGCCGCCAGTGACGCGCCATACTTGCGCTTCAACCGGTCCAACGCGGCCAGGCGCGTCTCCACTTCTTCGAGGCGCTGTGGATTCGCCTCCAACTTCGAAAGGTAGTCGCGCAGCCCATAGGCGGCTTCCTGGAGGCTCAGATCGGCGGCCTTGAGGTGCTCGCGCAGGCCTTCGAGCGAAGGGTCGATGCGGCACAACTCGTCGACGCGCCGGGCAGCCTGCCGCGCCAGCGCCAGCGCCGATTCCGGGCTGTCGTATAGCGAGGCATACGCGGCGGCCGCGGCTTCTTCGAGACGCTGCACGTTCTGCAACACGCGCCGCTCCCGCTCGAGCGCGGCGTCTTCTTCCGGCTGCACCGAGGCGCTTTCGATTTCCCGCCGCTGGAAACTCCACAGATCGAGCGTCCGCAGCTTCTCCTGCTCGGAGCTTTCCAGTTCCGCGAGACCCGCCGCGGCCGCGCGCCATCCACGGAAAGCTTCGGCTGCCTGCTCCACCAGCTCCGCATTCGCTGCGAAGGCGTCCAGCAGGTCGCGCTGCGCGTCGGCGGAAAACAAAAGCTGCTGCTCGTGTTGTCCGTGGATATCGGCCAGGCAGGAGCCGAGTTCGCGCAGCAGCGCGGCGGCCACCGGCCGGCTGCCGACGAAAGCGCGCGATTTGCCGCTGGCCAGGATTTCGCGCTCGATGAGCAATTCGCCGTCTTCCGTCTCCAGACCGGCCGGTTCCAGAATTCTGCGCACCCCGCCGTTCTCCCGAACGTCGAAAATGCCGGCCACCCGCGCCAGCGGCTCGCCGGTGCGAATCATGTCGGCGGAAGCCCGGCCGCCCAGCAGCAGCCCCAGAGCGTCCACCACAATCGACTTGCCGCTGCCGGTTTCCCCGGTCAGCAGATTCAGCCCGGGGTGAAAACGGACGCGCAGACGCTCCACCACGGCGTAGTTCTCCACCACCAGCAACAGCAGCATTCAATCGTGATTATAGCCGCTCGAAGCGGCGAGGCCACTGCCGTCCCTTCCCGACGGCTTACGCCGTGGGCTATGCGTCTTACGCTTTTTCGGAGCCTGGCCCCATCACCTGCTGCAGCATCTCGGGAATTTCAAACACCGCTCTGCAGGCCGCCTTGGGGGTTCGTCACTGGCCGGTGGGCTCTGGATTGCCAGCGGCCTCAAGGACCGACGAAAGCTGAACGGCGAGCGCACGCTCCAGAAGGCTCTCCATGGCGTTCACGTCAATAACCTGCCGAGCCCAAGAAGCATCTGCGGCGTCGAGAGCTTCATAGTAGGGCTGCCGATTCGCAACGATTTGCTCGGGGATTGTTTCGGTTCCTGGAATCCTGCACCCCAGTCTTGCGCATAGTACAAGATACGAGACGGCTCGTGAAGTGCGCCCATTTCCCCCGGAAAACGGATGAATCCAGTTTAGCCGCCACATTACATATGCCGAGAGATGAAGCGCGGACCGCTGCCAATTAGAGTTGACGTACTCGCACATCTCCTCAATCAGTTCGGCCACTTCGTGGGCCGGTGGAGGTTGATGCTCCGTCCCTTCGATGACGACGGGCCCAGTTCGGTAGTTGCCAGCACAGGTGTAGATGTCTTGGATCGCCCTCCGTTGCAGCCGCTGTATCGTGCTGGGCCGCAGCTTGAAACCCTTGGACTGGTCGATTAGCTACAACACCTCATCGAACTGAAGAAGGCCATTCCTGGCTTCCAAAACAGCCTTTTCTTCAGGGTTGGCGAACAGTTCGCGGGAGGCTGGCCGGCTATCGCGCTGGATGTCCGTTCTTCGCATCGTCGAGTTCGAGAGCGTCAGCCGCACGATCTATGGTTTCGCGGGTGATACGGGCGTTTTCGAAATGCGTGTTTCCATACGCAAAGCCGCGACGTTGCGCTTCCCGCTGCGCGGCGGTGAACTCGCGTTGTCGGGCGGCCTCCAGCAGCGTCTCCAGTTCTCTTGGCATAAGCGTCCTCAACTCTAGTGTAGAGCAACCTTAACACAACTCGTTGTGCTTTGAAACACCATCTGGCCGGCACGTCTTATGCCCTTCGGAGCTTGACCTCAACACCCGCTCCAGCAGGTCCGGGATTTCGAAGACGGCGCGGTTTTGCTGGGCTTCGGTGGCGGCGCGGAAGCTTGCGTAGGCGGTGGGATCCAACAATTGGTCGACGGCGGAATGCACGCGGCGGAAATTTTCTAACACGATGCCGACGCCCTGCTCGCGCACCCAGACGGCGTTGTAGCGCTCTTGCGGCAGCGTCCAGGCGTTGCAGTTGACGATCACCGGCAAATGCATGAACACGGCCTCCGAAATGCTGCCCGGGCCGGGCTTGCCGATGAAGTAATCGGCGAGTTGCATGTAGCGGGGAATCTCCTTCGTGAAGCCTTCGATGAAGACGGAAGCGCGGCGGGGCAACTGCGTCATCTGCTCCAGCCGCGCGCGCAGCTTCTGATTGTGGCCGCAGATCAGGATGAGCTGCCGGTCGGGCAGACGTCGCGCGATATCGAGCATCACTTCCGCGCCCTGGCCGCCGAACAGCACCAGGCCGACGGGCGTAGCGGGATCGAGGCCCAACGCCTGGCGCGCCGCGGCGCGTTCTTCCACGCTGAGCGGCGGAATCTCATAGAAGCGTGGGCTGAGGATCATGCCGGAGGCCCTCAATATGCGGTCGGGCGCGTGGCCCATGGCGCGCGCCTGCTCCACGGCGCGTTCGGATCCGCAGATGAAGTACTGCGCCTCGCGCTCGATCCAGAAATGCGGCGGATAGTCGGCGAGATCGGTGAGGATGGTGACCAGCGGCGTGGCGGGCGCGGCGCGGCGCAGGCTTTCGCCGATGGCGCGGTTGAAATTGGGCACCAGCGAAACCACCAGGTCGGGTCGGCTCTCGCGCCAGTGCGCTTCGAGCACCCTCACCTGTTTACGGTGGAACAGGCGGATTACCAGGTGCATTCCCATCATGAGCTGCGGCGAGCCGAGCGTCCAACCCTTCTTCAGCATCAGGTTGTAGACATCCTGCAGGCGCAGGCCGGTGAGCTGGCGAAACACGTCCATCGAATCCAGCAGTTCCTGCAAGTTCATCGATTGGATGTCGAACGGGCGGCGTTCGCGCTCCATCACCTCGCGCAAGGCGTTGGCCGCCGCGCGGTGGCCCCCGCCGGCATCGAAATACACCAGTTCCAGCCGTCTCACCATTTCGATTGTGTCACGCTGCGCAACTGCGGTGACAAAAAACAGGACGATTAACCGATGTTTTTTGACTGCGTCACCGAGTTGTAGCCGTTTCAATTCTACAAAAGAAGTATGCGGTGCGACCTGCACGTCCACACCCGCCATTCCGGCATGTGCACGATTCCGGTTTTGCGCAAGGTCTGCCGGGAAAGCTACAACGATCCGCTGGCCGTGTACGAAAAGCTGAAACGGCTCGGCATGGACCTGGTGACCGTAACCGATCACGATTCCATCGATGCCGCGGAGACGCTTCGCTCCAAACCGGATTTCTTTTTGAGCGAAGAAGTGACCTGCAAGCTACCGAGCGGCACCGAACTGCACGTCGGCGTGTACGACATCACGGAGCGCGACCACGTGGATCTGCAGCGCCGCCGGAACGATTTCGAATCGTTGGCACGGTGGCTGGACGGCCGCAACCTCTTTTTCAGCGCCAATCACGTCTTTTCCAGCCTGACGGGACGGCGCGCGGCGGAAGATTTCTGGCTGTTTGAAACGGCCTTTCCCGCTCTGGAAACCCGCAACGGCCACATGCTGGCGCGTGCCAACAGCAACGCGGCGGCGCTGGCGGACCGCGCGGCGCTGGCGGAGGTGGGTGGCAGCGACGCGCACGCGATGGGCTCGGTGGGCTGCACATATACGGTGGCACCGCGGGCGCGATCCAAAGAGGAGTTCCTGGATGCGCTGCGGATGGGCCAGGGCAGGGTGCGCGGCGAGACCGGCGGCCTTTGGAAATTGATGCGCGACGTGCTCTCGATCGGCCGTTCCATGGTGCTGGAAAATCCATGGACGGCGCCGGTGGCGATGCTGGGGGTTGCGGTGCCGGCGGTAATTCTCGGAAACTACTGTATAGAGAGCGTCTTTGCGCGCTGGTGGATGGCGCGCTACCTCCGGCTGCGGGCACTCAGGGAAGCCGGATGCGGTGCCACGCCGATCGCGGAGGTGGCCGCATGACGCTATCCGGAGAAGCGATGCGGACGTATATCTCGCTTCGCGACCACAGGCTGATGCTGCGCGTGAACCGCTGGCCGGCGCCGCGCTGGATCCGCGTGTGGATGATCTGCGCCACGCGCGGCGGCGATGGCTGGCTGTGGTACGCGCTGGGCCTGGTGCTGCTGCTCTTCGGCGGCGAGCAGCGGTTCCTGGCCGTCGGCGCGGCAGGCCTCGCGGCCGGCATCGGGATCGCGCTCTTCCTAAAGCTCAAGAAGGCCGCCCGGCGCAAGCGCCCCAGCGAGCCGCACTGTTGGGCCGATCTGCTGCCGCCCGACCAGTTCTCTTTCCCCTCCGGCCACACCATCACGGCGTTTGCGGTGTCGCTCTCGCTGGCCGCGTTCTACCCCGAGCTGGCGATGGGTCTGCTGTTCTGCGCCGTCAGCGTGGCGGCTTCGCGCATCCTGCTGGGCATGCACTTCTTGAGCGATGTGCTGGCCGGCGCGGCGATCGGCGGGCTGCTGGCAGTTGGGGCGTCGCATTTGGTGCGGGTGCTGTAAACATCGCGACTGAAGCCGGCGACGTTACTTACGGGGGCGTGACCGCTCCCTCTGGTCGCGGCTCCGATAGCATTGAGCCACGACTGTAAGCTGGTGGCCGGCTAGCACGTCGAGCAAGAAACGCCGGCACGCCTGCCGACGCTGCACGCAAGACTGCGCGCGCCACGGGCTCGACTACTTCAGTTTGCGATCCAGAAAACTGGCGGCGGCCCGATAGGCGGCGAGCCAGGTGCGGTAGAGCAGGAAGTCGTGCACCTCGTCGGGGAAGACCAGCTCTTCCACTTCCACGTGCTGGCGGCGCAGAGCGTCGGCCAGTTTCACGGTCTGGTTGAACTGCACGTTGCGATCGTCATCGCCTTGAATGAGCAGCACGGGTGAGCGCCAGGTGGTGAGGAACGCCATGGGCGACGATTCGAACGCCAGTTGGTAATCGGGCGCGCCCACCGGAATTTCGAGCTCGGTGGCCCAGTCGTGAACCCCGTGCAGATCCACGCCGGCGCGGAACAGATCGGAGGCGCGCGCCAGCGCCATGGCGGTGAGATATCCGCCATAAGAGCCTCCCCAAGCGCCGATGCGATCCGGATCGACATCGGCGCGCGAACGCAGGTACACGCCGGCGCCCTGCACGTCGTTATACTCGCTGCCGCCGGAAGGGCCGTAGCGCAGCGCTTCGCGGAAATCCAGGCCATAGCCGATGCCGCTGCGGTAATTCACCGACAGCACCACGAAACCGCTGTTAGCGAGGTATTGGTTCAGCGCGTAGCAGTTCACGTAGTAATACATGTAATGCCAGCCGAGCAGCATCTGGCGCCGCGAGCCGCCGTGAAAGAAAACCACGGCGGGTGCGCGGCTGCCGGGTTTCCGGTTCGGCGGAAGGAAAAGCTGTCCGTGGATGGCGAGGCCATCGGCGCTCGAGAAAATCACCTGCTGCGGCGTCACCATCTGGCCGATGGGGAAATCGGCCGGGATAGATTCCGGATGCAGGTCGCGGACGTCGGTGCCGATGCGGATGGCGGCGTGGGCGGGGTGTTGCGCATCGGAGCGTAGAAACCCGAGCGCGCCGTCGGCAGCCGGCGCGGGAGCCCATTCAATGCCATCACCCTGCGTGACCGGTTCCGGCGCACCGCCCGAAACCGCGACTTTCCAAAGATGGCGGCGGTCGATATCGCCCTGATTAGAATTGAAAAAGACTGCGCGGCCGTCCGGCGCCAGGGCAACTTCCTCCACTTCAAACGCGCCGGGCGTGAGCAGCAGCGGATCGCCACCGGCGGCGGGAATCGAGTAGAGGTGCGTCCAGCCATCCGCCTCCCAGGGAAAAACCAGGAGCGATCCGGCCCAAAGAATCTGGCTGACGGCAGTGATTTCGCGGGACGCGCTGCCGGGGCCTGGGCGGGCGCGGAAGACTTCGCGGCCCTCGCCGGTTTCGGCGGAGGCGACGCGGATGGACCAGGGCTCGCCGGCGCGGCGGGGCTCGCGCGGGCCGCGCACGCCCGTGGATGGAATGCGAATGAAGGCGACGTTGCGGCCGTCGGATGACCAGGCGGGCTGGATGTCCTGATCGGTGCTGGGGTCGAGGTAGCGCAAGGTAGCTGACGCCGTATCGTAAACGCCGATGAAGCCGTGGTCGCCGCGCGCGCTCTCAAACGCGACGCGCGTTCCATCGGGCGACCAGACCGGGCCGGTGCACTGGCCGCGGGTCTTGAGAGCGGCGCCCGGCGCAGTGCCATCGGCCGGCGCCAACCAGAGCTGGCCCTTATGAATCCATGCGATACGGCCGTCACGCGGCGCCACGGCGGGCGAATCGCCTTCGCCGATCTTACGTGGTGCGGTTCCCGAGAGGCTCACCAGCCAGACGTCCTGCTCAGTGCCCTTCGGATCGAGCGCGGGATTCGGATACTCACCGGCGCGGTTCGTGCCATCGAGGCGCGTGTAGACGACCGCATCGCCGGCCGGCGTCCAAGCCAGGCCGGTCAATTCATAGCCGTCGTCCTGGGTGTAGGCAGTGATCTGGCGCGCCTGGTAACGCGGCGCTTCGGCTACCCAGATGTTGCGCACGCCGCGCGCGTTTTCCACCCAGGCGAATTTGCCCCCCGCGGGAGATGCGGTGAGCCCGGAGGGAAAGGCGGCGCTCAAAACGCGGTCGAGAGTGAAAGGGGGCTGTGCGGCGGCGCAACCAGCCAGCAGCAGGGCGGCAAGGATTCGCATGTAGTTCATATTACCCGCTGCGGGACCTACGAAAAAACGCGCCCGCAGGCGGGCGTTGGCAAGCTAAAGCATGCCCCACCTATGGCTGGCTCAAAAGGGCCATGGCGTTTCAGGGTAACCTCGCCAGGGTGTTCTATCGCCATCTCAAGCAGCGAAAGCGACCCGATGCTATCTTTGTGTTTCTGCCCATAGCGCTATGTTGGTGAATGGCAGGCGGGGCATGCCCGGTCTCCACGGCAGTTACAAAGATCGGGCGGGCCGATTTGTGAAATGGTGTACTTGAATCTGATGACGAAGCGTGCCTCCCACTGGGCCGCCGAAAGATTGAGCGTTCGATGAGTGAATCAACCTCCTCCGCGCCGGTGATTGGCGCTCCTCCACGGCAACCGGAAGAAGCTCCGCAAAAGCGTCGTTCCGGCAAGGGCTGGCTCTGGCTGTTGGCGCTCCTGATTGCAGCGGCAGCGGCCTACTATTACTGGCCCAAGTCGGGCGCCGGCGGCAACCCCGGCACGGGCAATGCGCCTCCCACAGCCGGTGCTGGAGGCAGAGGCGGCCGCGGCGCCGGCATCGCCCCGGTGGTCGCCGCACGCGCCAAGAAGGGCGATATTTCCGTTTACCTGGAAGCGCTTGGAAATGTCACCTCCCTCAGCACGGTCACCATCAAAAGCCGTGTGGATGGCCAGTTGATGGAAGTGAAGTACAAAGAAGGCGATATCGTGCAGCAGGGCGCGCCGTTGGTGGAGATCGACACCCGCCCCTATCAGGTTGCGCTGGAGCAGGCCGAAGGCCAACTGGGCCGCGACCAGGCGCTGCTGGACAACGCCAACGTGGATCTCAGCCGTTATGCGGGGCTGTTGAAGCAGAACGCCATCCCCGAGCAACAATATGCCACGCAGAAGGCGCTGGTGGCGCAGGAAGAAGGGGTGGTCAAAACGGACCAGGGCCAGATCGATGCGGCTAAGCTCAACCTGGTCTACTGCCACATCGCGTCGCCCATCACCGGGCGCGTCGGTTTGCGTCTGGTGGACGCCGGCAACATCGTACACGCCTCGGATGCCGGCGGGACTGGTGGTCATCACCCAGGTTCAGCCGATCAGCGTCGTCTTCACCATCTCCGAGGACAAGCTGCAACCGTGCTGAGCCGCTACCGCGCCGGCCAGCAATTGCTGGTCGAAGCCTGGGACCGCGACGCCGGAACGTTCAGCGACCCGCGCAAGAGGTACGCCACGGGCATGTTGGCGACCATCGATAACGAGATCGATCAGACTACCGGCACACTGCGCCTGCGGGCGATCTACCCGAACAAGGACTACGCTTTGTTCCCCAACCAATTCGTCAACGTGCGGCTGCTGGTGGAACAAAAGCACGGCGTGGTGCTGATTCCCAACGGCGCGGTGCAAATCACGAGCGACAACAAGTACGTTTACCTGGTGAAGCCGGATTCCACCGTGACCGTGCGCAACATCACGGCCGGCACTTCCGAAGGCGATCAAACCGAAGTGGTGTCGGGCCTTAGCCCGGGCGACGTGGTGGTGATGCAGGGCGTCGACAAGCTGAACGAAGGCAGCAAAGTGGTTGCCACCATCGCCGGAGAGCAGCCTGCCGGCGGACGCGGCGGACAGGGCGGGCAAGGCGGGCGAAGTGGCCGCGGCGGCGCGGGAAAGGCCGGCAGAGGGAACGCGCAGTGAGCCCGTCCCGGACATTCATTCTTCGTCCGGTCGCAACTTCGCTGCTGATGGTGGGCATCCTGCTTGCGGGCGCGGTCGCGTACAAGCAATTGCCGGTATCGGCGCTGCCGGAAGTGGACTACCCCACCATTCAGGTGGCGACGTTCTACCCGGGCGCCAGTCCGGACGTGATGGCCTCGTCGGTCACGGCGCCGCTCGAACGCCAGTTCGGCCAGGTGCCCGGCTTGCAGCAGATGACGTCGACCAGTTCCGACGGCAGCTCGGTCATCACCCTGCAATTCAACCTCAACCTGAACATCGACGTGGCCGAGCAGGAGGTGCAGCAATCCATCAACGCCTCGGGCACCTTCCTGCCCGCCGACCTTCCCGCGCCGCCGATTTACAGCAAGACCAACCCCGCCGACGCGCCCATCCTGACTCTGGCGCTATCTTCCAAGACGATGCCGCTGACCAAGGTGGAGGACCTGGCGGACACGCGCCTGGCGCCGAAGATTTCGCAACTGGCCGGGGTGGGACTGGTGAGCATCAGCGGCGGCGAGAAGCCGGCGGTGCGCATCCAGGCCAATCCGACGCAGATGGCCTCCTACGGGATGAACCTGGAGGATCTGCGCAGCGCGATTCTGGCCGCCAACGTCAACCTGGCCAAGGGAAATTTCGACGGGCCGCACCAGTCCTTCCAGATCGGCGCCAACGACCAGTTGCTTTCGAGCGCCGACTATAAGCCGCTGGTCATCGCGTACCGCAACAACGCACCGATCAAGCTCTCCGATGTGGCGGTGGTGAAAGACGAGGCGGAAAACCTGCGCCAGGCGGCGTGGATGAACCGCACGCCCGCGGTGATCATGAACATCCAGCGGCAACCCGGCGCCAACATCATCTCGGTGGTGGACCGCATCAAGGGGCTGCTGCCGCAGCTCACCGCCTCGCTGCCCAAGTCGGTGGACGTGACCATCCTGACGGACCGCACCAACACCATCCGCGCCTCGGTCGAGGATGTGCAACTGGAGCTGATGCTGACAGTGGCGTTGGTGGTGATGGTGATCTTCCTGTTTTTGCGCAACCTGGCCGCCACGGTGATCCCCAGTGTCGCGGTGCCGCTTTCGCTGGTGGGTACCTTCGGCGTGATGTACCTGCTGGGGTACAGCCTGAACAACCTGACCCTGATGGCGCTGACCATTTCCACGGGCTTCGTGGTGGACGACGCGATCGTGATGATCGAGAATATCGCCCGCTACATCGAGGAAGGCGAGAGTGCGCTGGAGGCCGCGTTACGAGGCTCGGCGCAGATCGGCTTCACTATCGTGTCGCTGACCATCTCGCTGATCGCGGTGCTGATTCCGCTGCTGTTCATGGGCGACATCGTGGGCCGCCTGTTCCGCGAGTTCGCCGTGACGCTGGCGGTGACCATCCTGGTTTCGGCGGTGGTGTCGCTCACGCTCACGCCGATGATGTGCTCCAAGCTGCTGAAGCACACTCCCGAGGCGCGGCAGGGCTGGTTCTACCGCAAGTCCGAGTACGCCTTCAACGCGGTGATCGCCTTCTACGGCAAGACCCTGCGATTCGTGCTGCGGTTCCAGACCATCACACTGCTGGTCGCCATCGCCACCCTGGTGATCACGGTGTTGCAGTTCATCTATATTCCGAAGGGCTTTTTTCCGATCCAGGATACGGGTGTGATCCAGGGAGTTTCCGAAGCCGCGCAGACGGTGTCGTTCGGCGAGATGTCGCGGCTGCAGCAATCGCTCACCGGCGTGATTCTGAAAGACCCGGCGGTGGACAGCCTGTCGTCGTTCATCGGCATCGACGGCACCAATACCACTTTGAACAGCGGGCGTGTGCTCATCAACCTGAAGCCGCTCGAGCAGCGCGACGGCTCTGCCAGCGACGTGATCCGGCGCCTGCAGCCGGAGCTGGAAAAGGTGGCCGGCATCACGCTGTTCATGCAGCCGGTGCAGGATATCAGCGTGGACGACCGCGTGAGCCGCACCCAGTTTCAGTACACGCTCGAAGATCCCAGCCCGGACGAACTGAACGTCTACGCTCCGCGCATGCTGGAGGGCATGAAGCGGCTGCCCGATCTGATCGACGTTGCCAGCGACCAACAGGTGCAAGGACTGCGGGCGAGCGTGGTATTCGACCGGGACACCGCGGCGCGGGTCGGCATCACGCCCTCCACCATCGACCAGACGCTGTACGACGCCTATGGCCAGCGGGAAGTCTCCACCATGTTCACGCAGTTGAACCAATACCACGTGATTCTGGAGGTGGCCCGGGAATTCGCGCGCAACCCGCGAAAACCTGAACGAGCTGTACATCCGCACCGGCACTGGCTATCCTTCGGGGTCGACGGGGGTGGTCTCGGGAGGGTCTTCGAGCGCCGCCGTCGCCAGCGGACCCTCCAACCTGGCGCCCGGCGCCTCCGCCAGCACTGCGGCCAACGCCAATTCGACGGCTGGATCGAGCGCCGTGTTCGGCGCGCCGATCGCCTCGGCCAGCGTCTTTCCGACCGGCGGCCAGGTGCCGCTGAGCGCCTTCAGCCGGGTGGAGTTGACCTCCGTGCCCATCACCGTCAACCATCAGGGCCAGTTCCCGGTGGTGACGTTTTCCTTCAACCTCGCGCCCGGCGCTTCGCTGGGCGACGCGGTGAACGGGGTGAACCGGCTGAAGGACCAACTGGGCCTGCCGGCCAGCATTCAAGCCGCGTTTCAAGGCAGCGCGCAGGCCTTTCAGGCGGCGCTGGCTAATGAATGGGTGCTGATTCTGGCGGCGCTGGTGACGGTGTACATCGTGCTGGGCGTGCTGTACGAAAGCTACATTCACCCCGTCACCATCCTGTCCACTCTTCCCTCGGCGGGCGTGGGCGCGCTGCTGGCGCTGAACATCTGCCACAGCGACTTCAGCGTGATCGCGCTGATCGGCATCGTGCTGCTGATCGGGATCGTGAAGAAGAACGCCATCATGATGATCGATTTCGCGCTGGACGCCGAGCGCAAGGAGGGCATGCCGCCGCGAGGAGGCCATTTACCAGGCCTGCCTGCTGCGTTTCCGGCCCATCATGATGACCACCATGGCGGCGCTGCTGGCGGGCGTTCCGCTGGCCTTCGGCACCGGCACCGGGTCGGAACTGCGCCGGCCGCTCGGCATCACCATCATCGGCGGCCTGATCTTCAGCCAGATGCTGACGCTCTATACGACGCCGGTGATCTACCTCTGGTTCGACCGGCTGGCGCGGCGTTTCTCGCACAAGAGCGAGCGCCAGGCGGAGGCCGGCCACAGCCGGTGGCGGCGCGGTAAGCCATGAATATCTGCGAGCCATTCATCCGCCGGCCGGTTGCCACCACGCTGCTGCTGGTCGCGATCGCCCTGGCTGGCAGCGTGGCGTTCCGGCTGCTTCCCGGTGTCGCCGCTGCCGCAGGTGGACTTTCCCACCGTGAACGTGGGCGCAAACCTGCCGGGGGCCAGCCCGGAGACCATGGCTACTTCCGTGGCCACGCCGCTGGAGCGCCAGTTCGGCCGCATCGCGTCGGTCACCGAGATGACTTCGTCGAGCGGCCTCGGCTCGCACCGGCGTCACCCTGCAATTCGACCTGAACCGCAACATCGACGCAGCCGCGCGCGACGTGCAGGCCGCCATCGCCGCCGCCCGCGGCTACTTGCCGACCAACCTGCCCTCCAACCCGAATTACCGCAAGGTGAATCCGGCCGATGCGCCCATCTTCATGCTGGCGCTGACCTCCAGCATTCTGGATAAGGGCGCCATGTACGACGCGGCCTCCAGCATCATGGCGCAGAAACTGTCGCAGGTTCCGGGAGTGGGACAGGTTTTCGTGGGCGGCAGCGCGCTGCCCGGCGTGCGCATCGAGCTCAATCCGGACGCACTGTCCAACTACGGCGTCGGCCTCGAGCAGGTGCGCACCATCCTGAATGGCGCCAACACCAACACCCCGAAAGGCCACTTTTCCGACGGCTTCAGGATGTGGGAGGTGGGCGCCAGCGACCAGATATTCAAGGCGGCCGATTACCAGCCCATGGTCATCGCCTACCACAACGGGACGGCGCTGCGTATCGCCGACGTGGGCGAGGCGGTGGATTCGGTGGAGGACCTGCGCAACGCCGGCTACCTGAACGGCAAGCCCAGCGTGCTGTTGGTGATTTTTCGCCAGCCCGGCGCCAATATTATCGATACCGTGGACCGGATTCGCGCAACCCTCCCGCAGTTGAAGGCCTCGATTCCGCAGGCCATCGACGTGACCGTGGCGATGGATCAGACCACCACCATCCGGGCATCGGTGCGCGACGTGGAGCGCACGCTGATCATCTCCATCCTGCTGGTGATTCTGGTGGTGTTCCTGTTTCTGCGCAGCCCGCGCACCACGTTCATCCCCAGCGTGGCCGTCCCCGTTTCTCTCATCGGCACCTTCGGCGTCATGTACCTGCTGGGGTACAGCGTGGACAACCTGTCGCTGATGGCGCTGTGCATTTCGACCGGCTTCGTGGTGGATGACGCCATCGTGGTGATCGAAAACATCACCCGCTACCTGGAAATGGGAATGAAGCCCTTTGCGGCTGCCCTCAAGGGAGCCAAGGAAATCGGCTTCACGGTGATGACGATCAGCATTTCGCTGGTGTCGGTTTTCCTGCCGCTGCTGATGATGGGCGGCGTGGTGGGCCGCCTGTTCCGCGAGTTTTCGGTGACGCTTTCGGTGGCCATCGGCGTTTCCACGCACCGGCACAAACCGCGGGGAGCTTCGCGACGGGGCTGCTGATCATGCGCACTCGCCCCACGCATCCTCCCTTCCACGTCACCCCACTCTTGGTCGTGTTCTCCCTCCTGACCGATGCATTGATGATGTCACCCTGCACCTCGGACCGAGGCTGTCGGGGGCCGTCGACGCCGGGTTGAGCCGCGCTGTCAGTCAAAAGTGCGGCAGTGTCCGGTTGTGCTCGAACACAGGGGCGAAATTGTAGACGAAATAGGAGATCGCCGCGAGCGCGACAACCTCAAGGACAATCACCCACGCCGGGACCTTCAGCACGTCTCCCCCGCTGTAATGGGCTATGTTCGCCTCGGCGGACACTTCAGGCGATGTATTGTTTCCGCTGTTCGCGGCGTCCCCAGGCGCGACGGCTGAAATATTCGGTTGGTTCATGGCATTAGTATAAGTTTCCCAGGCAACGACCGGAAATGCCTTGCGCGCAGGGGATTTATGCTGGCCCGGAATAAGCCGGCTCGATCGGGCTCGATTCCGGAGTGGATGGCAGACCAGAAATGAAAGGCGCCGATTGCGGCTCAGGGAGCCGGCACTGCGGCACTTTCCTCGATTTGCTCGCAGGTCTCGATTGTTGCGTTTCCGTTCGCCGAGCCGATATCTCCCGCCAGGTCGCTAACGACCTTGAGGAAGCGGCGGACGGCGAGCACGGCGGCTTTCTCCGGCCGCGATCCGTGAGATCGATGAGCGTGATGTGTCCTCGGCCATCGAGATATCGCGTTACCAGGCCGCGTTGCTCGAGCCCCTCAAT
>CAWJLI010000073.1:0-10157 GCA_963843095.1 Bryobacterales bacterium
GTAAGTGAAAGGGTACTTCGCAGCGTCGTGAGCAAAAGTCCGGTTAGTGTCAACGAAGCCGCTACTAATGAAGGCGCACGCCGGAATACCCAACGCTTTCATGATGGGTGCGCCGTTCGTCAAAATGTCCCGATAACAATCGTCAAAGTGGATGGCGACAGTCGTCGGCTGGAACGGTTTCCTGTTGCGGACGCAATCGACTAAGTGGACCGTCGAGGAGAACGGATAGCGGCTGGAGATCGCCAGCAACTGAGCGGCGAAGGTCGTGGTATCCACAGTCAGTATGTCCTTCGAATAGTCATTGACTCGGTGGTATAAGTAGATCGCACCCCTTGACCGACGCCGCAGACGGTGGTATTGGCGGACGATGGAGTAGACGCCACCGTAGTAGACAATCAGGAGATACAAATTCCGCAGAATTGTCGAAACATCTCCCCGGCGTTTCCAATGCGGTAGCCGCCGCCGAAGCGAAGCGATCTCCTTTCTGGTTGGCCTGGTCCGGGGCTTGATGGGCAACCTGTCGCGGGGTTGCGGACTCGCATTCCCGCTGCGGATTGTCGAAACCACCGAGGCGAGCAGGCGCGCACCTTCCTCGTGCAGTCTTTCCACGAGGCTTTCCGGCGTGTCGGTCCCCACGATGGGTACTGTGCTGGTGGCAACGATATCGCCGGTATCCAGACCCTTGTCGACAAAGTGCACGGTGATGCCGGCCGACGATGCCCCATCGTAAAGCTCCCAAAACCCAGGCGGCATGCCTCGATACTCCGGCACCCTGCCCTTATGGAGGTTTATGCACCCCATTCGCGGTACGCCAAACGTGCCGGGCTTCAGAATGCGGGTTCCCAGCACGATGCCCAAGTCGGCGCCGCATTCGCTCAACGCGCGAACCGCGTTGGCGCCGTTCAAGTCTCCCACGGCATGAACTTTCATGCCGTACCTGGCCCCCAGGTCCGCCAGAGAAAAACACTTCTCGGGAAATGCCTCTCTGAGAACCCTCATTACTTCCGCACGGGCGACGGCGGAATTCTCCACTGCGGTGTCAGTCAGCCTACGAACCGCTTCGACGACTCTGAATGCAAGGTACCGCCAGCCGTTGGCTCGAATGTTCCGGGACAGGTTCTTGAGACGCCGCTGGAACGGGACAACTCCGGTGTCCAGCAGCACGCCGACTGGTTCGACGCCCTGCGAGCGGCACACCGCTTCGATGCTGAGCCTGGTGGGGGGATTATCGCTGCCAACGAGAAATGCGACCTTCAACTTCGGATTATTCATGTTCAGTCCGAGTTTCACCAGTCGAAACCGTCACTGGCCCGATGGATCTCCATCCTGAAGCCGCGGAAATACAAGCTGGAGTACCTATTCTAGCTCCCGGCTTCCGGACCGGTATACAACGTTTACTGTTGCCTGATTTCGGAAATTCAGTGCAGTGGTTCTTGAGCTATCCGCCGCGGTCAAATCAAGCTGGCGCTCCGCTCGCGGCCAGCAATTAGCGTTCGTTCTGCGTCAGAATAGCTGAAGGATGCGCGTCCAGATTGGTGCACTCTCGGTCATCGTCCTGGCTGCCTCGGCTTCCGCCCAGCCCGCCTCGGAGAAGATCGCCATCATCGATTTCTATGGCTATGGGCAGATTGACCCCGCGCAACTACGTGCGGTGCTGGCATTCAAAGAGGGCGATGCCGTCCCGTCAAAGGAAGTGAACCAGGCGGCGGAAGAGGCGTTGGTGAAGGCCACCGGCCGAGCAGCCGCCAAAGTCACCAGGGTCTGTTGCCTGGAGGACGGGCGCTCGACCGTCTTCGTCGGCCTCGCCGTGCCGGACGCTCCACCAGTGCCCTACAACCCCGAGCCTACTGGCGAACTCAAGCTGCCCAAAGAAGCGCACCGGCTTTTTGTCCAATTGGAAAAAGACACCATAGCTGCAACCAAGAAAGGCGATTCGCGGGAGGACGATAGCGAGGGCTACGCGCTGATGAAGAACCCCGAGGCACGCGGCGATCAGCTCAAACTCCGCGATTGGGTCCGCGCCAACCCGGCGACCACGTACCGGGTGCTGGAAACCTCGCGCGATGCCCGCGAGCGCGCCGAAGCGGCCGAAGTGCTGGGCTATGCGGAACAGTCTCCCGAACAGATCGCCGCGCTGGTGCGGGCTTCGTTCGATTCGGACGAGGACGTGCGCAATAATGCGATCCGCGCGCTGGAGGTCCTTTGCAATCTCGGACCGGAAGTGACCAGACGTATTCCCGCCGCGCGCTTCGTGCCGATTCTCCACTCGCTGGTCTGGACCGACCGCAACAAGGCCAGCGCTTTGTTTCTCGCGCTCTCGAAATCGCATGACCCCGCCGTGCTCAGTGCGCTGGGCGCCGGCGCGCTCCAGCCGTTGCGCGAAATGGCGCAATGGCGGGACTGGGGCCACGCAGGTTTCGCCGCGACGATACTGGCGCGCATCGGTGGCATCCCCGATGACCAGGTCACTCCCGTCAAGGTCCCGGAGATTCTGAAAGCTGTCCAGTAAGGGCGGGCACGCTTTAAAGCACGCCCACCTAAGCCGTTGCTTCGCGCGCTACATCTTCCAGACCGCGCTCGCGGATCTCCTGCTCCCGCATGAGGAACTTCTGCACTTTCTTGGTGACCGTCATGGGGAAGCTATCGACGAAACGGATGAACTGGGGGATTTTGAAGTACGCGATTTTGCCGCGGCAGAAATTACGGATTTCCTCTTCGGTAGCCGTGGCGCCGGGTGCGAGTTGAATCCACGCCAGCACGGTTTCGCCCAGCTTGGCATCGGGCAGGCCCACCACGTAAACGTCGGCAATGGCGGGGTGGGTGTGCAGGAATTCCTCCACTTCGCGCGGGTAAATGTTTTCGCCGCCACGAATGATGGTGTCCTTGGCCCGCCCCCTGAAGCTGAAGTAATGGTCGGGCCGCATAGCGGCCAAGTCGCCGGTGTGCAGCCAGCCTTCGAAATCGATCACGGCTTCGGTCGCCGCCTGGTCCTGGTCGTAGCCCTTCATGACCATGTAGCCGCGCGCGCAGAGCTCGCCCTGCTCGCCGATCGGCAGATGCGTGCCTGTCCGCGGATCGACAATCTGGATCTCCGTATTGGGCAGCGGCTTGCCCACCGTGGTGACGCGCAGCTCCAGCGGATCGTCCGCGGCCGACATGGTCAGCCCGGGCGAGGTTTCGGTCTGCCCGTAAACGATGGTCAACTCTGGCACGTGCATGCGCTCCACCACGCGGCGCATGGTTTCGATCGGGCATGGCGCGCCGGCCATCACGCCCGTGCGCAGGCTGGTGAGATCGAAGCGATCGAACTCGGGGTGCGTCAATTGCGCGATGAACATCGTCGGGACGCCGTAGAGCGCGGTGGCGCGCTCAGCGTGGACGGCTTCGAGCGTGGCGCGCGCATCGAATTGCGGCGAAGGAAGAATCAGTGCCGCGCCGCTCGATAGCGAGACCATCGACCCGATCACCGAGCCGAAACAATGGTACAGCGGCACCGGCGCGCAGATGCGATCCTGTTCGGTGGCCTTGAGACCCATCGCCATCCCCGCCCCGTTGTTGAGCAGGTTGTGGTGCGTCAACATGACGCCCTTGGGCGATCCCGTGGTGCCCGAGGTGTACTGGATGTTGGCCACGTCGTGCGGTTGAGCGGCGCGCTCGTTGAAGTCGGCGCCGCCGGCCAGCATGGCCTCCCACGAATCGGTGCCCAGCCAGACGACGTGCTCCAGCTCCAGCGTTTCGCCGGCGCGCGATTCCTCCAGAATGTCGCGATAGCTGGCGCGCGCATCCTTCTCGTGCAGGAACAGGGCGCGGATCCGGGACTTGCGCAGCACGTAGCGCAGCTCATAGGAGCGATACGCCGGGTTGACGTTGACCAGCACCACGCCGGAGCGCGCCGCGGCGTGCTGCAACAGCACCCACTCGGCGCAGTTGCTGGCCCATATGCCGGCGCGATCGCCCGGCCGCAGGCCGAGTCCGGCCAGCCCGCGCGCCACGCGCGTAGCCTCCGCATCCATCTCGCGCCACGTCAGCCGGATGTTCTGATGACGCACGATCAGCGCATCGCGGTCGGGGAATTTCGCGGCAGCATCGTGCAGCGCCTGCGAAATCGTTTTCTCAAGCAGGGGCACAACCGCCCCACACGCATAACTAAGGCGAACCACTGGTAAACTCGCGAACTCAAGTGTAACCAAGCGCGCCGGCGGCGACCTATTTGAAATGCTTATGCGCGGATAAGCTTCGGAGCCGCGACCATAGGGAGCGGTCAAGTTGCGATGGAACGGACTGTTCCATAACAAGCCCGATGGCCGCAATAACAGTCCCTTTTGCTAACATCGGAGGTACTAATCCGTTTTGATGGTCGAGGAGTTTCCGATGTCCGATCTGGTTGCGGTTTTCGATACCACTTTGCGCGATGGCGAGCAAGCCGCCGGCACGCGCCTGGGGAGCCGGGACAAGCTGACGGTGGCCCGGCAACTGGCCCGCCTGAATGTCGACGTGATCGAAGCCGGCTACCCCGCTTCTTCGCCGGACGATTTTGCCGCCGTGCAGCAGATTTCGCGGGAGATTCAGGGCCCCATCGTCTGCGCCCTGTCGCGCGCCGTCGCGAGCGATATCGAGGCCTGCGGCGCGGCGCTCGATAAGGCCGCGCGTCCGCGCATCCACACCGGAATCGGCTCTTCCGATATCCACATCATGGGAAAGTTCCGCGACGAACGCTACGGCCGCACCCTGGAGGAAAAGCGGGCGCGCATTCTGGAACTGGGCGTGGAAGCGGTGAAACTGGCGAAGCGATTTACGGACGACGTCCAGTTTTATGCCGAAGACGCCGGCCGCGCGGATACCGCTTACCTCTTCGCCATGCTCGAGGCCGTAATCGATGCCGGCGCCACGGTCGTCAACATACCCGATACCACCGGCTACGCGGTACCGGAGCAATTCGGCAACCTGATTAAGGGCATCCGCGAAAACGTGCCCAACATCGCCAGAGCCGTTATCAGCGTGCATTGCCATGACGACCTCGGGCTGGCGGTGGCCAACGCGCTGGCAGGCATCCGCAACGGCGCGCGCCAGGTGGAAGGAACCATCAACGGTGTCGGCGAACGGGCCGGCAACGCCGCCATCGAGGAGGTGGTGATGGCCCTGCGCACCCGCGCCGACTATTTCGGCGTGCGCACCAATATCGACGCCCGCGAGTTCCACCGCACCAGCCGCCTGGTGGCCGATTCGCTCGGAATGGCCGTTCCCGCCAACAAAGCCGTGATCGGCGCCAACGCGTTTTCGCACAGCTCCGGAATTCACGTCGACGGATTTCTCAAGGACCGCGAGACCTACGAAATCATGCGGCCCGAGGACGTGGGCTTCGACGAAAGCCGAGTGGTGCTGACCGCGCGCACAGGCCGTCACGGCCTGAGTGACCGGCTCGCCAAGCTCGGATACGAGCTTTCGAAGGAAGAACTGGACCAGACCTATCAGCGCTTTCTGGCGGTGGCCGACAAAAAGCAGGAAGTCTTCGACGAGGACCTGATCGCCATTCTGCACGACGAACTGCATCCGGTCACCGAGACCTATCAGCTCTTATACATGCACGTTTACAGCGGCACGTCGGCCATCCCCACCGCCACCGTGCGCTTGCGCATCGGCGAGGAAACGCGGGAGGGCGCTTCCATCGGCGATGGCCCGGTGGACGCAGTCTACAAATCGATCACTGCGGTCACCAACACGAAAGTAAAGCTGCTGCGCTACGACATCCGCGCCGTGACCAGCGGCACCGAGGCCATCGGCGAAGTCACCGTGCAACTCGAGATGGCTGGCAAGCGGGCCGTCGGCCGCGGTGCCTCGACCGATGTCATCGAGGCCAGCGCCAAAGCCTATGTCGACGGCCTCAACAAGCTGGCCGGCCTGGGCTAGCGTGGCGCGCCCCGCAAGAATGTCGTGGCGCAGCTTGCCCGTGCACCATCCGGGGCTGTCCAGCCTGCTGAGCCGAGAGTTATCTCGGCTTTTCTTCGATTCGCGGCAAGAAACGTCGGGACGAATGCCGATGCGCCGCGCGGGACTGCTTGCGCCACGTCTGCTGCTGGCTTCCGCCCTGCTCGCCTTCGCGGCCGGCATTGCCTGCAAGCAGAGCCCGCCGTCAGTGGTGGACGCCGGCATGGCGTCCTGCATCACCGGCGACACGGTAGCGCTGGCCGGCGCCGACCTGGATCGCTTGCGCACTTCGCCGTTCGTTTCCGGCATGGGACCTTCCGCGCGCGATCTGCTGGAGCGCTACAGCAACGCTTCGAAGCTGCTGGTCGCCTGGAACGCGAGCGAGCTGCTGATCGTCGAGCGCGGGCTTTTCAAGACTCCTCCGCCGGGCGCGAACGCAATCGAACCGGGCCTCGCTGTGTCCGGCTCGACAGGCCGCATTTTGTCCGCAGTCGCGCAGCACCAGGTGGGGCATACCGGCGCACCCGGCCTGATCGATTACGGTTCCGAAATCGGCGCGCGGAGCGCCATCTGGCTGGCGGTTCGCGGCGGAACGGCGCTGCCCCTCAGCGGCAATCTGGCCAATCTGAACGTCCTTTTGCAAGATGCCGATTTCGCCGGCGCGGCGTTGGACCTGGGCGACTCGGCCACACTGCGATTCGCCGCGCGCGGGCGCACCGCGGAATCGGCCGAGCGATTGGAAGAGCGGTTGCGCGGGTTCCTTTCACTGGCGGGAGAAGCCGAGATCCATCGGCCCGACCTCGCCCGGTTGCTCGGTGGCGTGCGGATTGCGCGCTCCGGCCGCGATGTGACGGCAACGCTGAGCGCGTCACCGGATGCGCTGGCGAAACTGCTCGCCGGTTTTGCGCGATAAGGACCTGTGGAGATGTCGCACTTCCGAACGGAGCCGCGACCAGAGGGAGCGGTCCTTTGGATACAATCTGATCTGTCGGTCGAAGACCCAGTCAAACCGACCGCTCCCTTTGGTCGCGGCTCCGATGCGTTCCTGTGCGTTTCGGCGCCGCGACCGCAGGGAGCTGTCGCGAAGCTATCGCAGAGTCGGGTTTCCCCGGCCGTTACTCTTTGCGCGTCAGCAGATCCTGGTACAGCCCGAACACGCGGTCGAAATCGAGCGCCAGCATCTGGGTCACCGGCGTGGCATTCGGCGCCACGCGCCGGTCCAGCGCAACCGTCGAGCCGTAGAACTTGCCCCACGCCGTCAGCACGTCCAGGTAGCCGGCCTCCGATTTGGTGACGAAGCCGAAATCGAGCAGCCACGCCGCGGCCAGCGAATCCCACAGGTAGCCGGTGGCTGACGGGCGTTCGAGAAAGCCCGGATAGCGGTGGCCGAGATCCTCGCGGAACAGGTCGCTGATGGGCGTGTGCGCGTTGGCGATGCGGTCGAATTGGGCTTTCCGGATCGGCGCCGTATTGCAGATATCCAGCCCGAACATCACCTTTTGCGGAATGCGCGAGCGCAGCACGATCTGCGCGGCCTCGGGATCGAACCAGAAATTAAATTCCGCCATGGAGGAGGCGTTGCCCGGCACGTGCACGTTGCCGC
Organism: Bryobacterales bacterium; assembly: GCA_963843095.1. Taxonomy (GTDB): domain Bacteria; phylum Acidobacteriota; class Terriglobia; order Bryobacterales; family Bryobacteraceae; genus Bog-375. Next base: position 7,529 of record CAWJLI010000073.1, read on the forward strand.
CCATGAAGACCAGCCGCTTGATTTTGGTTTCGATGTCGGGCCGCATGCGCAGCGCCAGCGCCAGGTTGGTCATCGGACCAAGCTCGAGGAAAGTCACCTCGCCCGGCTGGCGCTCGATGGTGGAGATGATGAAGTCGACCGCGCTTTCGCGTGGCTTGCGGCCGGTGAGTTTGGTGCCGGGAGCCGGCTTCACCACCGCCGGATCGTCGTCGAACGCACCAGCGAATTCGAGCGCGCCCCAGCGGCGGGCGTACTCGTGCGCCATGGCGGCGGTGTGGATCAGCGGCGCCTCGGCTCCGGCGTAGAGCGGCGGCTGTGGCCGCTTCAGCAGGTCGAGGATGTGGAACATATACTCGCTTCCCTGCCCCGGCCAGACGTTGCCCGCGACCACCGTGATGCCCGCGATATTGACGCGCTGCGGGCTTCGCATCAACATCACCAGCGCCGCGCCATCGTCGCCGAACAGGCCGGAATCGGTGTCGAAAATGATGGTCTCGCGGCCGGCCGCCATCGCGGCCCAGACCAGCAGCAACCCGGTGAGCAAGCGCACCATCGATTTCAATGTAGCGCAATGCCCACGGGAAACCGACGGAGAGGTTAAAATCAAGGGCATGAAAAAAGTACGTTGGGGCGTGCTCGGCGTGGCGAATATCGCCGTCAGGAAAGTGATTCCCGCCATGCAACACGGCGAGAACTGCGAAATGGCCGGCATCGCGTCGCGCGAACTTGCTCGAGCGGAGAAGGCGGCGCGCGAGTTGGGCATTGCCAAGGCTTATGGCTCGTACGAGGAGCTGCTCGCCGATCCAGAGATTGACGCGATTTACAATCCGCTGCCGAACCACTTGCACGTGCCCTGGTCCATTCGCGCCGCCGAAGCCGGCAAACACGTGCTGTGCGAGAAGCCGGTGGCGATGAGCGCGGCCGAAACGCTGGAACTGATCGCCGCGCGCGACCGCACCGGCGTCGTCATCGGCGAGGCGTTCATGGTTCGCACGCACCCGCAATGGACGCGCCTGGTGGAACTGGTGCGCGGCGGCCGCATCGGCGAACTGCGGTCGGGCCTGAGCTCGTTTTGCTATTTCAACCGGGACCCCAAGAACGTCCGCCATGTTCGCGCCTGGGGCGGCGGCGCACTGCTGGACATCGGCTGCTATCCGATCAAGACCTCGCGCATGGTGTTTGGCGCGGAGCCTAAGCGTGTGGCGGCGACCATTGCGCGCGATGCGGAGCTGGACGGCATCGACCGGCTGACCTCGGCGGTGCTCGAATACCCCTCCGGCCATATGGTCTTCACCTGCTGCACGCAGGCGGCCGCCAACCAGAGCGCGCTGTACCTGGGCACCAAGGGCCGCATCTGGCTGGACATTCCGTTTAATCCAGGGGCGAACGAGGTAACGCGCCTACGCATCGATGATGGCCGCGACCTGGTGGGCGGCGGCCTCACCGTGGAAGAGATCCCGCCCTGCGATCAGTACACGATTCAGGGCGACCTGTTCTCGCGCGCCGTTCTCGAGGGCGGCCAGCCGCCGGTGCCGCTGGAAGATTCGCTGCGCAACATGGCCGTCATCGACGCCATCTTTCGCGCCGGCGAAACCGGCCAGTGGGAAGAGCCGCGCGTGCCGCAGCCATCTCGCTGAGGCGGCTTAGGTCTTGTGCGCAATGACTCGTAGCCTGACCGCTCCCTCCGGGGTGCCCTCTGGGCCCGGCTCCGTTTGCGCGCTCGATTGGAGCCGCGACCAGAGGGAGCGGTCAGGCTACGACATCAGCCATTGCCCGACGACACCTACCCGGCCAGGATCTTCTCGATCGCGGCCAGCTCTTCCGCGCTGAAATCCAGCTTGTGAATGGTGGCGACATTCTGCTCCAACTGCTCGACGCGGCTGGTTCCTACCAGCGCGCTGGTCACGGAGGCATCGCGCAGCACCCAGGCCAGCGCCATTTGCGCCAGGCTCTGGCCGCGGGCCTGGGCAACCCGATTCAGAGCGCGCGCCTGGCCGACGCGATGCTCGTCCACATCCTTGGGCTTGAGGAAGCCCTTGGGCCGCGCGGCACGGGAATCGGCTGGGATGCCGCCGCCGAGGTAGCGTTCGCTGAGCAACCCCTGCGCCAGCGGGGAAAATGCGATGCCGCCCACGCCCTCCCGCCGCAGCGTATCGAGCAGCCCTTCTTCCGGCTTGCGCCGGAACATCGAGTAGGCGAACTGGTGGATCAGGAATGGCGTCCCCTGCCGGCGCAGAATTAGAGCGGCCTTGGCGGTGTCTTCCGGACCGTAGTTGGAAATGCCCGCGTACAGCGCCTTGCCGGAGCGCACCGCCTGGTCGAGCGCGCCCATGCTTTCCTCGAGCGGCGTTTCCGGATCCGGCCGGTGATGATAAAAGATATCGACGTACTCGAGGCCCATGCGGCCCAGGCTCTGGTCCAGGCTGGCCAGCAAATACTTGCGCGAGCCGAAGTTGCCGTAAGGGCCGGGCCACATGTCATAACCGGCCTTGGTGGAAATGATGAGCTCGTCGCGGTATGCCGCCAGGTCCATCTTCATCGCCCGGCCGAAGGTCTCTTCCGCCGAGCCATACGGCGGCCCGTAGTTGTTCGCCAGGTCGAAATGGGTGACTAGCAATACGTAATTCGT
>CAWJLI010000074.1:0-41268 GCA_963843095.1 Bryobacterales bacterium
AAGCGTGGAACAGCTTCCGCAGCGTCAAGAGCTGGGTTGCACGCATGTGCTCGAGGTTCCCGCTCATGTTCTCTCCATGAATGCGGTAATAAGCGAGCCTCTCATCGACGTAGCGCACCGAAAAACCGGCGGCCGCCACGCGAAGCCACAGATCCCAGTCGGCATGGCCGCCCAGGTTGGGATCGAACGGCCCAACCCGGTCGAGCACTCGCCGGGGCATGAGAACCGTATTCGGAGTGAAATAGCCTCCAACCAGGAGCGAGGGCAGAATGTCGCCACTGACCACGCGGCGGCTCTTGCCGACTGAGTAGTCCCGCTCGATGGGCAGATGGTCGCGGCCGTCTTCATACACCCGCTGCACGTCACAATAGGCGAAGCCCAACGCCTCATCGCGCGCGAGCAACGCGTAAAGCCGCTTGCAGAATTCAGGCGCCAGCCAGTCATCGGCATCCAGGAAACCGAGGAACTCCCCGTGGCTGGCATCAATTCCTGCATTGCGCGCCGCCGGCAGTCCCCGGTTTTCCTGACGAATCGGGATGACTCGGGGATCGCGCGCAAGCTCACCGAGTTGCGTAATCGGCTCGTCGGGCGAACCGTCGTCCACAACCACTACCTCGACGTCCTGAAACGATTGGCCGAGTGCGCTCCGCACGGCTTGGGCCAGAAAGCGCGCCTGGCGGTAGCACGGGATGACGATGCTGATCAGGGGCATGCCGCCTCCCAGGCCGCAAAAGTCGGCCGCGCTGGTTCGCAGAGATCGGGCGCCGTCGCGTGAGACGCTCCTTCAGGAAAAATGCCTGATGTGTTCATTACTTCGGATACTGGGCTCGGGGGACACGGCAACTCACCGCGAACGTCCCATGACTAAGCCGCGTAACCAATTATACGCTGCCCCCGGCCGGCCGGACGTTCCGCTCTCGTTCGGATGCACACCGGGCTCGGAGCAGCGCGCGGATGCTCCGCCGGGCTCTGGCGAGCACGGAAGCCGTGCACTACGATAGGGGATAGCTCGATTCGAATGATAGCCGTCTCGAACCGTGCCTGGAGGATCGATATGTCCCTGAATCAGAGCAGTCGCCGGTCGTGGTTGAAGAGTACAACCGCACTGGCGGGAGGCCTGGCGGCGACTTCCGCCACAGCCGCGCCGCCGGAAAAGCGCGCCGCGGCGGAGACCGACCGCATCGTGGTGAGCGATTCGAAGAACTTGGTCGAGACCACGGCCGGTAAGGTCCGCGGATACACCCACCGGGGCATCCACGTTTTCAAAGGAATTCCTTATGGAGCGTCCACCGGCGGCAAGAACCGTTTCATGCCGCCGGCCCGGCCGGAGCCTTGGGCGGGCGTTCGCAGCGCCCTCTACTTCGGCAAGGTCTGCCCGTTCTTCCCACGCGCCGGCTGGAACAACGATGAGAACGCCTTCATGTTCCGCTGGGACGATGGCCAGCCGGGGGAAGACTGTCTTCGCGTCAACATCTGGACGCCGGGCATCAACGATAACCGGAAAAGACCGGTCATGGTGTGGCTGCATGGAGGCGGTTTCTCGGCGGGCTCCGGTCAGGAGCTCCAATCATATGACGGCGAAAATCTGGCCCGGCGCGGCGATGTGGTAGCGGTCAGTCTCAACCATCGCCTCAACACCTTCGGCTTCCTGAATCTGGCGGATTTCGGCGAGCAATATGCGAGCTCGGGCAACGCCGGCATGTTGGACCTGGTCGCGGCGCTCGAATGGGTGCGCGACAACATCGCGAATTTCGGCGGCGATCCGTCCCGCGTGATGATTTTCGGGCAATCCGGCGGCGGCGGCAAGGTGGGCACGCTGATGGCCATGCCTTCGGCCAAGGGATTGTTCCATCGCGCTTCGATTCAGAGCGGCTCGATGTTGCGGGTGGCGGAGGCGGCGGATACCAGCAAGCTCGCCGCGGCCGTGCTCGAGGAGCTCTCCATTTCGAAAGCCGATGTGGACAAGCTGCGGGACGTTCCCGTGGATCGTCTGCTGGGCGCCGCGCTGGCCGCGCAGCACAAGCTGTCGCCGCCGCCTTCCGGACCGCCGGACTTCCGCCGCATGGCCCGTTTGCTCGGCTGGAGCCCTTGCGTGGATGGTAAGATCATCCCGGCCCAGACCTTCGATCCGCAGGCCCCTGAAATCTCCGCGGACGTGCCCCTGATCGTCGGCTCCGTGCTGAACGAATTCATAAACGGCATCGATCATCCGGACGCATTTTCCATGACCGAACAACAGCTCGCCGCGCGTGTCGACGAACGATACACCGGGAAAAGCAAAGAAGTCATCGACGTTTTCCGGAAGGGTCATCCGAAGGCGCGACCCTTCGATCTATACTCCATCATCATGGCTTCCTCAGTGCGCGACAATGCGGTGAAGCAGGCCGGGTTGAAGGCCGCGCAAGGCAAGGCGCCGGCTTATCTTTATTGGTTCACGTGGCAGACGCCGGTGCTCGACGGCAGGCCCATGGCATTCCACTGCGCAGAGCTGAGCTTCTGTTTCGACAACACCGATCGCTGCGAAGTGATGACCGGCGGAGGAGAGCGCGCTCGCGCGCTGGGAGCCAGGATCAGCGATGCCTGGATCGCTTTCGCGCGCAAGGGCGACCCCAATCATCCGGGCCTTCCCAGGTGGGCGCCTTACGATTCCGCGAGCCGGCAGACCATGATACTCGACGATCAGTGCGCGCTGAAGAACGATCCGGATGGCGCCGAGCGCAAAGTTCTGGAGTCCATCGGCTAGACCGGCGAAAACTACTGGAAGCCTACGACAGCGTGCGGAGCATAGGGCTCCTCGAGCGAAGCAATCTCCTCGGGCGTAAGACCGAGCGAGACAGCGGCGGCGGCGTCCGCTAGATGGTGCGGCTTCGTGGCGCCGACAATGGGCGACGTAATCGCCGGTTTGCCGAGCATCCAGGCGAGTGCCACCCGAGCGCGGGACACGCCGCGCTGCGCTGAGATCCGTCCCACCCGGTCGACGACGGCGCGGTCGTTTTCTTCGGTCTGCCCGTACAGAATTCTCCCGAACTGGTCGGTCTCATAGCGCTTGGTGCTTTCGGTCTGCCAGGGGCGGGCCAGACGGCCCCGTGCCAGGGGACTCCAGGGAATGATGCCGATGCCTTCGGACTGGCACAGCGGAATCATCTCGCGCTCTTCTTCCCGATACAGCAGGTTGTAGTGATTCTGCATCGAGACAAAACGGGTCCAGCCACGCAGTTGAGCGAGATAGAGTGCCTTGGTGAATTGCCAGGCGTGCATAGAAGAGGCCCCGATGTAGCGGACCTTGCCCGATTTCACCACGTCGTGCAACGCCTCGAGAGTTTCCTCGATCGGCGTTTCGTAATCCCAGCGATGAATCTGATAAAGGTCCACATAGTCGGTCTGCAGACGGCGGAGGCTCTCGTCGAGTTCGAAAAAGACGGACTTCCGGGATAGGCCGCGGCCATTGGGCTCGTCGCGCATGACACCGTGGAGCTTGGTGGCGATGACGACGGCTTCGCGGCGCGCGTTGGCTTTCAGGAATCGCCCGAGCACGTTTTCGCTCTCGCCGCGCGAGTAAACATTAGCGGTGTCGAAAAAATTGATCCCCAGCTCGAGAGCCTGTCGCAGAAAGGGCTGGCTTTCCTCTTCGCTCAGGGCCCAGGCGTGGCTGCCGGGTCTGAGTTCGCCCGTGGCAGCCGCCCCATAGGTCATGCAGCCGAGACAGATGCGGGAAACTTTGAGGCCGGTCTTACCGAGATTGACGTAGTCCAATGAGATATCTCCCTGAAGAATCCTAACACGGCTGGATTGCGTAGTTACGGCCAGTTGTAAGTCGCCAGCAAACTCCCATCCGGCGCCACCAGGAGCAGTGCGGCGCGGCCGGCGTCCAGTTCGCCGCGGAAGGTCTTGCCGCTGGTGCTGTCGCGGAAGGCTACTTCCTGGCGCGGCGCTTCTGAAGCGATCACGTAAAGCGTGGCCTTCGGATAGCGCGTGGGGCAGATCAGAATGCCGGGATCCTGCACCTCAGTCGAGTAAGTGGGCGCGACCCCGGCCGTTTTCAGAGCATAACGGTACACGTCGCCGATGGCCTGCACATTATCGTTGAGTTCCAGCGGCAGCGCGGAGAAGAGAAGTCGGCCTTTCCCCAGCGGCTTTTCCGCCCAGTTGGCGCCGCCGGGCAGAACCGCGCGGTCCAGGAACGTCGTCTTGTCTTCGCCGAAGGTCAATCGCGCTTCGTTACCCGGCCACTGCAACAGCGTTTCCCGCAGCGTCAACGGTCCCGGCTCGAAGGGGAGGCCGATCGCGTCCTGGCGTCCGGTCGGGTGAAAGGAAGCATCGCCATCGAACGCGCCCGACACCAGCAGGGTGGCCCCGGCTTCCACTCTGCCGCGGATCGCTTCCCAAGCTTCGCGGGTGAGGCCGCGCGGCGAAGGCAGGATGATCAGCCTGGGATTGCCGAGCAGCTCGATCTGATACTCCCCCACCGCATACGCTTCCGCTCGCGCATACTGATAGAGCGCGCGAACGCACTTCTGCTGGGCCTCCAGCGCATTGGCGTTCAACACCGAAAGTTGCAACGATTGCGGCAGCACGATCGCCACCTGAGGCTGCACCAGTCCGGTGGCCCACGGCGCGGCTTTTTCCGCAAATTGCCCCATCTCGCGCATCATGGCCTGCCACAGCTTGGCCGACCCGTCGCTGCGCTTCATGCCGAAATCGGCTTCGCGCGCCCAGTCCCACTGCACTGCGCCGCTATTGGCCGCCGCAAAGCCGAGCGCCCACTTGCGTTCCAGAATGGGAAGTCCGGTCAGCTCGTCGTAGCGCCACGATCCGTCGGTGGACCACACCGGCTGGTAGCCGGTTTCCCCCACCATGTTCGGTACGCCGGGCCGCTTGGCCGCCACCGAGTCCCACAGCAGCGCGTCGTCGTGCCAGTAGGTGTGGTTAGTGGTGAACGAGACTCCGCCCGCGGCGTAGAACTGATTGAGCACGCGGTCGGTGACGCCGCCCTCGTCCTGTCCGACATTCACCAGTTGTTTACTTCCCGTACCGTGGATGTTCGTGACCATGGTGCGCACCCACCCGGTAAATGAGTCCTGCGCGAACAAGTTGTAATCGAGTGCGCGCACCTCCCGCGCGTTGCGGTAGCGGCTGAAGGCCAGCTCGGCCTGCGCCGGAAGTGGGACCGCGTCAAAGCTCCGTAGTTGTTCGGGCGTGACGGCCCAGGCGGATGCCAGTGCGGCCACGCTTCCGTATTTCCGCGCCAGCCATTTCCGCCACGCCGCCAGCTCCACCGGGTCGCCATTGGGTGTATTGCCTTTCCAGAGGCGCTCCGGATTGGAGAAGCTCGGCTCGTTGATCAGGTCCCAGCAGAGCCACGGAACATTCTTGAAGCGCTCGACCACCGAGAGCACATAGTTCAGCTCGGCGCGAATGGCGGCGGGATCGAGATAAGGATTCGGTCCCGGAGGCGGCGCTGCGGCGGGCGCCGCTGGCTCGGCCGGCGGAGCGCCGCAGCCGCGTTCCGGCGGTGCCTTGGTCAGTCCCATTCCCGGCCGCGGCATAAATGCGTAGAAGGTGAAGTTGACGACGATGTTGTGCTGGCGCGCGCAAAGAAGATAGGCCTCCAAGTTTCGCAGAAACCGCTCCGGCGCCGCTCCGCATCGCGGGATCGAGGAAGTCGAGGTACGGCATCCACACGCCGGTACGGACGAAATTCACGCCGTGGCGCGCCATTTCGGCGAAGTCTCTTCTCCCAGGTCCACGCGTTGCGCGGGCCGGCGAAATCCCAGCCGTCTTCTTCGGTGGTGAAGTAGTTCGTGCCCATCGCGAAGAACGGTTTGCCGTCGCGGGTGAGGAAATCGCCGGCAACTCCCAGCGCCGGGCCAGAGGTGAGCAAGGACAGGTCTTCCACCCAAAACGCGTTCTGATAGAACTCGCGCGGCCGGCCGCCTTCTTCATATACGCCGCGCACGGTGAAGAAACCGGGCGCCGTTTGCGGCGGGAGATCGACGCGCATCTCCTGGTCCGCGCCCACCATCACGCGCTGGGTTTCGCAGCACCTGGTCGCCGGAGAGCATTTCGATCTTCACTACGCCCTTGAGTGGCGCGCCCAGCCGTTCGCGCTGCGCATTGCGCAGATGCACGATCACCTGCGGAATCTCGCCGGGCTTCACGGTCGAAAACGGCAGTTCGAGCGAGAACTCGGTGGCGCCCTGGCGCGCGTAATCGGCGGATTGGCGAATCAGGCTGACGCCGTCCGTCGGAGGCCCAGTAGCCGGGCTCCGGTTCAAAGTCGAGCATCACCATGCGGCCGCCCGCCTCCCAGCCGGCTCCGCCCCGCCCGCCTCCTGCGCAGCCGGGCGCGCCGGCGCGCGGTGGTCCACCACGATCACCGGCGCCGCCACTTCCACGCCATCCGAATTGACCATGTATCCGAGACCGCTCAGCCGGCCCTCCACGGCGAAGAAACGCCGCGCGCGCACCTCGAGCGCGGGCAGGAACGAATATCCGGCGCGCCAGGCGAACCGCGCCCCTTGTGGAAAGGGCACTTCGTAAGTGTGTTGCAGGTTCAGGTCGCGCGCGTAGGTGTCCTGCGGACGACCCTCGATGAACTTGCCGTCCGTCCGCGTGACCGGCGCTCGCAGCGGTTGCCCTCCCAGCGCCAGCAGGTTTCCGCCGTTCCGCAGGTAAGTCAGAATCGCGCTCCAGGCATCGGCCGGCGCGGCCGACCCATAAGGAAGCACCAGCAGATCCGCGCCCGCCAGCGCCGCCGGGTCTTTGAGCTGGTCGAGATCGGAGAACACCGGCTCCATGCCTTCCAGTGCCTTGGCGAGCGTATCGCGGGCCACCGGCTGGCTGGCAACGGTCGGAAAGCCCGGCTGCCAGAAGACCACCACCTTTGCCGCAGCCGGAAAAGCGGAGAAAGCTAGCAAAATGAGTGCGGCGATCGGACCTCGCAGCACTGCCAGGAAAACGAAGAATGTGCGGATCACGTCCTCCGTTATATCCGAACTCATGCGCGACTGCACCCGTCCGGGTCTCCAACGTGATCGAGCGTGCCTGGCGCAGTTCTGGCGCGCCGCGGCCGCTATGCCAGTTCCAGCGCCGCTCGCAGCGCCTGCTTCATCACCGCTACCGGCGCTTCCTGGCCGGTCCACAAGCGGAAGCCAATCGCGCCCTGATACACCAGCATGGAAAGGCCGTCCAACACCGCCAATCCCCGCCGGCGGGCGGCGGCCAGCAGCCGCGTCTCCGGGAGATTGAACACGGCGTCGCTCACCAGCATGCCGGGCCGCGCCCCCGATAGGTCAACCGGCGGCATGGCCTCCGTGTCCGGGTACAGCCCTATGGAAGTGGCGTTCACCAGCAGGTCCACGTCGCCCGAGACTCGATAGTCCCCGCGCCACGCCTCGAACCGGATCGGGCCGCCGGTTTTCGCCGCCAGGTCCGCCACCATCTCCTCGCCCCGCTGGGAGCTGCGGTTCAGCACCAGAACGTCCGCCGCACCGGCCAGCACCAGTTCGGTGACTACCGCGCGGGCCGCGCCGCCGGCGCCCAACACCACGACGCGCCTTCGCTCGGGGTCGAATCCGGCATCCACCCGCATGCCATGGAGGAAACCCTTGCCGTCGGTATTCTCTCCGATGAGCCGGTCTCCTTCGCGGCGCACCGTGTTCACCGCGCCGATCACGGCCGCGTCCGGCGCGATTTCGTCGAGATGCTCCATCACCGCGACCTTGTGCGGGATGGTCAGGTTCAGGCCGCGCATCCCAAAGGCCCGCACACCCAGCATGGCATCCCGCAGCCGTGCCGGCGGCACCTCGACCGTCAGGTAACGCCAGTTCAGTCCGAGCGCGCCAAACGCGGCCTCCTGCATGGCTCCCGTAGGATTCTCGCTGACAGGCTGTCCAAAGCACGCGAGTAGTTCCGCCTTGAAGTTGGCCGGCATACGGACAACGGTAGCACGGCGAAAAGCGGGTTCGTGCTCCGGCCAATGAGACGATCCGCCGAAGCCGCCCGGTTGCGCAAGCTCCGCACGGATTCTCGGCGGCGATTACAACCGCGACGGCATCTTGCGCGGTCTGCACCGTTTATGGTACATGTACTAGAGAAGGTGCCAGAACGGCAGACCATCACGAAGGACCAACGCCAGAGAAGATTCCGCTGATCTTCTTCCGATCCGAAAAGGGGACCGAGCCGGTGCGGGAGTGGTTGAAGGAATTGCCGGAGGCCGAACGTCGGGCCATAGGGAGAGATCTGCTACGGGCGCAATGGCGCTGGCCCATCGGAATGCCTCTCTGCCGACCGATGGGTGACGGCCTTTGGGAGGTCCGAACCGATCTGCCGACGAAACGCGTGGCACGGGTCGTGCTGTGCGTATACCGCGAGCACTTGGTGGCATTGCACGGCTTCATCAAGAAAACGCGGGCAACGCCGGCTGAGGATTTGGCGTTGGCACGCAAGCGCCGGAAGGAGCTGATGCGATGAGCAAGAAACACATGGGTTCCAGCATTGATGACTTTTTGAAAGAGGAAGGGATCTTTGAAGAGGCGCAAGCACAGGCTGTTAAAGAGGTCGTCGCCTGGCAGCTCGCTCAAGCCATGAAGGAAAAGAAGATATCGAAGCGCCGCATGGCGGCACTGCTCAAGACCAGCCGCACGCAGATAGACCGGCTGCTAGACGCCAAGAACGACATCACGCTGTCGAGTCTTCAACGGGCCGCCGCCAGCGTCGGCCGCCGAGTCACGATCCAGCTCGTGTAGCCGCTGGGAGGCCATGTCCTTTACCATGGCACCAGGAGGACCTGGCCGGTGTCAGTATGATTATGCTCCCTTGCCGTGCCGCCGTCTGCTTGATCGCCATCGCACAGATTCTCGGCGCCCAGCCGGCCTGCCCGAGCCGCGACGAGCTGCGCCGAATTCTCGCCGACCGTGACGAGTGGCGTGAGAGAAACGCGCCGGATTCCATCTTCTATCACGAACGTCAACTTCGGCCCCTTCTTCGCTCCTTCCTCGAGGACGGCGAGACTCGCGACCGTGCTCAGAGGATGCTCGCTCTCATCGGAGATCCCGAGGATCTCCGGCTAATCATCCGGCTGGCTCCTCCGCCCCGAACTGGGCCTTTCTCGAGCCGATGGGCGTACGGGGTCGCTGCTGCGCTCCTGGAGCCGAGCACCGAGCAGGAGTGGGCATTTCTCCGGCAGTGCGCTCTGAACGGCTTCGACGATCGATGGGTTGACGCGGGGGCGATCCAATCATTGAAACTGATCGCGTCCCCGAGGAGCTTGGAGATCCTGAACGACGCTCTGCAACAGAACGCCTTTCGCGAAAAATCCGCCGCCAGAGCCATCGCGTACATTGAGTCAAACCCGCTGCCGCTGAGAGACGAAAACCTGAACCAACTGGCCGACCGCGTCGCGAATGCAATTAAAATCGGGAAACTGGAAGAGGGCCGGCATATCCGCTACAACGAGGGCGGAGACAAGGCGCTCGTTGAGTGGGCATACAACGCGGGCGAGGACCGATACGTCTACACCGGGACGTTTCACAAGGTGGACGGTGTGTGGAGATTGCGCGGCGTCCGAGAAACGCAACAGCAAATGATCCTCCAGGCTTCGCCAGACCTACCACCGAGTCCAAAGAAGAAGTGACGTCTCCCGCAACGCCCTTCCTGGCAGCTTCACCCCTTCCCCGGTCTCACAATGAGCATCGGGATATCTAGGTTGTGGCGGACGGGGCTGATCGTCGTGCCGAAGATCAGGTCTTTCAGGCCGCCATGGCCGTGGGCGCCCATAATTAAAAGGTCGGGCCGCATTTCCCGCGCGAAGCGCACGATCTCCTTGCCCGGCGAAGTCGAATTCCGAATCGTCGTCTCGACTGCAATTCCCTGGCCTTGCAGAGATTGCGCGATGCGGTCGAGATACGCCTGGCCGGCTTCCACCTCCGCGGTGGATGCGTCGCCGCCGTAAATCTGGCTGGTGACTCCTTCTTCCACGTGCAGCAGGTAGAGCTTGGCGCCATACAATTTGGCCATGGCGGCCGCGTGGCTGACGGCCAGCAGGTCGAGCCTGGTATGATCCAGCGGCACCAGGATGCGGTGGTATACCGGAGCGATGGCAGCCGCGGCGCCTTCCGTTGCGGGGAATTCGAGCGCGGCACGCCCGCGCTTGCGTCCGGCAATGAGCGGCTCGAATGTCACCCAGAGCAGCAGAAACGCCAGCACGGCGGAGATCGAGATGGCAACCGTTCCGACGAGGCCGCGCCAGGCTCCTGCACCGGCCAGCCAGCCTTCAATCGAATCGTAGGCCAACCACGCGTTGAGACCGATCACCACGGCCGCCGTGATCCACGCCAGCCAGCGCACCCACGCCGCATTGGCGAACGAGCCCATCCGGGCGCGGTCGCTGGTGAAGTGAATCAGCGGGACGATGGCGAACGGCAACTGCATGCTCAAAATCGCCTGGCTCAACAGTAGCAGCCCGAGGGTGGCTTTGTCTCCCGCGAAATAAATCGTGAGAGCGGCCGGAACCACGGCCAGCGTGCGGGTGATCAGGCGGCGCAGCCACGGCCGCACGCGGATATTAAGGAAGCCTTCCATTACCACCTGGCCCGCCATGGTTCCGGTGAGCGTGGAAGACTGGCCCGAGCAGAGCAGCGCGACTGCGAACAGCACGCCCGCCATGCTGGCGCCCAGCAGCGGAACCAGCAGCTCGTGCGCCTGCTGAATCTCGGTGACGATGATCCCGCGCTTGAAGAACACCGCCGCCGCCAGCACCAGGATGGCGCAGTTGACGAACATGGCGCCGTTCAGGGCCACCGCCGAATCGATCAGGTTGTAGCGGCAGGCGGTGCGTTTGGCGAGGTCCGTGCGGCCGATGTTGCGCGTCTGCACCAGGGCCGAATGCAGGTACATGTTGTGCGGCATCACGGTGGCGCCAAGGATGGTGACCGCCAGGTAGAGGCTGCTTCGGTTGAGGCGCGGCACCAGGCCGTTGAATAGCGCGCCCGCCGCCGGATGGGCCCAGAAAACCTCGATGCAGAAGCAAACCGCCATCACCGTGATCAGCGACAGGATGAAGGCTTCGATGGCGCGGATGCCGAAGCTCTGAAACCACAGCAGCAGCAGCGTGTCGGCGGCGGTGAGGATCACGCCGATCAGCAGCGGGATGTGGAACAGCAGGTTGAGTGCGATCGCCGCGCCCAGCACTTCCGCCAGATCGCAGGCCGCGATGGCGATCTCCGACAGCACCCACAGCGCGAAACTCAGGGAGCGCGGATAAGTTTCCCGGCAGGCCTGCGCCAGGTCGCGCCCGTGGACGATGCCGAGCCGCGCGCTCAGCGTCTGCAGCAGGATGGCCATGGCGTTGGACATGACCAGCACCCACAGCAGGCGGTAGCCGAAGCGCGCGCCGCCTTCCAGATCGGTGGCCCAGTTGCCCGGGTCCATGTAGCCGACGCTGACCAGGTAAGCCGGCCCGGCGAACGCGAACATGCGGCGCCAGAAAGAGAGCTGGGAGATATCGACGCTGGAATGCACGTCGGCGAGCGACCGCGACTGTTGTTCGACGCCTGCCATGAGAACTTCTTCCCAGTTAAGCAGGCGAGCTGGTTTGCGTCAATGGGCCGCGTCAATCCCGGGACGGTTGACACACGAAAGTCCGCTTTGGACCCGAAACCCGGGCGTCCGCCCCACTTGCCGTCGAGGGGCGGGGCACGCGCTTTGCCAACCGCTTTTCGCGGCCCTATTTGGCAAGCCCGAACAGCGGGCGGTACTTTTCTGGCATGCGCGTGCGCTCCATCTTGCGGTTGACGAAAACGTGCCGCGTGGAGCCGGTGGCGAGCACGGTTTCCGAACTTACGAGCCGCATTTCGTAGGCGAAGGTGACCACGCGCTTGTTGGCTTCCGCGATCCAGGTCTTGACGATCACCTCGTCGTCGAAGCGGGCCGGAGCGCGGTACCGGCATTGCGCCTCCGCCACCGCCAGCAGCACGCCGTCGTCGTTTTCCATGTCGCGGTAACTGAAGCCGCACGCCTTGCATAACTCGACGCGGCCCACCTCCATCCAAACCAGGTAATTGGCGTAGTAAACCACGCCCATCTGGTCGGTTTCGGCATAGCGTACGCGCAGGCGGGTTTCGGAACTCGGCGTCATGGAGAAACTGCGATTGTAACCCGGCGCAACCGCCAGGCGGCTTGCACCGTTCGTCTGTCCGCAAGGAACCGGCGGCGGCCGCCGGCGTTACGCGGCGCCGGTGTTTTTGCCCCACGCACTCGCTCACTCTTCCCGCAGCGCGGACATGGGGTCGATCTCGGTGGCACGGCGCGCCGGGAGGTAACACGCCAGCATCGCCAGATCGGCCAGCAGAAGCGGCGCGCCCAGAAGCAGAAGCGAACTGTCGGCGTGCTTCGGGAAGGTCCGCGACAACACGTCGCTCCAGGCCCTGAGGGCCCGCCACAAAATGAATCCGCCGCCAAGCCCGAGGACGGAGCCGGCCGCCACCAGCACCGTCCCTTCCCTCATCACCAAGCCCTGCACCTGCAGGCTGCCGGCGCCGAGCGCCATGCGAATGCCGATCTCCTTGCGGCGGCGGACCACCGCGTAGGCCGTCACTCCGCCTAACCCGATCGAGGCCAGCAGGAGCGCGAAAAGGCCGAGGATGACATAGATCGCCGCATCCCATTGGACGAAGGAGTTGATCCGGTTGAGGCCTTCCTGCAAGGTATGGACGTTGAAAATCGTGAGATTGGGATGGAGCGACGTGAGTTGCGCCCGCATGGCCGCCAGAGTATCCTGGCCTGCCGAGCCGCGCGCCAGGATGGTGGCGCGCTGCGCCGGGTTGCTGCGAAACACCGAGGTCGTGAGAGGCAGAAAAATCGTCGGGTCGGTGGTGGTCGACGTGGGTCCGGACCGCACATCGTGGGTGAGGCCGACCACCGTGTAGTTCAGTTCCCCCTCGCGAATCCGGCGGCCCAGCGGCACTTCGCCGCCAAACAACTCGCGCGCGGCGGTCTGATTGAGGATAGCCGGCGTTGCCGGAGCGCTCTTCGTCCCCGGCGCTTCCTGCGGCTGCAGATCGCGCCGATCGAATTCGCGGCCGCCCAGGAGAGGTACGCCGAGCGTGGCGAAGTAACCGGCCCCGATGCGCTCCCGGCCTACGGAGTGCAACACCTGGCCGCCTTTCGGTCCGCTCGAAGGGGCCGACACCCGGATCTTGGGCTGGAAGGCGGTCATGCTGGCGAACGGCACGGAGTCGGCCAGAGACACCGCGCGCACCCCGCTGACGCGCGACAGCTCGTCCGGCAACCCGATGAGGAGCGACGCCGTGGCCTCTACGGAGTAGCCGTCGCGCACCGGGTCCACTGAGATGAGGTTGAGATTGGCGGTTTCAAAACCGGGATCGAGGTGGGTATTCAGCAGGAAACCGGCGACAATAAACCACGTCACCAGTAAGAGCATCACCGACGCCGCCATCTGGCCGACCACAAAGAGATTGCGTAGGCCGAACCGGCGATAGCCGCGCAGCGGCGCCTGGCCGCCCTGTTTCAACGTGACGCCGATTTCGGTGCGCACCGAAGACAGGGCCGGCGCCAGGCCGAAACCGATTCCCGCCGCCAGCGCAATCGCCAGCGTGGTCGCGAGGACGCGCAAACTCGGCTGAAAGTTGTATTCAAACGGAGTCGCCGAAGGCATCGGCACGGACGAAATGGCATGGCCCATCCAGTAGGCAAAACCGATGCCTGCCAGGCCGCCGGCGAACGAGAGAATCACGCTTTCGGTCAGCAACTGCCGGACCAGGCGCGGCCGGCTGGCGCCCACCGAAAGGCGGATGGCGATTTCGCGCCGTCTCTGGCTGCCGCGCGCCAGCAGCAGGCCGGCCAGGTTCGCGCACACCAGCGAGAGGACCAACGCCCACAGGACGACATCGAAGGTGTCGATGAACGACGCTCTGCTCGGGCTCATGCGCATCATGGTGCCGGCCGGAACCAGCCGCACCACGCGGCCCTTGCGATCCCGATCGCGCTCGATTCCGTTTTCCCGGTCGAGATTGCGGGTGACCGCATCGAGAGCAGCCTCCGCAGCGGGCAGCTTAACACCCGCGGCAAGCCGGAAGACGACGCCGAACATCTCGCGGTCCGGGGCGTGGAGCGGGTCGCCGCTCAACTCCGGCGCCAGGGACCCGGCGCACGTCAAGGGCACGAACAGCTCCGCCGGATTCGCCGGCCAGATGCCCTGAAAGTCTTTCGGACCGATGCCGACGATGGTTGCCGGCGCGCCGTTCAGCCGCAGCGTGCGTCCCACGGCGAGCGGGTCCGCTCCCAGGTGCCGGCGCCAGAAGCGGTCGCTGATCACCACCACCGCAGGCATGCCGGGCTTCTCGGTTTCCGGCGAAAAAAACCGGCCGGCGGCCGGCGTTACGCCTAGCGTGGTGAAATACTCGGGGGAAACCAGGTGTCCGTAAAGCCGTTCCGCGTGGGCGTTCTTTTCGCCGGTGAACGCCACGGCGAACGGGACTAATCCCAAAAAGGCCGTTGCATTCCCGACCACCTGGCGCTGATCGCGATAGCGCTCGAAATAGGGGTAGGAAGCGTCGTGCCAATAGAAGGACGCCAAAGCCGCGGGATCGCGCACGCCCGGAGGCGGCCCGTCAATCGACTGGCATTCGCTGAGGACCACGCTGCACATGCCAATCCCGATGGCGAGCGAAAGCACGGCCACGGCAGCGAACCCGGGCGACTTGGCTAGCGTCCGCATCGCATAAACAATGTCCTGCCGGATCTCGGTGAGATAGGTGGCGGGCAACTGGATGGCGATATCGGCTAGGAGCCTGAGCAGGCCGGGCAGACCGTAACGCCGCCATACCTCCGGAATGGCGTCTTCGCCCAACCGGTCGAGATCCTCTCCGTACAGCATGCGAAACTCGTGCGGATACGCGCTGGCCAGGCGCCGATAGAGGGCCAGGCAGACGCTCACCCGGGGGTTCATCAGTAGGCCTCCTGCTTGCGTTTCCTTTGCATCATACGGACCATTTCTTGCAGCCGGGCGCATTCCAGGTCGAGCACGGTTCGTCCCAGCCGCGTCAGCCTGTAATAGCGGCGGCGCGCGTCGTCCAGTTCCGCCACCGGCCGCTCGTCGGATTCCTCGATCAGCCCGTCCGAGATCAGCCGCTTGAGCGAGCCATAAAGCGTAGCGGGCCAAAGACGGACCGATCCATTGGTTCGCTCCAGGACTTCCTGCATGATGCCGTAACCATGCTGATCGGCCCCCACCAGCGAGAGCAGAATGTGGAACCAGTTGGCGTGCAGCGGAAGGAAGTCACGGGCATCTCTGGACATGCTAATATATATATCGCTCATTATATAGTTGGCGTCAAGCCGATTTTGAGACCTTATTATGTAGCGAACGTTCTGATGACCATTTTCGGCGGTGTACTTCTTTATCTGGGGCTGATCGGCATTGGGGTTGGCATCCTTTCCCTGGTGAAGCCATTTCGATTCCTTGGCATTCGCACGCGAATGAGAGGCCTGCTGGTGGCGGGGCTTGGCTTGCTGGCGGTTGCGGCGGGTATCTATCTGCCGGTCAGTGAGACGCGAGTGGAAACCGCACGCACGCGACTGGACGAGTTTGTACCTGCATTTCAGTTCAGCGAATTCCATACCATCTCGATAAGCGCATCCAAGGATCGGATCGACGCCGCGATTTGGAAAGTGACTCCGGGGGAGATTCGCTTCTTCAGTACGCTCATGTGGATTCGGTTTCTCCATGGTGTTCCAGGGCGCAGCCCAATCCTCGACACATTTACGGCGGGACGGTTCCAGATGCTGGCGGACGATCCGGGCCGCGAAATCGTGTTGGGGCAAGCCGGGGATGGGCATGGGGGGCGGAAGCTGACGGCGGAGGAATTCAAAGCTTTGCAACGGGCGCCGGCGATCAAGATTGCGATGAATTTCCGGATCGAAGAGGTGGATGCTGCGCATTGCAGGCTCACCACGGAGACGCGTGTTTATGCGATGGGTTCGCGGGCGGTGCGCGGGTTCGCCACGTACTGGCGCATGATCTATCCCGGAAGTTCGTTGATCCGGCGGGAGTGGCTGCGCGCCATCAAGCGGCGGGCGGAGGCTGCGGCGGATGCCAGCCCGGCGCCGGTGCGCTGACTTGCTGATTTCGTGAGGTCTCTCCGCCCCGTTCCGGGCCGCCGCGATCCCATGCCAGAATCTGGGGCTGCGGAGAATGCAGGCCGGCAGGCGGTTGACAGGCGAAAGCGCCTGTCCCACTTTGCTGTCGGTGGATTTGCTGCCTCACCGCAACAACGGCGAAACGGCTGTGCGGCTGGAACCGTCTGATAGACTGAGAATTCCAATCGCTACAGATGCGCGTCCGTGTGTTGTTTTTCGGCGTCTTGAAGGACCTGGTCGGCTGCGGCTCGGAGGATGCCGAGTTCGCCGAAGGCGCCGACCTGCGTGCGGTGCTGAATCATTACGCGGCGCTCTCGCCCGCCCTGGGGAAGATGGCTGGAAGCATCGTGGTGGCGCGCAATTGCGCGTTCGCGGAGCCGGCCACGAAGATCGCCGCAGGGGATGAAATCGCTCTCCTGCCGCCGGTCAGCGGCGGCTCGGAAGACGGCCCGGACGGCCTCGAGATCGAAGACGCGGGCAACTATTTCGCCATCATCCACCGGTCGATCGATACGCGCCGGCTCGCGGCGCGCCTGCTGCGCGGCAGCGAGGGCGCGGTGGTGACTTTCGAAGGCACCGTCCGCAACCACACAGGCGGCCGGCGCACCCTCTACCTCGATTACGAAGGCTATGAGCCGATGGCGTTGCGCACCATGGCGGAAATCGGCCGCGAGCTGTCCGGCTCTTTCGCAATAGAAGGGGTTGCCATGGCCCACCGCCTGGGCCGTCTACTGGTGGGCGAAACCAGCGTAGTGGTAGCGGTGACCGCGGCCCACAGGCGGCCGGCGTTCGAGGCTGCGCTCGAAGGCATCAACCGCCTCAAGAAGCGCGTCCCCATCTGGAAGAAAGAGCATTTTGCCGACGGCGAAGTCTGGGTGGAAGGAGCGTGGGACCCCGATGTGCATCTGGCACGGTAATGCAATGGCCCCGAGATTCGGCGCTCCGACGAAACTGCTCGCCGAGGAACAGGTGGGAAGCAAGGTTGGCAGGCGAAATCCGCTTCGGACCCGAAAACCGGGGCGCCTGCCCCACCTCATCGCCGCCTCGCTGGCGCTGGCTGGCGCGCTGGCCGCGCAGGATCTCGTGATTCCGGTCAAGGTCAACCTGGTGCACGTGGCCGCCACGGTGAAGAATCGCGCCGGCCAGTTGGTGGGCTCGCTGCACAAGGAGGATTTCGAGATCTTCGACAACGGCGTGCGCCAGGAAGTGGCGATTTTCGAACGCCAGACCGAGCAGCCGCTTTCGGTCGCGTTGCTGGTGGATGTCAGCGGGTCGACCAACCAGGACCTGAAGTTCGAAACCGATTCCGCCGTGCGCTTCGTGCGCGCCCTGCTTTCCTTCCACAACTCCCAGGACCAGGTGGCGCTTTATGCCTTCGACGATACCGTGACGCAGGTCCACAACTACACGCGCAACATCGCGTCGCTCGAAGGCGTGCTGCGCCAGATGCACGGCTCGGCCGGGACTTCTCTCTATGACGCCATCTGGCTGGCCTCGCGCGACCTGGAGCTGCGCGAGGGCCGCAAGGCGCTGGTGCTGGTGAGCGACGGCGGCGAAACCACCAGCAAGACCGACAGTCACCGGGCGCTCGAAGCCGCGCAGTTGGCCGACGCGGTGATTTATCCGGTGATCGTGATGCCGATCACCAACGATGCGGGACGCAACATCGGCGGCGAGCACGCCCTGCAATTCATGGCGGAAGGCACCGGCGGGCGCACCTTCCTGCTCTCCGAAGGCGCGCAGCTCGACCGCGCCTTCGGCTCGATTATCACCGAGCTGCGCACCGAATACCTGCTCGGCTATTATCCGCACGACGTTCCGCTCACCAAGGAGCGTTTTCACAAGCTGGAAGTGCGGCTCACATCTACCGAATTGCGGGCTTCGGCGCGTAACGGCTATTATGGGGAAGCGGAGGCTAACTCGGGAACGCCGGCGGACCAGATTACGCTGAAGCCCGATAGCCGCAAGAAGCGTTAGGAGAAGCGTACGATACAACAGCCAAAGACCGCACGTGCGCCGGAGCACACACTGGAAGAGGTCAAATACCTCAAGCAGTTGATCGAGAACGCGACGCCCGTGCGCGTCAAGCTGGCCGGCGGCGAAGAAGTGACGGGCGTGATCGAATACTACGATCACTCCTTCATCCGTATTACGCGCCAGGGCGAGCCGAACCTCTTCATCTTCAAGCACGACATCAACTACGTGGTGGAGCTGGGCTAAGCCGGGAAGCCGGTGTCTCGCGCATGCCCTACCTCGAAACAGCCGTGGAAATTGCCCGCGAGGCCGGCGCCTTGCTGGCCAATTACTTCGAGCGGCGGGTGGCGTTTGAGGTCAAGGGCGAATTCGATCTGGTGACCGAAGCCGACCGCGCCAGCGAAAAGCTGGTGGTGGAGCGGCTGCGGTCGCACTTCCCTTCGCACGGGATTGTCGCCGAAGAGGGCGGCGGCCACGACCCTGGCGCCGAATACTGCTGGTATGTGGACCCGCTCGACGGCACCACCAATTTTGCGCACAGTTTTCCCGCGTTCAATGTGACGCTCGGCCTGGCGCGCGCGGGCGAGATGGTGGCGGGGGTGGTATTCGACCCCATCCACCAGGAGATGTTCACCGCCGAACGCGGCGCCGGCGCGTACTTGAACAACCGGCGCATACACGTTTCGCAAATCAGGCGGATGGCGGATTGCCTGGGGTCCAGCGGATTTCCCGCCCGCAAACGGAATCACAACGTAAACATCCACTTCTATTACCAGATGGCAATGGCTTCGCACGGCGTCCGCCGCACCGGGTCGGCCGCGCTCGATCTGGCCTTCGTGGCGTGCGGGCGGCTGGACCTGTTCTGGGAATTCGGACTTAAGCCATGGGACGTGGCGGCGGGCACTCTGCTGGTCACCGAAGCCGGCGGCCGCGTTTCCGACATGCTGGGCGCGCCGCACAGCCCGACTCAATCCGAACACGTGTTGGCCGATAACGGCGCGCTGCACGCCGAAGTGCTCGAAGCCTTCGGCGAGATCTTCCAAGGCCGCCTGCGCGTCCCATTGCCGCCAGTCCCGTAGAGCCGTGCACGCCTGAGGATTTTCAAAGCGCCGCCATCGTAGAATAGACTACTAGTGACTCCGCGCAAACTCGTTCTGGGTACCGCTCATTCTTCTTGCGGCGCTCGCTCCGCTGGCCGCGCAGCAGCAGCCTTTCTCCGGAACTCCCGACCTGCTCGAATCGGTCGAGCGCCTCAACCAGCTCGGCAGCGTCCTGATGATCGCCGCGCACCCGGATGACGAGCGCACCGGCGTGCTGGCCTATTTCGCGCGCGGCCGCCACATGCGAACCGCCTACCTCTCCGTCACCCGCGGCGAGGGCGGCCAGAACCTGATCGGCTCCGAACAGGGCGCCGCGCTCGGCGTGATTCGCACCCAGGAACTGCTGGCGGCGCGCCAGATCGATGGCGCCCAGCAGTTCTTCACCCGCGCCATCGATTTCGGTTTCAGCAAAACCGCCGCCGAGACCATGCAAAAGTGGGGCCACGACCGCATTCTCTCTGACATCGTGTGGGTCATTCGCAACTACCGCCCGGACGTCATCATTCTGGTATTCACCGGCGGCCCGCAGGACGGTCACGGCCATCACCAGGTCTCGGCGATTCTGGGAAAGGAAGCCTTCGCCGCCGCCGCCGATCCCGCGCGCTTTCCCGAACAACTTCAGTACGTGAAGCCGTGGCAGGCCACACGCATCGTGCACGCCGTGTTTAATTTCGGCCCTCAGGGCGGCCGCGGCCCGCAGCCGCCGCCCGGCGAGAGGCCGCCTCAGTCGCCGCGCCTGCCTTCCGCCGGCCAAGTGGAAACGGGTGCATTCAACCCGGTGCTCGGTTATTCGTACGAGGAACTGGCGGTGCTAAGCCGCAGCATGCATCACAGCCAGGGCACCGGCGCCATGCGGCGGCCGGGCGCTTCCACCACCGAGTTCGGTTTGCTGGCCGGCCAGCCGGCGCCCGCCGACCTGTTCGATGGCATCGATACTTCCTGGAGCCGCTTGCCCGGCGGCGCGCCGATCGCGCCCATCCTGGCGGAAGCCATCAAAACGTTCGAGCCGGAGCACCCGG
This sequence comes from Bryobacterales bacterium, assembly GCA_963843095.1. Classification (GTDB taxonomy): domain Bacteria; phylum Acidobacteriota; class Terriglobia; order Bryobacterales; family Bryobacteraceae; genus Bog-375. Next base: position 20,252 of record CAWJLI010000074.1, read on the forward strand.
AGAAGATCGTCCCGTTACTGGTGAAAGCCAGGCCGCTCGTCGCCGCCATCGCCGATCCGCTGGCCCGCGAAAAACTGGCGGAACTCGACGAAGCCATCGCCGGCTGCGCCGGCATCTGGATTGAAGCCCAAGCCCACGAGCCCGAAGCCGTGCCGGGAAGACCGCTCGCCATCACAACCACAGTGATCGATCGAACGCCCGAGCCCGTGGTACTCGCCGGGGCACGCATGGAAGGCATGTGGGAGCAGGATCTGCCCGTCAAGCCGGCGCCGCTTGTCTACAACCAGCCGGTCGCAATCGAATTCAGCGGCGAAGTGCCGCTCGCGCAGCCAATTTCGCAGCCCTATTGGTTGCGGCAGCCTCCTGCGGGCGACGTGTACACGGTGGAAGATCAGCGACTGGTGGGCCTGGCCGATACGCCGCCGGTGGCGCGTGTGCGCGTGCGATTGTTGGCGGACGGTACGCCGATCGAAGTGATTCGGCCCGTGGCGTATCGTTACGCCAGCCGCGCCGAGGGCGAGCGGACGCGTCCGCTGGTGGTGGTTCCGGCTGTAGCCGTCAACCTGCCGCAGCCGGTCGCCCTTTTCCCTTCCGCGGCTCCGCGCGCCATCCACGTGGTCGTCGAGGCGCGCGTGGACAAGGCTGCTGGAGAGTTGCGCCTGGATGCGCCTCCGGGTTGGAAAGTGGAACCGGCCACGCGCCATTTCGAGATCGCCGCGCGCGGCGAAACCAGTGACCTCTCCTTCACCGTGACGCCGCCGAGCGCCGAGGCGACGGCTTCGCTGCGCGCCGTGGCGACGGTAGGCGGGCGCGAAATCTCTAACGGCATCCAGGTCATTTCCTATCCGCACTTCCCCCCGCAGACGCTGTTCCCGACGGCCGACATCAAGCTGGTGCGAGCCGATATACAGGTCACCGCACGCCGCATCGGCTACATCATGGGCGCCGGCGACGAAATGCCGGAAGCCCTGCGCCAGTTGGGGCTGGAGGTCACGCTGCTCGATCCCTCCGATCTCGAGCAGGGCGACCTGAGCCGCTTCGAGACAATCGTGGCCGGCGTTCGCGCCTACAACGTCCGCTCCGATATCCGCGCCAATCAGCAGCGGCTGCTCGATTACGTCTCGGGCGGCGGCACTTACATCGTCCAGTACAATACCGGCGATCTCTCGCTCAACCTGGGTCCCTATCCTATGACTGTGCCGCCCGGTTCGCGCTATCGCGTCACGGTGGAAGAAGCACCGGTCGCTTTCCCGCACGCCGAGAGCCCGCTGCTGCACGCGCCAAATCCGATTTCAGTGCGCGATTTCGAAGGCTGGGTGCAGGAGCGCGGCCTGTATTTCGCCTCCGATTGGGACAAGCGCTATCAGACCGTGCTGTCCTCCCAGGATCCCGGCGAATCCGCCTTGGAAGGCGGCGAGCTGTGGACCCGCTACGGCAAAGGCGTCTACATCTTCACGGCGTACTCCTGGTTCCGCCAGTTGCCCGCCGGCATCCCCGGCGCCTACCGCCTCTTCGCCAATCTCATCAGCGCCAAATGAGCAAGTGAGCCGGCCAGGCTGGCACCCGGCTGCGCCGATTGACAATCGGCGCGCAGGATATCATCCTGCCCCACAGGATGCTAGCGCGGGTGTTTTTTGGGCACATTACGGGCTTGAGAAGTGGGTGAAAGAATATAAGTGCGTTGCGGGTGGCCGGGCTGTCGGACTTATCGCCGTGCGTATCGGCCACCCGATGGTTCAAGTAGAAACTTCGATGTATTGGCCCGCTTTGATGGCGAGCATATCGATGTCGATTCGTTCCTTACTCTCTGTTATCCGAGCGGGCGGCAATAATGGCTATCCGTTTTCCGCCGGCGGTCATGAATCCCGAGATCCAAAGTCTTCCGTCGAGAGTCCAGCCCGAAGGGGACCCCGCATGCCTTTGAGGGGCGCCGGAAGTTCAGTACCACTTGAGTGCAACGTTCCCTGGCCAGGGAGAAAGACTAGCAGCAGTGCCTGGTGCCACAGTCCCAATTTCAGGATAAGCGGCGCGTCAAGGGTTTTGAAGACTAAGTGATTGAATTAGTGAGGGAGATAGGTGGTGACTGATGGAAAGACTGACGGGAAGGCCGGCCGGGCACGCGCCCGGGGTTGGCAGGCGAAGCGCCTATCCCACTGCCGAGAACCTTCGGGATTCATCATGACGCGCCACGCCGGCTGACAAAATCCCTAGTCGGGAGACGCCGCCGTTTTGCGATCATTTTTCGCATCGAGTTTGAGCTTGAAGGGCAACAGGACGCGCAGAGTGAAAAAGTTGAGGAGCGCCAGGACGGCTGCCAGAAAGAACCGGTCCTCGGCCACCGCGGCCCCAAGCACGCCGGTGTTCCAGATGCTGGCCGCGGTAGCCGTGCCGTGCACATTGCCTTCCGCTTTCAGGATGGCGCCGCCACCGATGAAGCCGATGCCCGCCACCAGTCCCTGCAGCACGCGCGACTGGGCAGTGACGTCGGGATGTCCGAGCGGCACCGCCACCAGGATGTAGCCGCAACTGGCCATCGCCACCAGCGGGAACGTGCGCACACCAATTGTGTGAGCCTCTTTTTCGCGCCACCATCCGACCGGGAGCGCCAGCGCATAGGCCACCACCAGTTTGAGCATCTGGCGCACCGTTTCGTTCTGCCAGTCAATCGAAAACGTCATATGTGACTTATACCACCAGAAGCAGCCTACTTGAGCAGGTTCAGAATCTCGTTGAGCTGACGGCGGACTTCGGGCCACGGGTCGGTGGCGAATAATTCCTGCTGCACGGTCACCGCGCGCCTGGCTCTCACGCGGCGGCCTTCGGATTCGAGCGACTGCCGCGCGCCTTCGATGGTGTACCGCTTTTCGTAGAGCAGATGCTTGATGCGCAGCAGCAGCTCGACATCCTTGCGGCGGTAGAGGCGGTGTCCGGTGCCGGATTTCTTCGGTTGCAGCACGCGGAACTCGGTCTCCCAAAAGCGCAGCACATAGGGTTCGACGCCCAGCAGATCGCTTACCTCGCCGATCTTGAAATACAGCTTATCCGGGATGTCCGGCGGTCCGGACTGCAGCGCTACGTCCGTCATCGGTCATTCGTAATCCTAACTCACTCGATGGTCAATGTCACGATGTGCTGGCCGCGGGGAAGCAGCAGGGTGTTGGGACCAGCACTAATCGCGCTGGCGGCGACCGAGTCGATCTCCACCGCCCGGGGCTTGCGATCGAGCACGGCGATGGCGCGAGCGGAGCTTTGATAGGTGAACTCGATGGAGTGCGCGTCGAGGCTGCGGGCGGCTTTCAGCTCGCCATTGAGCCGCAGCAGCCGAGGGCCCGACTCGGCCGGCGCCGCCTCGATGCTGTGCGCCCCGGCCGGCAGCCACACGGTTTCGGCATCCCGCACGGGCCAGGGCTGGCCATCCACCACGGCCGGGCCGCGCCAGGGAACGCCCACCCCGCGAGCCGATTCCACCACCAGCTTCGGACCGATCCGCTCCACCCGGCTGACGGAGGCCGCGGCCGAGGGCAGCAGCCCCAGGTCCGGCGCCAGCAGCGAGTTCTCGAAATACAGCGTGACGCGCTCGAAGTTGCGCGCCGCGTTGTGCACCAGCTCGAACAGCTCGGTGCCGGTCTGCTGCTTGGTGGGATAGACATTCTGATAGCGGTCGACGATGTTCAGATCGATCGCCAGTTTGTCGCTATGACCGGTGAGGGCGTGGTAACGCTCGGCGATGGCCTGGTACCGCTGCGCGCCCAGGTTCCAGACGGTGGCCGGATCTTCGATCAGAAACGTGAAGCTGTGCGTATCGAGCATGGGCAGCACGCCAGCGGCGTCGGCGCCGATAGCTTCGCGCATCCCGGTGTCGAAGCGGTCGTCCACCTGCGTCAGCACCAGGTCCAGATCCGGCTTTTCGCGGCGCACGCTTTCGAGCACGCCCAGCCACTCCTCTTCCATCCGCCGTGCCAGCCCGGCGCGAAAATCCAGGAACTGTTTTTGTGACGCGCCGTCGCGGCGCGCGCCGAAAAGTTCGATCGGATCGAAGCCCGCGCGCGCGCGGAACTCGCGGCGCACATCGTCGTTCATGGGCGTGAACCGCGCCGGGTTGCCGATGCCTTCCAGCGATTCGAAATACAGCTCGGCCAGGTTCACTCCATCCCAATCGAAGCGCTTCGCCAGCGACGCCGTGCCCTCCGTGGCGGCGCGGAAGCAGTCCCGGTTGGTCAGGTTCATCAGCTTGCGCCAGTCGAGCTGGGCATCCTGCAAAATGGCGGTTTTTTCTCGCCACGCCGGATGCTCGGCCCAGAACTTCTCGCTGACGTGCGGCAGCTCCAGCCAGGCGTAGACCAGGATGCCTTCGCGGTGACAGGCGGCAATCAGCTTTTCGAGGTAAGCGTCCCGCTCCGGGTCGGCTTCCCAGAAATGCCAGGCGGCCACGTGCAGCGCCGCGACGCCGCTCGCGCGCCAGCGCGCCGCGAAATAGTCCAGGTCCACGCGCGAGCGGTAGGCGGAATCGAAGAACGCCCACAGGCGCGACGAGGAAAACGGCCGCTCCATGCCGAGATCGGTCAGGGCTTGCAAGAGGTAGGGGAAGCGCTCATAGCCGCGATCGCCGGGCGGCACGGCCATCCACAGCAGAATCCCGGCGCCGCGCCGCACTCCCGCCATCATGGGTGTGCCGGTCCAGCGCTCGCGGGCGAACACGACGGCGCCGGCGGGAAGGTCGAAGACCGGCAGCTCGAGTCCCTTTTCCCAGACGATGGGCAGCCCCGGGCGGTGCACGTCGGTGAGGCTGCCCACCTTGACGAACCCCGCGCCGCGGCGGAAGCCGAACATCTCGGCCAGCGACGATTCGCCTTCGAGGATCAAAACGGCGCCCTGCTCCACCCGCTCGTTCCACTCGTTCGAAGCGGGCGTGCCGGTGCGCGCCACGAAAACGTGCGCCAGGTTGGCCGGTTGCCGCACCAGGCCAATCGAAGAGAGGATTTCCGGCCAGGCGCCGGCGTCCGCGTTCAGCACGCAATAATAGGGCAGGGGAGCGGCCGAGGCGAGGGCGGCGGCAGCGAGCGCGATGAGGAATCCTCGAACGGCAAGCGTCAAGAACTGTGAAGAGTTGCGCCCGGAAGCGGTGCGTTGGGCAGGCTAAAGAATGCGCCCGCCACCGCGTGCATGTGGCAAGCTTGAAGCGGCGCCACCGCTAGCGAGTAAACGCATACCAGACTCCCGAGCGGAAATCGTTGAAATTGGCCGGGCGGGTGCCATTCGGTGTTCATCAGGTACGTGCCGCGCAGCAGGCTGGTGGTGACGTACATCGAGGGCGGCATCCATGCCGCGCGGAAGCGCACGCCGGGCCCGGTTTCGAAGAAGTTGGCCCAGATCTGCCGCTGGGTGTCGATAGTGAAATTCCCGTTCCAGAAGAACTGCGTGCGAAACGCGGCCGGCCCCATCGAGTAGCCGATGCGCGACTGGTCGTACACCAGGAAATCGTTGCCGAAGCGGCTGATGAAGACCGCGTCGGCGGCCGTGTCGGCGAACCAGCCGGAGGATTCGGAGCCGAGCGAGCGACCGATCGCGTGCGCATAGTTCAATCCGCCGCGGTAGTCGGGCAGGATGTGGCCGGTGGCGTAGCTCATGGCGCTGCCGGCTTCGAACCATGCGCCGGCGCCGTGCCACGGCAGCATGCGCACGCCGCCGGCCACGATGAACGAGCTTTCCGAAAGATAATGCGGCGAGACGGCGCCCACCGTCACCCGCGTATCGCCGACGAAGCGCACGCTCAGGTAAGGCTGCAGGCGCGTCTTGTTGCGCAGCTCGGTTTTGACCTGCGCGTAAGCGAAGAAGTCGCGCCAGCGCGTGGAATAAATGGGGTAGACCCAAACCGTGGTGCGGAACTTCCTTGATACGCCGCTCAGGTTGCGCCACGCCTGGCGGCCCTCGGCGGCGATCTTCGGATCGGGGCTACGGCGCGCCAGGTCGAACCAGCGGGCCGCGGTCGGGTCCTGATGCAGGATGTTGTAGGTCCAGCCGAGCTTGAGCATGGCCTCGAAATCGCCGGGGTCGTCTTCGTGGGCCACCTGCAGGTATTTGAGCGCATCCTTCATATAGCCGGCCTTGATGCTGCGCTCCGCCATGACTTTGGCGTCGATCGAATCGGGCGGCTGCTGCGGGCGGCGGCTGAGCACCTGCGGCAGGTGCAGCACCGCGCGCACGCGGTTGGCCAGGTCCTCGTCCGGGCCGGCCAGCACGCGGTCGAACAGCGGCTGGGCAGCCGCGTCGTCGCCGCGCGCGTGGAGCAGGAAGCCGAGCTGGGTGGCGGCCAGCATGTCATCCGGCGCGGTTTCGGCGAGGGTGCGGAACTCCCGTTCGGCTTCGGGCTCCTGGTTCATGCGCAGCAGCAGATAGCCGAGCTCGCGGCGCAACTCGCCGTTGCGGGGATCGAGCGCGAGCGCGCGGCGGAATTCGGCAACGAAGGGGTAGCGGTCGGGCAACAGTTCGCGCGCCTGCTCGGCGGCGCGCGGCTCGCCGCCGCGGGAAGCGGCCAGCAGCGCGGCGATGGCGTCGTCGGTGCGGCCCGCGGCCTTCCACACGCGGCCCAGGTCCACCAGCACGGTGCGCCGGTCCGGGAGCAAGCGCCAGGCCTTCTCGAAATGTTCGGCCGCCAGCGGCAGCTCGTCGCGCTCTTCGGCCAGCGTGGCCAACTCGAAGTGCGCGCTGAAATTGTCCGGTCCCGCGGCCAGCGCGCTCTTCCAACGCTCGATCGCGGCGGCCAGCGGCCGGTCGATATTCTGAAACGCCTGCTCCGCCTCGGCGTTGCCGGTTTGGCGGATGCGGTCGAAGATGCGCCGCGCTTCGGCTTCCCGCTTGCTCTCGTAGCAAAGGAAGGCGTACTCCAGGGCCACCTGAATGTCTGTCGCGTCCATCGTCATGGCCCCACGAAACTGGTCGCGCGCCAAATCGTTTTCGCCGATTTTGAGATAGGTGTAGGCGAGGTCCTTGCGGATGGAGGCGCGCTGCGGCGCAAGCTCGATGGCGCGAGTGAAGCCGGCCACCGCCGCGTCATAATCGTGCGCCTGCAATGCGGCGTAGGCGCGCGCGAGCGGTTCGTAGGCCGGGTCGGCCGTCTGTGCCGCCGCCAGAGCGCACGCCGCCACTAGAATCGCCGCTCGCATACCGCCCTGAAAGTAGTGGCCGGCGCGGGGAGAATTCTCGCCGGTTTGTGGGCTTTGTGGGGCAGGATGCTATCCTGCGCGCCGATTGTCTATCGGCGCAGCCGGGCAGCGCCCGGCCGGCTTCCCCCTCGACCGAAAGAACGGTGATGGCCGCGCCCCGTTAGAGGCAGGGCTACACCGAAAACAAATTGGAGGAACCGATGGCCTTAGGCGCTTGGCTCCAAACCTGCCTTCTTTCACGCAAACCACTTCAGAGCTACGTCGTACCAGCCCTGTTCCGCCAGACCCGACATCAGGATTCCAATGATGAACGAGCAGACCACGGATGCCACTGACAATCCGATGAACCTCAACCGTTTGGCTGTGGGCGCCTCATGATTCATGGAGGCTGTGTTCAGGAGCCACCCGGCCCCAACTTGAAGGAATAGTGCAACGCACAGGAGAACGTCTCTGACGTGGCACATTCGACCGAACTGTTCATCGCTCAAGTTGCTCTCGCTCGTTAAAATGAGACAGGCTGTGAAGAGCGACACCGGAAGCGTCGACAGAGCCCACAGCGTCAGGCCGCAAGCGGCACGCCGCTTGTTCACAAGAATAGGACCTCCACCCCCCAGCATAAACCAGACAGGACGACCCGAAATCGTGGCGCATGGCAAGGCGTCCGCCGCGCCTGCGCCCGGCTGCGACGATAGACAATCGTCGCGCAGGTTAATCAACCTGCCCCACAGCGGGTCATCAACCTGCCCCACACATGCTGCCCACTTCTTCAATCACCCGGCCGGGAAATTCCATGGGGATGAAGTGGGAAGCGCCTTCCAGCACCACGTCGCGGCCGCGTGCGAAACGGGCGGCCAGATCGGGGGCGGTGGGCGAAGCGGCCAGGTCGAGCTGGCCGGCCTGGCGGGCAATTCCGGCGCGCAGGATGGTGACCGGCGCGGCGACCTGGGCGACCTCGGCGTAAATGTTCGATTCCGGAGCGATGGATTCCTCGTAAATGGAAGCTTCAGCGGCAGGCGGGCAGGCCAGCTCCAGATGATCGCCGCTGGGCAGCAGCCCGTACTGGCAATAGTCGCGCAGAATCTCCGGCAGCCAGGTGACGAACGGCGGGCGGGCGCGGAAGCGCTCGATCATCTCCTCCGGCGAGCGCCAGACGTTCTTGCGGCGCAGGGTGAAGGCGAAATCGAGCGGCGCACCGCCGTAGCGGATCACGGGGAAAATGGTGGGATCGATCAGCAGGATGGCGGCGAAGGCATCCGGATCGAGTGCCGCGGCCTGCACCATGGAGTGGCCGCCCGAGGAATGGCCGATGCCGAAAGCGCCGCGCACACCGAGGGTGCGCAGAATACCGGCGAGGTCGCGGCCGAGGTAGCGCCAGCGGTAGGGAGGGGAAGGGCGGGCACTGCGGCCGTGGCCGCGCGTTTCGGCCGCGAGGCACCGCCGCCCCGGCAGACGGCGGATGATATAGTCCCACAGTCGGCCGTGAAACCCCGTGGCGTGGGTGAAAATCAGCGGCGGGTCCGCGCCCGGCCATTCCCAAAGAGCGAGATCGAGGCCGTCCACATTGACGATGCGGAGCTGCGGATTTTCTTCGGCGGGTCGAAGGTTCACGGTTCGATTTTCGCATGGCGCTACGGCGTAGTGCCGGTGGTCTCTGCCGCCGGTGTCTGGTGGCACGCGGCGGAGACGGCGGGGCCTTCGAAAACACGTGCGGGAAGGCGGTGCTGCCAGTAAATGGGAATCGGGGCTACGAAACCCCGTAACCGGCGGCCGGCTATTGCGGAGTTTCGTAGCCCTGCCCCCAAACTCCAACTCCGAATTCACATACAATGGCTTGCAATGAACCACGTGCTCTTGGTCCTTCGGCTTTATACAGCTCCGTTGAAGAGCTTCAGCCGGATCATTGACGAGGGCCGCCTCCTGTTCGCCGTGTTATCGGCACTGGCGGTTGTGATTGCACTGCAAGCTCCGCGAAGTTTCGATTCTTACAGCGAGGCGCCCCGGCATGAGGCGCGGGCCAAGGCCGCCCGAACGGCGGCGGAGGCAGCGCGTCAACCGCAGGCCGGCGAGAGTGAAGACGAAGACGACGAAAGCCCCGCGCAAGGCGCGGTCCCCGTCAGGCCGCAGGGACTCGCGGCCCTCCAAGCCTTGGTGGAACGCTTCACGCTCCAGACACCCGGGCAGTATCTCTCTCCGCTGCTGGCCCTCGCGATCTGCTTCGTTCCGGTCACCATTCTGGTGGTCACGATCTGGGACAACCTGGGAGGGTTCGGCACGATTCTGTTCCGCGATTACACGACGCTGCTGGTATGTTTCCTGCTCGCATGGGCTGCCGCCTACCTGCCGCTGGCGATAGTCAATGGTGCCCTGCTAGTGTTCAATCTCCCTTGGCACGATCAGCCGGTGCTCTGGTGGGCGGCCCATGCCTACTTTCTGGTGCTGGCGGTGATGGCCGTGCGAACCGTGTGCGGCGTCCCGTTCGGGCACGCGGCGGGGGCAGCCTGCGCCGCGTGGGCAGCCGCTGTGGGCGGGCTTGGAGTCTCTTCACTGGCTGGCGGATTCGCGGGCTACCTGGCTTCGCCATTTGTCCTGTTTTACCTGTACTACGCCTTTCGAGGAATGGGCTCCGAGTTCAGTTCGCTGGGCGCGGGCCTGCGCTCGCGGCAGCACTTGAAGAAGCAATTGGAAATCGCCACGCTCAATCCGAGAGACGCCGACGCTCACTACCAGCTCGGCCTGATCTATCAACAGCGCCGCCAGAATGAACTGGCAGCCGCGTGTTTCCGCAAGGCGATCGCGGTGGACCCCACCGAGGCCGACCCGCACTTCCAACTCGGACGGATGGCCCGTGAGGAAGGGCGCTACGATGCTGCGCTGGAGGAATTGCGGAGCGCGGCAAGGATCGATGACAAGCACGCGATGAGCGAAGTCTGGCGCGAGGTGGGCGCGACCAGCCTGCTGGCGAGGAATCACGCCGGCGCGGTGGAAGCCCTCGAAAAGTATCTGGCGCGGCGCCCCTACGATCCCGAGGGCAACTGCTGGTACGGCCGCGCGCTGCGCAGCGTGGGACGAACCGAAGAAGCGCGCGCCGCGTTCGAGCAGGCCATCGAAGCAGTGCGAACCATGCCGCCCGCGCGCAAACGCCAGGTGCGGTCGTGGGAGTCCGAGTCCAGGCAGGAGTTGAAGAAGATCCCCGCGGCGGCTCACTAAGACGCTGCGGAAGCAACTCGCTCAGACTGGACCGGATCGCAATTATCCCACCTGGCTGGCGGCGTAGGGTTCGTGCTGCCCCGCGGTGGCGGGTTTCCAGAACAGCAGGCAGAGCGCGATAGTGAGCGCCTGGACGGCGGCGATGAGGGCCACCGTGGCCGGCCATCCGCCGTGGCTCCAGAATCTGCCCGGCACGGCTGCGCCGAAGCTGCCGCCGGTGTAATAGAACATGACGTATAGCCCGACGGCGGCGCCGCGCGCGCCCTCGGCCAGCCTGCCGACATAGCTGGATGCGGCGGACTGGGCGATGAAGACGCCGGTCGAAGTCAGGGCGAGGCCCAGCAGCACGGCGGGCAAATGCGGCACCAGGGTGAGCGAAATGCCGCCCACGCCTGCGCTGAAAGCGGCCACCAGGGTGAAGCGATGGCCGATGCGGTCGATGGCGCGGCCGGCCACCGGCGTCACCACGGCGCCGATGAGGTAGACCACGAAAATCAGTCCCAACGCGGTGGTGCCCAGGCGGAACGGCGGCGCGGCCAAATAGAAATTCACGTAGGTGAAAGTGGCGATGAGTGTGAACAAGACGCAGAAACCTACCGCGTAAGTTGCCGCCAGCGGCGGATTGCGAAGATGGCCGAGCATGGCGCGCGACACGGAAGCTTCCTGCGGGGAGCGCCTGAAGTGCCGGTCGGCCGGCAGCCAGGCCCACATCGCCGCGGCGCACGCAGCATCTAGCGCCGCCAGCACGATAAACGACCAGCGCCAGGAGAAATGCGCCGCCACCAGGGCCGAAATCATTCTGCCGCTGAAGCCGCCCAGCACGGTCCCGGCGACGTAGGAAGACATAGCCGCGCCCACCCCTTGCTCCCATTCGTCGTTGACGTAGGCGATGGTGACGGCGAAGATGCCGGGCGTGAAAACACCCTGCCAAAAGCGCCAGGCCAGCAGTTGCGCCAGGCTGCCGGAAGCCGCCGCGCCGGCGGTGGGCAGGGAGAGCAGAAGCGCCGAAAGGACGATCACGCGCTTGCGCCCGATGCGGTCCGCCACTACGCCGGCAAAAGGCGCGGCCAGAGCCACCGCCGCGGTGGAGGCGGTCAGCACCAGGCTCACCGCTCCGGCCGAGGCGTGAAACCCGCGGGCCAGCATGGGCAGCAGCGGCTGCGGCGCGTAGAGTGTGACAAAAGCGCAAAAGCCGGCGAACATCACCGCGGCGGTGCGAGTGGACGAAGAGGGTTGAAACGCGCCTGGCGGCTGTTGCCGTGCAGACGTCCCAACGGTCCCCATCTTCAGATTATCCGCGATTCCGGCGGTGGAATCGAAGGGAGCACCGGGCTCGAACAAGATGTACTAGCTACCGGTTCGCTGCTTCACGCGAGCCCAGTCGGGCCGGATGCTCTCTCACCGGTCCCAGAGACATTGCATCTCAGTGTCCAGCGGAGCCCTGAATTAGTAACCCTAGGGAATCCAAGCGACACGCTTGCGCGGCGGCGGGATCGTTCAGCACAACGCGCAGTTGCGCATACCTCGCTTTCCACCACTGATCTCGTTTGTCCCGAAGGTATTGCAGGGGTTCCGCCGCCATCAGCAAGCCGACCGTGCCGTCAGGTCTTTTGACTTCGCTGACCCGCGATTCGTTCAAATAAGTGCGGAAATAGCTATCCTGCGTGCTGAGTTCCTGGTCTATCGCAGCGTCCAGTTTCTGCTGAGCCACGACAGGCTTCATGGTTTCTAACGCTGATGCAATAGAGGTGGATGTCACACTCGTTCTGAGAGCGAATTGCGTGCGCCACTCTTTGTCCCTGCCCTGTTCCAGATAAACATCCCAGGCCCTTCTGTCGACTCCATGCGTAGCCAGGTAATCCCGAAAGACACTGTCTGGGTCCTGGCCGCTATCATAGACCGCCGATAAGGCCGAAAGGACAACCGCGGCGTCCTCCCGAGTATTCCTTGCCATCGCATCGACATCGACGTGACTCAGTTGCTCACGCCACGCCTCCTCAGCCTCCGCGTCGGAGACGCCGATCCCATATCTCCGCATCTCCTTGTCGATAGCCGCCTGAGTGATCGCGGTCTTAAGCCGGGAGCAGGCGAACTCTTGCTGATATTGCGCAATGACTTGGTCGTCGGAAGCGCCGTCTGGCCGTCGCTGGTTTCTAAAAGCGAAGATCGCGCGCGCGGTCTCGGTTGATATCGGGGCGGCCAGAAGTGGAGTTCCATCGACGCTGCCCACGACGACCTCGCCAGCGCCTTGGGCCGCGGCGATCTGTGAAATTGCGGAAGCGAACATGACAAGTCCAACCGCTGCTCCCCACGAATGCATCGTATTCTTCATAGGAATTCCCCGCAGTCTCCTGGAGCCTTAGGGCAACGAAACCGTCAAACATCCAACGGATCCTGGAACCACACCAGCGTTTGTGACTATGAGTATATCTGTGTTGCACATCGTTCCAGTTCCATTCGGATACAGCCAAGCGTTGCCCCATGCTGTCGACACCGAGACCGAACTGCCCTGGTTCAGTGTACCCGCCTGCGCTGTGTAACTGTGCCCCGCTGAATCGGACAGCGAGAACGTCTCAGCTATTCCTCCGATCTCCGCGGAACTCGGCGAACCGCTCTGCACTGTCGCCGATCCGCTGGTCACGAGTGTGTTGCACCCGCTGGCCGGGGGCGAATAGACGTAGCTTGTGGAAACGTCGGCGACAGTGTGGCTAAAAAAAACAATCACTGGAATTTGAAAATACTTGAACCCAACAACCTGCAGTCGGCCGCCTGTGTTGCTGCTAGAGATACCGTTTTGGGTATAAATCGATCCGAAACTTCCGTCAAACGACATTCCGTACATGCCTGGCGCATACGTGATATCGAGCGCCACCAGGTTAGGGAAACTTGACGGTGATGCGGTGAACTCCACCGATGAGGTGGGGTCGGTTAGTATTCCGTAGCCTCCCAGTGGACTTCCATCTGGAAGCAACAACCCGAACGAGAGCGAGTACAGGGCGTCGGCCGGATTGATAGCGACGTTGAATTGCGCCACATCCGGCGTGCTCGTGTCTATTGACGTCAGCTGGATCGAGGGCCAGTTAGGCACCGACAAGGTGGGGCTGCAGCTGGCGCTAAGTGCAGGCAACCACCCGATGTATGGCGTGGCGTCCGCCGACGCGCTCGCGGTGTAGTCCTTCCCAAGGGCGTCCACCTGCCCGGTCATCCAAATCTCAGCGTAGTTCCAGCCAATTGTGGAGTCGGAGCCGTTGTCCGTAACATTGAGTGAAAGGCCGACGAGGTAGGAATCTCCCTCAGTGTCGGCCTCGGCATAAGCATCTATGTCGCCGGTGCCCGGGTCAATGTTGATCTCAGCGTAGACATCAAGTTCTTCGTCGGACCCCGACCCATCTTGCGCCCGCGCCACGTGACTTGCGAATGTCGCGGTGGCAAGCGGTATCAAAACCAGCGACGCTAAAATCCTCAAACGCATTGTGGTAGCCTCCCTTGGCGCGCTCATCCCTTGGACGACGTTCCCGATACGACGCGGACCTTGGGAAGCACCGTTTTGCGCACATAGGCATCGAGCAACTGAAACCGAACAGGGCCGAGCGCCGACCTCAGTTGCTGCAGGTGTTTCGCCATCAGCTCCCGTCTCTGTTGTGCAAGCTCCGCGAGTTCCTTCAGCACCCCGGCCGGCAGCTCGCGACTCCCGTACGTGGCGGCGATTTGTCTGGCCCTGTCCCGAATCGGGCCAAAACCCGCGCGGTAGCTCTTCGCGATGGCCTTCAGGACCGTCTCCTCCTGGTCCGTCAACTGCGCTTGCGCCTTTATGTGGTGCCGGGCAGCTCCCGACTTCGGTCCCGTGAGTGGCTCCCGATCAGCCAGTCTCTCCCAGCTTGCCACCTCGGCAAAGAAGCAGTGATACAGGAACGCATCTGACACTTTAGGCGCCGTGGCCGCAGTCTGTGCCACAGCCCCAATCGGAAGAGCGGCACAAAAGACCCACACGGCAAGAGCCTTCCGCAGAAGCAGACGCTGGGAAGCGGGACTGCCGGAACGGGCGGCCGGATCTTGCGGCGGCCAAGCGGCCCCATCGCGTATCGGAACTCCGGTTCGCTCCTGAACGCGCATTCGCATAGACACGAATCCTCCTTGGTGAATAGCAGAGGCGTCGCAGCCGCGACCACCGGTGCCGTTTCGACACCATGCACCGCACCCACATCGGAGGACGACCGACTTGAGCCCGCGGCGCTATTCTTTAGATATCGAATTCTAAGACTTGTGGCGGCGTTTCTTAATTTGAAGTGGTAATATACCACCCAGGAAAGCGCACAACAAGTACTAAATCGGTATCAAAAGAGCACAATGAATGCTAACGTGCCGCGCTAACTAGCCACCAGGACTCTGTAACTCTCTCGATAATAGCTGGGGGACAGACCGGTCTGGGCGGTGAAGTCCCGCACGAAGTTATTCGCCCGACTGTAGCCAACGTTCGCGGCAACCTCCTTGATCGTGACCGAAGTGCGCAAGCACCTCGCGGCGTTGAACAGACGAACTGCCCTTAGATATCGAGCGAACGAAACTCCAACTTGCTCCCGAAACAAGCGTTGAGTGTGCCGATGAGAGTGGCCCGTCAGTGAGGCCAGATCCGAAATGATCGACCGGCGCGGCACCGGCTGCTCCCGAATCCAGCCTAGCACTCCGCGGCCGCGCAGAGCGCAAAACGCGCGCCGCTCCGCTAGCGTGGCGCTTGCCGAATGAAACTCTGCCCGCAGCAGAACGGATAAAATCTGAGTATCTGCAATGAACAGCACAAGCTCGTGCGAAGACGCCGAATCGGGCACAACGCCATGAATCAATTCCGAAATTGATGGCGGTGACACAGCACTAAGCCGACCTAAGTACGAGCGCAGATCCGCGAGCCGACACTCCAGGTCCTCGGTCAACCACCGGCGAAACAGAATTTTATGTTCCTCGCGGAATGAGTCTCCTCTACTTCCCAAGGCCGTGGTTCTGTCGGCGGTGGCGACCGGGGCGGTCCCGTGTCGGACAAGCAACAGTAGCAGATCAAAACTGGTCTGCGGTTCCGTAACTAGGGCTGGAGGATTGTTCATTTGCGGCACCGCAGTAAGAATAACAGGGACGGGGCATATAGAATAGGCGTTTCCAAAGATATTTGTCTTGCTGGCGGCGCCCAAAAAGGCGTTTTTCGCCCTCATTCTGGGGCGCTACGGCCGCAATTCTGATTTTTCATTGAGGTCAGCGCCCCCGAAACCTGGCGGTCTCGGATAAGGTAGGGCTCTTACACACGGGAAAACTGTTCGCTTGGACGCGTCCGCCGACCGCGAACGGCAAGGAGGCCACACAAAAAAAGGGGCAGGCTCGATGCCTGCCCCCTTATTCGAGATCTACTGTGGGTAAGTGTTAGAAGTATAGTTTCAACGCCATCTGAATCTGGCGTGGCGTGCCAAAGGTGGTAATGTCGCCGAACGTGCTGCTGGTGACGCTGGTAGTCGGGTTGT
Source organism: Bryobacterales bacterium (assembly GCA_963843095.1). Classification (GTDB taxonomy): domain Bacteria; phylum Acidobacteriota; class Terriglobia; order Bryobacterales; family Bryobacteraceae; genus Bog-375. The sequence goes on from CAWJLI010000074.1 coordinate 36,126, forward strand.
TCGGGTTGGCGTGATTCAGGACGTTGAAGAAGTCGGCGCGGATGTCCATCTTCACCCGCTCCCTAAGATCGAAGCGGCGGGTAAGGGCCGCATCGAAGCTGATGGCGCCGGGACCGTACAGCGAGTTTCGGCCGAGGTCACCGAATTGGCCGGTGAAGATGCTGCACGAAGTGCCTGTGGGATTGCCGTAACATGCAAACGCCTGAGGGTTGAACCAATCGTAATAGCTCCCGGTCGTCTGCTTGACATAGACCTGGCTGGGCAGGATATTCTCGGGCCGGTCCAGCCCCTGGCCGCTCAAGGAAATGTCCTTGCCGCCATCGGTGAGCTGGATGGGATAGCCGGTGGCCAAGCTGGAAATGGCGCCAATCTGCCAGTTCTTGGTAATCGCCTTGGCAACGCTGTGGCCCAATCCGGGGCTGTTGTAGACCAGCGAAATGTTGACAACCTGGCGGTGGTCGAAGCCGCAATTGCCTCGCTCACCGGTACGGCTGCTATAACTACTACTCTGGTAGACCGGGCCGGCAAGTTCTCCGGCGAAATCCCAGTCGCTGGTGCAGTGGCTCCAGGTATAGTTGCTCAGCAAGGTGAAATTCGTGGCCATGCGATGCAGGACGGAAACCAGCAAGGCGTTGTAATCACCGTTGTTGCCGTCGTCGCTCACCTGGATGTCGCCGTAAGATCCACCGGTGGTGGGGTTCATCAGGTAAGTGAGACGCCGTTGGTTGGTGTTGGACGTGCTCGCGGCGGCTGTTCCCACCGGGACGTCGATTGAGTAGTTGGCGTCAACCGAGCCCAGGAGGTGCCGGTCGGCGTTGCCCATGTAGCTCGCCGTGACGCGCCAATCGGTGCCAAACTGGCGCTGATAGCTGAGGTTCCACTGCATCACGTACATCGGCCTGATATCGGGCGGAACACTGATGTACGCGCCGGGCGCGCCGGTGGTCGCGATGGACGGGAAAACGATGTTGCCGGGGAACGGGTCGCCGCCCGCCACACCCGCGAACGGATTCGAGAACTGTCCGCTGGTGAAACTGAGCGAAGACACGTACGGCGAATTGGTGGTCCACCGTTCAGGGTAGAACAGCTCGTTGGTGTCGTGGATCATCGTAAAGGCGGCGCGAAGGGTCTGCTTGCCGTCGCCCTTGGGATCCCACACCATGCCAAGCCGCGGCGAGACAGTGCCCCAATGGGAAGCGGTGAAAGCCTTGCCATATTGATCCTGGGGGTCGCCATCGAATACCAGACCTGCCGGCGCCGTGGGATAGACGGAGCTGTGCCAACCCTGTTCGAAGAGACTCCAATTGAACTGGTTGCCGCGGCCGTACTTGTCATACGCCGGCACGGTGGGTTCCCAGCGCACACCGAAGTTGATGGTGAAGCGCGGGGTTACGTGGAAAGCATCCTGCGCATAGGCGGCGGCTACGGTGAGGCGAATGTAGTCGGAAATCACCTTCCCGTCGGTCAATCCGGAGAAGCGGCCAATCAGGAGGTCAGCCATGCCGTCCCCGGTGGTGCTGCCGTTGAACGTGAATTGTCCGCTCGACTGCTGGTTGTTGACGGAGTTGAACTGGCTCTTGCGGCCGTCGAAGCCGAACGCGAACTGGTGCCGGCCCTTGATCCACGTGAAATCGTCAGACAGTTGATACGTGTTGACGTCGAACGTGGCCAGCGCGCAGGTGCCGCAGCCGACGTTGAACCCGCTGCCGGAGTAACCGGTGACACTGAGCTGCGTGTAGTTCGGAACCGCTGTCCACATGTTCACGCCCAGCGCATTGGGGCCGAACAAATTGGAGGGGTCCGCACGGTCGTCGCGGCGGCGATTGGCGGTGATATGGAACGAGTTCACTTCCGTTGGCCCCAGCGTGTAGGTGTCGCCGATGGTCATGTTCTGAGTGCGGTCCTTGTTGCCCGACTGTCCGGTGGTCAGGGCGTTGTTGTTGGCGAAGACCGATTCCGCCAGGTAATCGTAAATGAAATACCGTCCGTACAGGCTGTGCTTGTCGTTGAAAATATAGTCAACGTGGCCGATCCACTCATCGTCGGGGTTGTTGGCGGGATACCCGAACAACACCGCCCCGCACGGATCCGTGGTGGGTGGCAGGTAAGTGGAAGCCAGCTTCAGTCCGGCCGGGTCAAACGTGGAAACCGGAATCAGGTTGCCGGGATACGGATTCTTGGAGGTGTCCTTCAACTGCTTGGCCGTACTCAAGCAACCGCCGGCCGACTTGGCTCCGTCGACCACGCTGAAGTTGCCCTGGAGTACCGCGGGAGTCGGAACATAGGCGGTGTTCTGCGCCGGGTTGGTGCGCTGCCGCGTGCCCTGATAACCGCCGAAGAAGAACAGCTTGTCCTTAATGATCCTGCCGCCCGCCGTGCCACCGAACTGGTTGCGCTTCAAGCTGTCGCGCGGCGGTTGCAGCGAGTTGCTGACCACGCCGCTGGCGGATACGGTTGCGACGCCCTCCGGCCGGCCGTTGAGATCGCCGTTGCGGAGAAACTCGAACAAGTCGCCGTGGAAAGCATTCGCGCCCGACTTGGTGACGACGTTGACCACGCCGCCGGGATGCAATCCGTACTGTGCCGGCAGACCGTTGACTTGCACGTTGAATTCGGCAACCGAGTCCGGATACGGAATCGGCAAAGCCACATTGCTGAACGCGTCGTTATTGTCGCCGCCGTCCAGCAGGAAGTTGATGCCGTTGGCCTGCGATCCCGCCACCGAGAACTGGCCCGAACCTCCGGCCGTTCCCTGAATGTTCTTGCTGCCTGTCAGGTCGCCGCCATTGAGGGTCATATTGCTGGTGCCGGCTCCGGTGAGCGTCAGCAACTGGGTTGGGTTGCGGCCGTTCAACGGCAGATCGATCATTCTCTCCGTGTCAATGACCTGCGCCACGGCATTCTCCTTGGTTTCCACCATGGCGGCGTTGGCTTCCACTCGAATACTCTCGGTCACGGCGCCGAGCGTCATCGGCACATTGATCGTGACGTTGCTGGCCACCTGCAGGACGATTCCCGTCTGCACGTAGGTCTTGAAACCCTTCACCGAGACTTCCAATTTGTAATTGCCCACCGGCAGGTCCGGCAGTGCATAGCGGCCGGTGGCTTCGGATACGGTGGTACGAACCTGATCCTTGTCCATTTCGGTCGCCTTCACCTGAGCGCCCGCAATGGCTTGGCCGCTCGGGTCGGTGACGTACCCATCGATTTCCGCGATGGCCACCGCTTGTGCTCTGGCGCGCGGAGCGAATGCTCCTAAAACCGCTAACGCAATCAAAAGGATTGCCGCGGCGCTTCTACGATCTGCGAAGATCCTGGCAAAACGCATAAAACCTCTCCCCTGAAATTTCAGCCCGACCTACCCGCGCAACCCGACTTTGGCAGAGAACGGCACTCTGCCGCCGGCCCACGCGAAACTAACGATACAACCGCAACATAATTTGGTTCCCGGGTCCGGTCAAGCCAAATGTTCTAAATGATGAGTTTAGGATAACTAAATCCAGAATAGCGTCCGCCCACGGGCTCCGCGCCATGCACAGCGGCTATGTGGCGGCCCGTCAGTGGATGCGTGGGGTCCCCGTAGTTCGGAGCCGGCGGAATTTTTCTTTCCGAAACTGAAAAAGCGCGTTCGAATTCTCGAGAACCCGGGCCAAATCTAACTTTGTTTACCGATGTTTCCAAAACTGAATTTCCGGCCGCCTTCGCCCGCCGAAACGCTGCAAAAGGCCCTGACCCGGGCCTTTCGTTATACTGGTGTCCAGAGGCTCCTTACTTCCGGATTGCCGATGGCTGATATGAGCGTCATCTGGCTGCGCGTGGCCGCGGCACTGTATTCCCTCGGCCTCCTGCACGCCATCCTCACCCTGGTTCGCCGCCGCGAGAACCTGTTTCGCGTGGCGCTGGGAGCGTTTTCGATCGGCGCGGTATTCCATTTCGTTTCCATCATGGAGGAAGGTCTCACCACGCATCACTGCCCGATCACGAACTTTTACGAAACGCTCTCGATGTGCGCTTTCCTGGTGGTGGTGCTGTACCTGTTCATCCACTGGCGCTACCGGCTGGAGAGTCTGAGCGTGTTCATTTTTCCGCTGGTCTTCGTGATGGTGCTGGTGGCGACGATGGGCAACCCGGTGAGCGCCTGGACCAGCCCGGCGATCCGCAACGCCTGGCTGACCGTGCACATCGTGCTGGTGCTGCTCGGGTATGCGGCGTTGCTGTTCACCGCGGTCGCCTCCGTGTTGTATCTGTTTCAGGAGCGCCAACTGAAATCGAAGAAGCCGCGCAAGCTGTCCTACCGGCTGCCCCCGTTGGGCACGCTGGACGATTTGATTTCGAAATCCATGACGCTGGGTTTCGCGCTGATGACGCTGGCGGTGATCGCCGCCAGCACCTGGGCCTTCATCGAGCACAAGGAGGCCTGGATCAAGCAGCCGGCCATCGCGATTTCGTTTTTCACCTGGGGCACCTACATGGCCCTGGTATTCCTGCGGGTCACCGCCGGGTGGCGGGGCCGCAAGGCGGCTATTATGACGGTGACCGTACTCGGGTTTTCCGCGCTGACCTGGGCCGCGCACGCGCGCCTGGGCGTCCTGCTGAAGCCATGAAGCTGTTGCTGACGGGAGTGAGCCACAAGACCGCGCCGGTGGAAGTGCGCGAGCGGCTGGCCTTCCGCGAGGAATCCCTGCCGGCCGCGCTGGGCGCGCTCAAAGCGTGCGAAGGCGTCAGCGAAGCGGTGATTCTATCCACCTGCAACCGGGTCGAGATCGTCCTCACCACCGAAGACGGCGCCGACCCACAGACCATCGTCGACGCTTTCCTCGCCGAGCAGAAGGCGCTCAGTTCGCCGGCCATCGAGCCGCACATCTACCGGCGCCAGGGGCGCGACGCCATCCACCACCTGTTTCGCGTGGCAGCCAGCCTGGATTCGATGGTGGTGGGCGAGCCGCAGATTCTGGGGCAGCTCAAGACCGCGTACAACGCGGCCAAATCGTGCGGCGCGTTGTGCGGCTGGCTGGACGGGCTCTACACGCGCGCCTTCAGCGTGGCCAAGCGGGTGCGCTCGGAAACCGGCATCGGGCAGATGGCGGTTTCGGTGAGCTACGCCGCGGTGGAGCTGGCGCGCAAGATTTTCGGCTCGCTCTAT
>CAWJLI010000075.1:0-21288 GCA_963843095.1 Bryobacterales bacterium
CATTCTGCGGTACAGTGTCCTGAGGACGCACGATGCTCACTCCCTCTAGCGCGAATCCAAAGCAGCTCACCGAGTTTTTCGGGGAAGCCGGCTTCACTCATGAGCAGTTCAGGCAGAATCCGACACTGCGCGATCTGCCTTCGCGCCGCCTAGGCAATCTGCCGGACCTCCTGGAACGTACTTCCGAACCCACCACGCTGCACGTTTTATTGCGCTTGTTTTTCCTGGGTGTGCCGTTGGAGGCCGAGTCCATTGCCGGACTTGTCCCCGCACCGGTGGTTGCCCAGATGCTGGAAACGGGAATGCTGGTTCAAGACGGCGGCCGGCTTGCTCCCAAGGTCATGCTGACGCCATGCGACGGCTTTCTGTTCGCGGCCGATCCGGCCGGCACGCTGGAGTCGCCGGAATCTTCCGGGATGGTCCTGTGGCCGAATCCTTCCACACGCTTGCTGCAGATGTTCACCATCCGGCGCCCTTCGAAGGCGACCCTGGATCTGGGCGCCGGCTGCGGGATACTGGCGGTCCTCGCCGCCGGTCACAGCTGTCGGGTGGTGGCGACAGACCTGAACCCGCGCGCCACCGAGTTTGCCAGCTTCAACGTCTGGCTCAACGGCCTGCAGAATGTCGATTGCCTGACCGGCGACACCTTCGAACCCGTCCAGGACCAAACGTTCGACCTGATCACGAGCAATCCGCCGTTCTTCGTAACCCCATCCACGGGGCAGATCTATTGCGAAAACAGCATGGAATTGGACGGTTACTGCCGTGAACTGGTCCGGTCAGCGCCGCGTTACCTTAACGAAAACGGCTTCCTGCAGATCAGTTTCGAGTGGGTACAGGTAAGGGGGCAGTCCTGGCGGGACCGGCTGGCGGAGTGGCTGCAGGACACAGGCTGCGACGCCTGGGTGCTCCGCAGTTACGCGCGCACTGCCGCCGCGTATGCCTCCGAACGGATCAACGGAATCATGCCGTATTCGCCGCTGACCGCCAACCAGAGGTTCGACGAGTGGATGTCCTATTACCGGGACCGTCAAGTCGAAGAGATCCAGGGCGGAATTCTGGCCATGCGGCGGAGGTCCGGTAACAACTGGATCCGTATCGAGGAAGTGTCCAACCTCGACTGCCGGGAGCCGTTTGGCGAGTCAGTCCTGGAATTGTTCGCCAACCAGGACCGGCTGGAAACGGATCGTTCCATGGACCAAATGATGGCCTGGAAGCCGCGGCTGCCATCCGATGTGCGGATCGACCAGCAGTTGCACCTGGAGGCCGGGGAGTGGAAACCGTCCTCGATGCAGCTCAGGCGGCCCGGCGGCCTCCCCAGTTCTCTTGCGCTTGATCCATTGGTCGCCGATTTCCTGCGTAAGTGTGATGGGAGCCGGACTTTAAACGACCTGGGGCGGGATCTCGCAGCGGCAGTCAAGATCGATCCTGAACAGGTGTGCCAGCAGTGTTGTGCCGTGATGCGGAAGCTGGTGGAACGCCGGCTGGCGCTGGTGTGAGGTTTCTCACTGGCAGTCCCCCTCCGAAAGGTCTGGTACCGGGATTGGCCAAAAAACTTGACGTTGGCTCTTGCGTCGCATATAGTGTGACTCACTGAACGAATTATTCGGGAGGTTCCATGGCTAGAGAAAGTACGCAACATAAGTTGGATCGGGTACGCTCCCCACGCGTACAGATCACATATGACGTCGAAGTGGGCGGAGCTATCGAGTTGAAGGAGCTTCCCTTCGTGGTCGGGGTGCTAGGGGATTTCACCGGCCAACCGGAGCAGCCCCTGCCCAGACTGAAGGACCGTAAGTTCGTCGAGGTCAACCCGGACAATTTCGACACGGTCCTGGAAGGGATGAAGCCGCACCTCAACTTTTCGGTGGAAAACAAGCTGAGCGAAGAACCGGAAGCAGCCAACCTCAAGGTGGATTTGAAGTTCGCCAAGCTGGAAGACTTCGAACCGGCGAATGTGGCGCGCCAAGTCAAGCCGCTCAAGGAACTGCTCGACCTGCGGACCCGGCTTTCCGATCTTCGCGGCAGCCTTCAGGGCAACGACAAGCTGGAGGAATTGCTGCTCGAGAGTGTCGGCAACACCGAGAAGCTGGGCAAGCTGAAGGATGAAATGGGAAAGGGAAAGGGAGGCGATTCCAATGGCTGAGGCAAAGAGCGCGCAGGCTGCCGTGGCTGCCGGCGAACAGGTTCAAGAGAAGAGCCTGCTCGATCAGATCGTGGAAGAAGGCCGCTTTGGCGTGGAACCGGCTTCGCGCGAGCGCGGCAAGAACCTGGTGAAAGAATTTGTGGCGCAGGTCCTGGAAGGTTCCATGACCATTGCGCGCGATGCGGAGATGATGATCAATGCCCGCATTGCGCAAATCGACCACCTGGTGTCGATCCAGTTGAACGAGGTTATGCATCACCCCTCGTTCCAGAAACTGGAAGCCAGTTGGCGCGGGGTCAAGTACCTGATGGACCAGAGCGAAACCGGCACCATGCTAAAGATTCGCGTCCTCAACTGCAGCAAAAAGGAGCTGCTGAAGGACCTGCAGCGCGCGCCGGAATTCGACCAAAGCGCCCTGTTCAAGAAAATCTACGAGGAAGAGTACGGCGTTTTCGGCGGCGCTCCGTTCGGCGCCCTGGTGGGGGACTACGAATTCGGCAAGCACCCCGAGGATATCGAATTATTGGACCAGGTTTCCCATGTGGCGGCGGCCGCCCATGCGCCGTTCTGCACCGCGGCCAACTGCGACATGCTCAACCTGCCATCCTGGACCGCGCTGGACGCTCCTCGCGACCTGGCCAAGATTCTGGATACGACGGAGTACGCCAAGTGGAAGGGCTTCCGCCAGTCGGAAGATTCCCGCTACGTGGCCCTCACTCTGCCCCGCGTTCTCGGCCGGCTCCCTTACGGCAAGGACACCAAGCCGGTGGAAGAATTCAATTACGAAGAGCACGTGGACGGAAGCGATCATTCGAAATACCTCTGGATGAATGCGGCTTTCGCCCTCGCCTCGCGGATGACCAATTCCTTTTCGCAGTTTGGCATGTGCGTGGCGATGCGGGGCGTGGAAGGCGGCGGCCTGGTGACCGGCCTGCCGGTGCACAACTTTTACACCGATGAGGGCGACGTGGCGATGAAGTGCCCCACCGAGATGACGATTACCGACCGGCGAGAAAAAGAGCTGGCGGACCTCGGCTTCGTGCCCCTGGTGCATTGCAAGGACACCGACTACGCCGCGTTCTTCAGCGTACAGAGCTGCCAGAAGCCGAAGGTGTATGACACCGATTCCGCAAACGCCAATGCCCGTTTGTCGACGCAGATTCCCTATATCATGGCCGTCTCGCGTTTCGCGCACTACCTGAAGGCCATGATGCGCGACAAGATCGGCAGTTTCATGTCGCGCACCGACGCCGAGATTTTCCTGAATCGCTGGATTACCCGATATGTGGTTCCCGATGACACGGCGTCGCCTCAGATGAAGGCACGGTGTCCGCTGCGGGAAGCTCGCGTGGATGTGACGGAAATCCCTGGGAAGCCGGGTAGCTACCGGGCCGTCGCTTTCCTGCGGCCGCACTTCCAGCTTGAAGAGTTGACGGTTTCGTTGCGTCTTGTGGCGGACCTGCCGGCGCCAGCCAAGTAGGGGCGCGCCGCGGTTTTGTATGTAGAAAGTTCACTTTGGAGACGGAGGAAAGGAGAAATCTGTGGCTGTAAACGCATATTTGTTTGTTGACGGTGTCACCGGGCCAAGCGGCAGCAAGACCGGGGCTATCGATATACTGTCATTCAGTTGGGGTGTAAGCCAGACATCGACTTATGGCGCCGGGGCATCCGGCAAGGAAGCCAAAGCTGGAAGGGCCGACTTTTCAAACCTGACCATCATGAAGGTCTTGGATAAGACCACGCCTTTGCTGTGCGATCACTGCGCCAGCGGCGATATCTTGAAGAAAGTCTACATCCTGTACGACAAGCCGGTCGGCGACAAGCAGGCCGACTACTTCCGCATCTACCTCAAGGATGCGCTCGTTACTTCGGTGCAGTTATCGGGCAGCAACGAGAATCCCACCGAGTCGATCAGCTTCGCCTTCCAGGCCGTGGAAATCGCCTACAAGCCGGAGAAGGACGACGGGTCACTCGACGCCGCGATCAGCAAAGGCTACGACCTTGAGTTGCTGAAGGCCGATTACGCGGCCGATAAGCCGATGGATTAGCCTAGGCCCCGACATGAAAGCCAAGGAACTTCTCGAGGCCGGGAAGGTCCGGGGAGCGGAGAAAGCCCTCAGCGCCTTTCTCCGTGACAACCCTGCGGATACCGCGCTGCGGACATTTCTTTTCGAGCTCCTCTGCTTCTCCGGGCAGTACGACCGCGCGGAGAAGCAGTTGGGCGTTTTAGCTAAGGGCAGCCCCGAAGCCGAAATGGGCGCGGTGCTGTACTACTCCGCCCTGCACGGCGAAAAGATCCGCAATTCGATGTTTCAGAAGCAGGAGTTTCCCCAGGCGCCGGCACATCAGTCCCCGCCGGGAACGCTGAATGGGAAACCGTTTCAATCCATCAGCGACGCAGACCCTGCTATCGGTCCGCGCCTGGAAATGTATGCCGCCGGAGCCTATCTGTGGATCCCGTTCGAGCACATCGCCTCCGTTCAAATCGCACCTCCTCGTGTCCTGCGCGACACCTTGTGGACTCCCGCTTTCGTCCTCACCGGCCCGAGTTTTAAAGGAACCGACATCGGGCAGGTGCTGATTCCCGCAATCTATCCGTTCTCGTGGAAGTCCGACGACGAGTCGGTTTGGCTGGGTCGCACCACCGAGTGGGTTGCCGACGATGAGGGCCACGAGTTCCCCGTCGGGCAGAAAGATGTTGATCGTGGATGGCGAGGAAGTTCCGCTGCTGGAGGTCCGGTCGCTGGAGTTCACTTCCGATGCCACTGCGTGAAGACATTCTCAATCCCATTGCGGGCGATAACCCGAGCGGTCAGAGTCTCCGCTACGCCCCCATCTACGACAAGATCAAGGAGGCCCGCCGTGAAGACGACGAACTGAATCAGGGCGCCTGGCAGGCCGAGCGCAAGGTTGCCGACTGGGTCCAGGTTTCCAAGCTTTGCCAGGATGCCATCGCCACCCAGAGCAAGGACCTGCAACTGGCCGTCTGGCTCGCTGAAGCTCTGCTCAAGCGGGAAGGCATTCGCGGCTTTCGCGAAGGCCTTCGGATTGTGCCATGACTCTGCTGGACAAGTTCTGGGATACTCTCTATCCCGAACTGGACGAGGGCGACGCCGAGCAGCGTGCGGCTCCGCTGGACTGGCTTGGTTCCGTGGGTGGCGCGATCTCTTCTATCCAGCGGCCGATCAAGGCCGTCCGGGGCGTTGCACTCTGTAAGGACGGCTACAGTTTTGTCCAGTACAAGGAGTCGCGGCTGGTCGGTTTCGAGGATCAGGCGCAGAGCAAGGAACAGAAAGCCGCCCGCGAAAAGGCGCTGAAAGAGGGCAAACTCGCGCCCGAGATCTTCGACAAATCCTTCGTCGAAACACCCAAGGCCTTTTACGCCGACCAGGAAAAGCAATTCGACGCCGCCGCCAAGACGGTCGCCGAGCTCGAAGAAATCTGCAAGCAGAAATTCGGCGATTCGGCGCCGGGGCTCGGCAGGCTCATGGAAGCGCTGACGGAAGTCCGCCAGTTAGTCCACACCCTGCTGCAAAAGAAACGGGAAACCGAGCCGGACCCGGTGGAAGAGGTTCCCGTGGAAGCCCCGGAAGGGGCGGCCGAAGGAGCCGAAGGCGCCGAAACCGCCGACGGTGATGGCGCTTCCATCGGGCTGGGCTCGCATGTTTCCGCGGAGCCAGCCGAACGCCGCGAGGCTATCGCCACGGTCGTGGCGGCCGCCGCAGTTCTCCGCAAGCGCGATCCCGTTCGGTCCGGCTGCTTACCTGATGCTGCGAGGCCTCCGCTGGGGCGAGTTGCGCGGCTCCTCCGACCCGGTAGTCCTCGAAGCGCCGCCCAGCGACCTCCGCCAGCAAGTCAAAGCTCTGGCGATGCGCAACCGTTGGGCCGATCTGCTGAACCTGGCCGAGGAAATCATGGCCCTGCCTTGCAGCCGGGCCTGGCTCGACCTGCAGCGGTTCGTGGTGGAGGCCTGCACGGCGCTGGGCGACAATTACAACTGCGATCGCCGTCGCCATCCGCTCGGAGCTGCGCACGCTGCTGCGCGACCTCCCGCATCTGCTCGACGCCGCGCTTACCGACGACACGCCCGCGGCCAATTCCGAAACGCAGAAGTGGCTCCGTGAGCTGTTGGCCGAACCATCCGACGCGCCTCCGCTTACCGGTGCGCCGCACGGTCCGGCCACCGAGGATTCGCGCGCGCCCGGCTGGCAGAAGCGGTTTGTCGATCCGCAGGCGCTCGCCCAGGAGGCCATGCGGGCGGGCCAGCAGCAGAAAGCCGTCGAGATACTGCAACGCGAGGTGGAACGCGCGCTCAGCGGCCGCGCCCGCTTCTTGCGCAAAATGCAACTGGCTCAAATCTGTATCGCCGCCAGCAAGGATTCGATCGCCCAGCTCTTGCTGGATGATGTCGCCGCCACCATCGATACGCATAAGCTGGACGATTGGGAGGATCGCGAGACGATCGCGCGGGCCCTGGTCTTCCTGTTGCAGAACAGCAAGAAGATTCAGGCAGATGCAAAAGCCAAGCAGGCGCTGTTTGAGCGAGTCTGCCGGCTGGATCCCGTTCAAGCGCTCTCCGTATAAACCATGCCCCGACCCGGTCCCGATGCGGCAGTCACTTTGTCGGTGTTCGATCGGCTGATCGACGCCGACCCGCGGAGCTCGGGCGAAGCGCCCCTCACCCGCGCGCAGTCCGTCCGGGCACTTCGCGATGCCGTGCGGCGCGACCTCGAATGGCTCCTCAATACCCGGCAGGTGGCTTTTCCGCCGCCCGAAGGCCTCCGCGAGCTCAACCGCTCGGTCTATGTCTATGGCTTGCCGGACTTCACCGGATACAACCTGGGGTCTGCCGCCGCCGAGACCAAGCTGACCCGCCAGTTGCAGTCCGCCCTGAAATTCTTTGAGCCCCGGCTGGCCAAAGTGCGCGTGGTGGCGAGCGAACCGCTGGCCGCCAAGACCCGCACGTTCCGCTTCCGCATCGAGGCCCTGCTGATGATGGACCCGGCGCCCGAACATATCTCCTTCGACACTGTCCTGCAACTGACCACCAACCAGTACGAGGTTCAGAATGCGGGATGACGTCCTGCTGTACTATGAGCGCGAGCTGACCTATCTGCGCGAGATGGGAGCGCAGTTCGCCGGGAAGTACCCGAAAATCGCCGCGAGGCTCATGCTCGAGGAGTCCAAGGAATCCGAGGACCCTCACGTGGAGCGACTGCTGGAGGCCTTCGCCTTTCTGGCCGGGCGCGTGCACCTGAAGCTCGATGACGATTTTCCCGAGATCACCGAGGCCTTCCTCGGCATCGTCTACCCGCATTTCATCCGGCCCGTTCCTTCCATGTCGATCGTCGAACTGCACCTCGATCTGGAGCGCGGCAAGCTGACCACCGGTCTGAAGATCGATCGCGGCACGGTGCTCTATTCGCGCCCCGTTGGCGGCGTCCCCTGCAAGTTCCGCATCTGCTATGACACCACCGTGTGGCCGGTGAACGTAACCGCCGCCGAATGGACAAGCCCCGGCCAATTGCGGCCGCCTCTGCGCGCACTCGACGCGGCCCACGCGCTGCGGCTGGTGGTGAATTCCACGCCGGATGCTCCTTTGCCCAAACTGGGACTCGACCGTCTCCGCTTCCACCTCACCGGCGAAAGCAACCTGATCCACGCGCTATATGAGCTGCTTTGCTGCAAGCTCACGCGCATTGTGGTTCGTGACCCAAACAACACAAAAGTCCCGCCCGTGACCCTGCCGGCTTCCTCGTTGCGCCCGGTCGGATTCGCCGAAGACGAAGGAATGGCGCCGTACCCGCTCCGCTCGCACATCGGCTATCGAATTCTGCAGGAGTTCTTCGCGCTGCCGGCCAAGTTCCTTTTCGTGGACGTGACGGGCCTGGACACGGTGTGGGGCGCGGGCTTTCAGAACAGCGCCGAGCTGGTCTTCCTGTTTTCCAGCGCCGGCGACGAAGAGCGGGTGCAGCGCCTGGAGATCGGAGTTTCGCCCAGAACATTCCGCCTTGGCTGCGTTCCCATCGTCAACCTGTACCCGCAGACCACCGAGCCCATTCTGCTCGACCAGCGGAAATACGAATACGAGATCAAACCCGACATCCGGCGCCCTGCCGCCACCGAGGTTTTCTCCATCGACGAGGTCAGTTCCATCGACTCCGAGACCCGCGAGATCGTCACCTACCGCCCGTTCTACTCCTACCGTCAGGAAACCGCGGGCACCAGAAACGAATGTTACTGGATCGCCAACCGCCGGGCTTCCAATCGTCTGAACGACGACGCTTCGGACATGTACATATCGCTGGTGGACCGCTCCGGCCGCACGGCTTTCCCGAACGTCGACACGCTGACGGTGCGCACCACGTGCACCAACCGGAACCTGCCCGCGCGCCTGCCTTTCGGCAATGCGGACGGCGATTTCGAACTGGAAGGCAGCACTCCGATCAAGAGCATCGTGGCCTTGACGAAACCCACTCTTCCATTGCGTCCTCCCACTTCCAAAATGGCGCTGTGGCACCTGGTTTCGCATCTCTCGCTCAATCACCTGTCCCTGGTGGAGGATGGCCGCGACGCTCTCCAGCAGATCCTGCGCCTTTACGACTTCACCGACTCCCCGTTCGCTCAGAAGATGATCGAAGGAATCACCGATTTGAAGAGCCGCCCGCACTTCGCCCCCATCGTCGCCGAAAACGGTGTGACCTTCGCGCGCGGAACCCGCGTCGAACTCGAGCTCGATGAGGAGCAGTTCGTGGGCGGTGGCGTCTACCTGTTTGCCAGCGTGATCGAACACTTCCTGGCTCTCTACGCGACCCTCAACAGTTTCACGCAGCTCACCGCCAGAACCAGGCAGAGGAAGGAGGTGATCCGCGAATGGCCCCCGCGAGCGGGACAGAAGATCCTGGTCTGATGCAGCCGGACGCTTCCCTGGCCGAAGTGCGCCGCGATATCGAAGAATATCCCGGCCGGTACGAATTCTTCCAGGCCGTGCGCCTGTTGCTGCGGATGTTCAACCAGCGCGAGATGCCCGGCGGTTTCACCTCCGCCGCCCGCGAAGCCGTGCGCTTCCGCGCCCACAACACACTCGCGTTTCCTCCCAGCCAGATCGAATCCATCGACTGGGATGGCGAGGTGCCCGCCATGGCCGTGAATTTCATGGGCCTGACCGGCCCCATGGGCGTGCTCCCGACCGTTTACACCGAGCTGATCCTGTCGCGCGTTCGCTCTCGCGATCGCACGTTAGCCGATTTCTTCGATATCTTCAACCACCGCATGATTTCCCTGTTCTACCAGGCGTGGGAGAAGTACCGTTCTTCGGTGGCCTACGAGCGCGACGGACGAGACCGTGTCTCGAAATACCTAATGTCGCTGATCGGCCTCGGCACCGACGGCCTGCAGGATCGCATGGTGGTCCGCGACGATTCCCTGCTCTACTATTGCGGCCTGCTGAGCCTTCAGCCGCGCTCGGCCGTAGCGGTCCGCGGCGTGCTCCAGGACTATTTCGGCGTCCCCGTGGAGGTGGAGCAGTTCGTGGGGGCCTGGCAGCCCCTGGCGAGAGCCGATCAGTGCGATCTGGGCAGCGGCCCGACGTTGAACTCACAACTCGGCGTGGGTACCGTGGTGGGCGACGAGATCTGGGATCAGCAGTCGCGGATACGCCTGAAACTGGGCCCGCTGACACAGAAACAGTACCTGGACTTTTTGCCGGGCGGGAACGCATACAAACCCTTGCGCGAGCTGGCACGGTTCTCTTGCGGCGCCCATCTGGAGATCGAGGTTCAACTGATTCTCGAGCGCGCGGTAGTGCCGCGCTGCGAATTGGGCGAAGATAGTCGGGCAGGGCCGCGGCTGGGCTGGTTCACCTGGATGAAGTCCGGACCGGACTTTGATCGCGCGCCCGCGGATACGGTGTTGCTGCTGGCATAGGAGAGGACACATGGGACTCAATCTACGATCACTCATCGCGAAATTGAACGACACGGCGCGCCTGGCGTTGGAGGCTTCCGCGGGATTCTGCTTGTCCCGGACTCACTATGACGTCGAGATCGAGCATTATCTGATGAAGCTGCTCGATTCGAGCGATGGAGACTTGGCCTTCATCCTGAAGCAGTTTGGCGTCGACAAGTCGCGCCTGTCGGCGGAACTGACGCGCAGCCTCGACAAACTCAAATCGGGCAACGCACGCACGCCGGCGCTCAGCCCGTCGCTGCTGAAGATGTTCACGCAGGCCTGGACCATCGGCTCGATCGACTTCGAGGCCACGCGAATCCGCACCGGCTTCACCATCCTGGCGCTGGTTTCCGATGAAGAACTTGCCCGGATTGTGCGCGAGGTCAGCAGAGAGCTGCAGAAGATTCAGGCTGACTCTCTCAAGAAAGACTTCCTGTCGATCGTTGCCAATTCGGTCGAAAGCGAGGAAATGGCGGCTGAAGAGGCCGCCGCGCCGGAGGGCGCGAAACGTCCCGGAGCAGGCGGCAAGACGCCCAACCTCGATCAGTACACCGTCAACCTGACGGAGAACGCTCGCCAGGGCAAGGTGGATCCCGTGCTGGCGCGCGATTCGGAGATCCGCCAGGTGATCGATATTCTCACCCGCCGGCGCCAGAACAACCCCATTCTGGTCGGCGAGGCCGGTGTCGGCAAGACCGCCGTGGTGGAGGGCTTCGCTCTGCGTATCGCGCAGGGCGACGTGCCGCCGGTGCTGAAGAACGTCACCGTGCGGACGCTGGATCTGGCGCTGCTGCAAGCCGGCGCCGGAGTCAAGGGCGAATTCGAGAACCGCCTCAAGGGATTGATCAACGAAGTCAAGAACTCGCCGACGCCTATCATCCTGTTCATCGATGAGGCTCACACCATGATCGGCGCGGGCGGCCAGGCCGGCCAGAACGACGCTGCCAACCTGCTCAAGCCGGCGCTCGCCCGCGGCGAATTGCGCACCGTTGCCGCCACCACCTGGTCCGAGTACAAGAAGTACTTCGAAAAGGACCCCGCCCTGGCGCGCCGCTTCCAGTTGGTAAAGGTCGAAGAGCCCACCGAAACCCAGTGCGCGCTCATGCTGCGCGGCGTGGTTCCCACGCTCGAAAAACATCACAAGGTCCGCATACTGGACGAAGGATTGCTGGCCGGCGTCAAGCTTTCGCACCGCTACCTGCCGGATCGCCAGTTGCCCGACAAGGCTGTCAGCGTCCTCGATACGGCCTGCGCCCGCCTGGCGCTGGGTCAAAACTCCACGCCCCCGGCCATTGAGGACTCCATTCGCACCCTCGAAGATCTCGCCGTGCAGACCCGCATTCTGGAGCGGGAAGCCGCCGCGGGCGCGGATCACGCGGAACGTCTGACGGCGATTGCCGAGAAAAGGACCAAGACCGAAGCGTGCCTCAAGGAATTGACCGACCGCTGGGAGAAGGAGCGCGATTTGGTCACTCGCATTCGAGAAATCCGCTCGCAACTGGAAACCGGCAACGCCCCCGCACCACCTCCTGCTGCCGAAACCGCGCCGACCGCCGCCGCCGCAGGGGCAGTTGCTGCGGCCCCCGCGCCTCCTCCCCCCGACCCCGAACAGTTGCGCTCCCAGCTTGCCGAACTGAACGGCCAACTGGCCGCCATGCAGGGCGAAACGCCGCTGCTACGCGTGTGTGTGGATGCCCAGATCATCGGCGAAGTGGTTTCCGCGTGGACGGGCATTCCCGTCGGCAAGATGCTCAAAGATGAAATCGCCACCGTGCTCTCGCTGGAACAGCACCTCGGCGCGCGCGTCATCGGCCAGGACCACGCTCTCGCCGGAATCAGCCAGCGCGTACGCACCGCGCGCGCCGGTCTGGACGATCCCGGTAAACCGGTCGGCGTGTTTCTGTTGGTCGGCCCCAGCGGTGTCGGCAAGACCGAGACCGCGCTGGCGCTTTCCGACCTCCTCTTCGGCGGGGAGCGCAACCTGATCAGCATCAATATGTCCGAGTTTCAGGAAGCGCACACGGTCTCCACGCTCAAGGGATCGCCTCCCGGTTATGTCGGCTACGGCGAAGGCGGCGTGCTCACCGAAGCCGTTCGCCGCCGCCCGTATTCGGTGGTGCTGCTGGACGAAGTCGAGAAGGCTCACCCGACGTGCTGGAGCTCTTCTTCCAGGTGTTCGACAAGGGGCAAATGGAAGACGGCGAGGGCCGCGAGATCGACTTCAAGAACACCATCATCATCCTGACCTCCAACGCCGCCACCGACAGCATCATGAAGCTGACGGCCGATCCGGAAACCACGCCCTCGCAGCAGGGGCTGGTCAAAGCCATCAAGCCGGAGTTGGACAAGGTCTTCAAGCCCGCCTTCCTGGGACGCCTGGTGATCATCCCGTACTTCCCCATTCGCGATGAAGCCTTGAAGAAGATCATCGTGCTCAAGCTCGCCAAGATCCAGCGCCGCCTCCAGGAAAGCCACCGCGTCGCGCTCACCTACGATGCAGCCCTGGTCGACGAAGTGGCCCGCCGATGCACCGAAGTGGAAAGCGGCGCCCGAAACGTGGATAATATCTTGACTAATACGATGTTGCCGGAGATATCCACGCAAATCCTCGGGAAGATCGCCGAAGGACTCAAACCCGATGCGGTTCACGTCGCTGTCGGCGAAAACGGAGAGTTCGCTTATTCGTAGGCGGCATCAGGTCGCCCGGCCACGGGCCGACTGGAGGACGATAACTTGCCCGCAACGCAAATTGAACGTCCATTCCGCATTAAAACGACGCTGGGCGATGACGCCCTGCTGCTGAACAGCTTCACCGGCTACGAGCGCGTCTCCACGCCCTATCGCTTCGTCCTGCAGTTGCTTGCCGAAGATCCGAACCTCGACATGAAGGGCCTGTTGACGAAGCCCGCGGTGCTCTCCATCAAGCTGGACGATGAAACCGAACGGCATATTCACGGGCTCTTCAACCGCATCGCACTGACGGAGTATAGCGATGACGGCATGGCCGTCTACCAGGCCGAGTTGGTGCCCTGGCTTTGGTTCCTCACCCTCTTCTCCAACTGCCGCATCTTCCAGAACAAATCGGTGCCCGACATCGTCGAACAGGTCTTCAAGGACCGTACCTTCACCGACTACAAGCTGAACTTGCAGGGCTCCTATCAGCCGCGGGAGTATTGTGTGCAATACCGCGAGACCGACTTCAACTTTGTCTCGCGCCTGCTCGAAGACGAAGGTATTTTCTATTTCTTCGAACAGACTGAGGAGAAGCACACGCTGGTGCTCGCGGATGATAAGGCAGCCTTCAAGGCCTGCCCGAACAAAGCCAAAGCTCAATATTCGCCATCTGTCGGCGGCGTCCTCGATGAGGACACCGTTTTCACAGTCGAAGAGGAGAACAAAGTAAATACCGGGACGGCTTCGCTCACCGACTACGACTTTGAAAAGCCCAACACCAGTCTCTATACCACTCTCTCCAGCCCCGAACCCGCCGAGTACTACGACTATCCCGGCAAATACAACAGCAAGAGTGACGGCGACCGCTATGCCAGGATTCGCCTGGAGGAGCGGGAAGTGGAACTGGTCACCGTGCGGGGCAAAAGCAACTGCATGGGCTTCGAGTGCGGCTATAAGTTCACCCTGGCGAACCATTTTCGCGATGAGGCTAACCAGGACTACACTTTGATCGCGCTCCGGCACAATGGGAAGAACTCCAGCTACCGTTCCGGCAAGCCGGAACCGTTTGACTATTCCAATGAGTTTGAAGCCATTCCCAATTCGGTCTCCTTCCGGCCCCCGCGCCAAGCCCGCAAGCCGGTAATCCCCAGTACGCAGACCGCCGTTGTGGCCGGCAAGTCCGGAGAAGAGATCTGGACCGACAAGTACGGACGCGTCACCGTGCAATTCTATTGGGATCGGGAAGGAAAAGCAGACGAGAAGAGCTCCTGCTGGATTCGGGTCGCGCAAGGCTGGGCTGGGAATCAGTGGGGTTCGATCTACATTCCGCGCATCGGCCAGGAAGTGGTGGTCAGCTTCCTCGAGGGCGATCCCGATCGTCCCCTGATCACCGGGTCGGTCTACAACGCCGACCAGATGCCGCCCTATGCCCTGCCCGACGAGCAGACCAAGAGCACCGTCAAATCGTATAGCTCCAAGGGCGGCGGCGGATTCAACGAGATCCGGCTGGAAGACAAGAAGGGCAGCGAGCAGATCTTCATTCACAGCCAAGAGGACATCGACATACGCATCGAGAATGACCGCAAGGAATGGATCGGCGAGGATCGGCATCTGATCGTCACCCGCGACAAGATGGAGCAAGTCCAGCGCGACAGTCATGCCGATATCACACGCGACCGGATTGAGAAAATCGGCCGCGACCACCACGTGACCATCAGCGGAAAGGCCGCGGTCAGCATCACAGGTTCGAACTCTCTGGCCGTCACCGGCGACGTGATCGAACAGTTTAGCGGCAACCACAGCAGTCAGGTGACCCAAAACCTCTACTTGAAGGCAATGCAGGTGGTGATTGAAGCATCGGTGGGACTAACCATCAAGGCGGGTTCGAACTTCATTACCATTGGCCCGTCGGGAGTTGCGATCACGGGCACGATTGTGCAGATCAACAGCGGCGGCTCCGCGTTGTCCGGCTCGGCGGGCTCGCTGGTGTCACCCCTTTCGCCCACCGATCCCGCCCAAGCCGACAAAGCCGACCCCGGCCAAATGTCGCCACCGGCAGGCGCCGGTTTCACGCAAGCCAGTTTGGCCGTGTCATCGATTGCGCCGGCCGCCGCGGGAGGCAAGAAATCGGCTGCTTCTGACGCGGCCACCCATGACCCGTCGTCGCCGGAAAACAAGGACAAGACTCACTGGATCGAGATCAGCCTGGTGGACGAAGACGGGCATCCAGTGGTGGGAGAGCCGTACAAAGTCACCCTGCCGGACGGATCTACCGTGGCAGATGGGACGCTGGATGAGAAAGGCCAGGCTCGCATCGATCACATCGACCCGGGCAACTGTCAGGTCAGTTTCCCTAACCTGGACAAGGATGCGTGGGAGCCGAAATGACAGGGATGCGGATGCTCCACTTGGGCGTTTGCAACAGCGCCGGCGAACATGTTCTAATACTCCGAGGCACTCTGCTATGAGACCGGGATTCGATTACGAGGTGCAGCCGGGTGACTGTATCTCCAGCATCGCGGAACAGTATGGTTTCTACTGGCGGACGTTATGGGAAGCCAACGCCCAGTTGAAATCGTTGCGCAAGAATCCGAACGTTCTGTTTCCCGGCGACATCGTCAAGATCCCGGACCAGGTGGAGAAGAACTTATCCCGCGCCGCCGATCAGCCTCACACGTTCGTCAAGAAAGGCTCCCCCGCGAAATTCCGGCTCATCGTCGAACGGCACAATGTGCCGCTGGCGAACCGGCGGTATATTCTCGAGATCGACGGCAAGGTATTCGAAGGCCGGACGGACGGTAAGGGCCTCCTGGAGGTCGGCATCAACCCCGCGGCCAGCACGGGACATTTGCGATTGCCCGACGATCAATTGGAATGCGCGCTGGCGTTGGGCCATCTGGACCCGCTCGCCGAGGTTAAGGGGGTTCAGCAGCGGCTCCAGAACCTCGGGTTTCTGGAGGGCGAGCCGGATGGCGAGATGAACGACGACACGCGCGACGCCTTGATGTACTTTCAATCGTCGGTCAATCTGCCCCCTACCGGCGACCTGGACGACGCGACCCGCGACAAACTCCTCCAGATGCAGGACGAGGTGCATCCCCAGCGCACCGAGGAGAGTGAAGCGCCCGCGGACGCCGCGAACTCGGGCTCCGGCGGGCCGGAAGAGATCGCCGCCCAAACCGATCCCGCGGAGGACGAAGCCGAGATGGCCCGTTTCACCAGTCTCGATGATTAACCGAATGGGAGGAAGCAGGCTATGGCGCTGACCCCGGCGCAACTTGTCGAGTTGGGTATCCGCCGCTTGCAACGCGCGGCGGCGGAGTCCACGTTCATCAACACGCTCAATCTGGCGGATCGGCTGAGGGTGGACTTCGTCTGGTACCCGGGCGCGGACGATGTGACCGCCAGCCTGATCGACGTGTTCCTGCCCCTGACCGCTGCGGGCGCGGCTCCGCGCGAGATCCCTTACCGCTGGGCGCGGTCTGGCATGGCGGATATCTCCCGCAACATGGCTTCCGGGCGCATCACGCTGCCGCTGGCGCCGGGATCGAGCGGCACGCTGACCGTTTTCGACACGCAATGGCGGATCATGCGTGTCGCGGCGGGCGTCGCGCTGAGCGGAGTCGGCGGCCTGCGAGGGATCCAGCAGCGCTTGAACATCCTCGGCTATCACCTGCGAGCACCCGGAGCGGCAGGGGCGGGGATCGACGGTTTCAACGGCCCGAAGACGGAGCGGGCGATTCTCTCCTTCCAGGTCGATTACCGTGCTCCGGCGGGAGCCGCGGTGGGAGCTCCCGCCGGGCCGCTTCGGGTTCGCGGAGAGGCGCTCACCAACCCCGGTATTCAAGGCAACCTGGATAGATACAACGGCGTGGCAGCGGGCGTGGCAAACAACCCCTCCGCCGCGGATTCAGCCCAGGTTCAGGCGGCTCTGGTGGCGATTGTGGGAGCGTAGCGGATGTGCGAACCAAGGGTGCGGCTGTGTGTATTGGCCGCTCTCACGGCAATCGCCTGCGGAGCACAGACGGCGAGGGAAACCATGCAGCCAGAGAACGCGCAGGAAAACGAGCTATCGCGGCAGATTGCCATCGGGAATAGGGAAGGCGCCAAAGCGCTGGCCCGCTCTCTGCCACCGGCCAGCGTCGGCAATGTGCTCCGGAATATGGCCGGCGCTGAGAAGGCCTCCTCGCGGACGCTCGTTCTCGAGCTGGCCTCCGACCATCCCTCCGAAGGCGCTTCGCGCGCCATCCTCAGCCGGCTCCAGGACCCGAATCTCACGGTGCGATCCATGGCCGGCAATTTGATCGCCCGCATCGCGCAAAAGAACCTGGTGCCGGAGATGTTCGAGATCATGGATCGCGATGTCGCCCCGCCGGTCAAGGGAGGACTGGCGCGGCAGATCGGCATGATCGGCGATTCGAGCGCGCTCCCGCGCCTGCGCATGCAGTACCGCACCGCACAGGACCCCGGCCTGCAAAACGACCTCGCCCTCGCCATGGCCCGGCTCGGCGACGAGCATCATCGACAGGAGTTGATCCACCGGCTGAACGCTCCCGATGCAACCGCGCGCGTCGCTGCCCTGCGCGACATCCCGTATGTGGGAGAGCCGCGCCTGGCACGGTATTTTCGGCCGGTGCTCGAAGACCGGCGCGACGCTGTAGCGATCTCCCTGCCACACGAGCCCGTTGTGGCGGCGCGGGTTTGCGACATCGCCATCCAGACGCTGGCCGCTCTCGGCCTGCACTTGTCGTTCGCGACGTCTCCCATGCGCCGCTTCGCGGACGAGGAAATTCAGGAGACTTTGGGTATTGTTACAACGCTCGAAAAGATGGAGTAAGCACGACCCGGTAATCGTATGCCCGACTTCAACAGCACGATCTGGACCAACGAGCGCATCTACATGGTCGATTTTTGTCGCGCCAAGACCGGACCGGCGCACCGCCGCTTCCCGGACGTCGACAACGCCGGTTACCGGGACGAAGCGTTCGCGGGCGAGCACGGCCCGATCATGAGCGCCATGACGGGGCAGACCCGCGTCAACGTCCGCGTCTCCCGCACGGAGATCTCGACCGCAGCCAAGCTGTTTGCGGTGAGCACGAATCCCGCCGCTGTCGCCATCACCAGTCCGGCCGGCACGGGCCAACTGGGCTCCGACCGCAGCCAGAACATCGAGTTCAGCGCCGTCGCCGCCGGGCGCGCCGCCATCGAAATCCGCTACAACTGGGCGGACGGGCCGGTTCTGGGCCGCCTGTACGTGCAGGTCTACGATCGAATCCAGCTTCGCATGCGCGTCCATCTGCTGACCGTGAATGGGCTCGCCCAGCCCCACAGCTTCTTCAGCAAGGGCTGCGCCAATCGCGCGGAAAGAGTGGCCCGGGTCACTGATTTCGTGAATCGCGCCAACGAAAGCTGGGTTCCCCATGGGGTCGTGTTTACCATCACGGATTTCGTCGACACCACCTGGGGACCCGCCGAGATTCCCTCTGGAGCGCAATCGCCCACGCTCATCGAAATGGCGACTGCCGGGATGAGGTCGCCCAACCGTTCGGGGCTGGACGTGAACGTGTTCATCGTACCGAGCGTGGCGGCCGCCATCACGGGCTTCGGTGTCTCGACCGCGTCGGCGAGGGCGTTCGGGCTCGTGTCTCCAGCCGTGGCACCGCCGCCTCCCGCGGTGCAACACTTCGGGAGCGGCCTTTTTCTGCATAGCAGTTCAAACGCCACTCCCCAGACCATCGAGCATGAAATGGGCCACTACATGAGCCTGTGCGGGTTGCCCAACCAGGGCCACAGCACCGGCGATCTTGACGTCGCCGCGGGGACACACACGCGCGACGATCTGATCTCCCGCCGCCGGCTCATGTACCCGGTCGTGAGTCTTCTGAACGGCGCGCCATCCAGTTGGCGCAACAACACCGGGTACGACAATCTGAAGGCGGGCTCGTTCATCACCTACCGCCGTCTGCCGGCGGCGCAGGACTTCACGTTCGAAGAATCGCAACGGGCGCGCACCGCGACGGCCGCACTGGATTTTTACGCGCCATGAGCGCTCTCTGAAGCCGGCCCCCGGCGGCGCTACGGCACCATCACGGTAACTTCGCCCGGTGTGACGAAGGTGATGACCCCGCCCCACGTGCACGTCAACATCGAAACGTTGTCCAGCGTTGGCTGGTTGCCCAGCATCACGGTCGCCGCGCCTGGACTCCACGGCGAGGGCGTTACCGGAATGCAGGGCATGGGAGTGAGCACGCCTAGCGCCGCGGCGGTGGCGGCGGCCACCTCGGGGTTCGACGGCGACATACACATCCCGAACGGCATGATGTTCACCATGGGAATGTGATCCATGATGTTGGCGTCGGGCACCATGTTCGTGAAAACCTTGTTGGTGGGCAGTACCACCAGGGAACTGGGTGCCATCCCGAACGTGCACATCATGTTGGCTCCCATGCAGACTTGCATCGGCATCGAAATACCTCCTCTTCGCGCGCTCTACATTCTATCCAATCTACTATGCCCTGGTGAGGTTCCTGCGCACGGCAGAATTCGGCCGCTGCGCGGAATACGGAACGATGCTCCGGCGAGGCGAATGCCAATCCGCCGGTCCACTCGCAGTGAACAAGCCGGGTGCAAACGGCAAGCCCTCGACGCTGCCCATTTCGGTGGCCGGCATTTCACGAGATCAGTAGTGAAATCTCCAACGGAATTCGACGTAGATCTGTCGCGGGTCGTTAAAATGGAATCCTCCAAAGGTTAAGCTGTCGTCGAGTAATACGCGCCGATTCGCCACATTCAGGGCGGTCAACGAGATCTTGTATCTCTCGCCAAAATCTCTGCCCAGCGAAACATCGACCGTAGTGTGCTGGGGCAGATAGTTCCCTGGATACTGCGCGCCCGGCGTCCCGTTCGTGAATCCCGAGCCATAGTATACATTCGTCGAAGCGATCGCCTGCCAGGGAAGACTCGCATGGAATCCCAGGTTCAGCGTGTTTCTCTGGTCATGGTCCACGGGAGCATATCCTGGCGCTGGTTCGCATCCCAGCGGCGCGCGAGTGGGGCAGATCAGGCCTCCGGTGAAAGGCCCTCTGGCTTGTGCGATCTGATTCGAGTAGGCCAGGTGGGCCTGACCGCGGCGCCAGAGGCGCGGCGAACGCACCGTGAGTTCCCACCCTTGAATCAAGGCTCCGTTCCAGGTGAGTGGCCAGAAGAGATTTGATTCGCCGATATTGCTGTGGTCCAGCCAATTCTTCGCGCGCGTTTGAAAGCTGTCGGCGTCAAGCGCCCAACCGTGATAAGGAATCGTGACGCCAAATTGGTATTCTTCATCGCGCTCTCCACGCAGGGGGCCGAAAGTCAGATTCTGGCTGTTGGCTAGATCGCTCAATGGACCAGTAGCTGTCAAGAGCGGAGGCGCTTGATAATAGTCGCCGTAAAAGGCGCGAAAGACCCAGTTCAGGCGTGGGACTCTGAGGGCGATACCAAAGCGAGGGTCGGTTGCGTTCTCCACGATCTCCGGCTGCGTTCCGACTGCGGGAGACGTGAAGTGCGATTGCCGAAGGCCAGCGATCACCGTCAACCACGCTGTCACCTTGAATCGATCGCTGACGAACGCTTCGGCCAGGCCGCCGGTTGCGGCAGCCGAAGACGGGCCAAAGTTCTGACAGCTCGTGCCGCAATCCGCAAAAACGTTACTGAAGAGGTTGCTCTGGTGCTGGGCGAATCCGTACACCCCCGCTTGAACGTTGTTCTTCCAGACGGTTGCGTCCAAGGTCGCTTGCAAACCGCCATAATTGGCGGTCTGGACCGCGTCCGTGATCGCTGGTACATCGCTCGGCGAACTGTTATAGCTGGCCCGGTTGTAATGATAGAAGGGCGAAACAGTCACTAGCAGGTTTGAATTAAACGTGTGGACCCACGAAAAAGTGACGTAACCATCGGGTTCACGTTCACTATCCAGAAGGCCGTAACTGGGATAAACCTGATTTCCGGATGAGTTGGGATCCGGGTCGATAGGAATCTGGTAGTAATCCTGGCGCAGCGAGGCGATCAGCCGAAACTGGTTATAGGAGCTCGGGTTGAATATGAAGGACGCGAATCCCCCGTAACCGTTCTCCGCGTCGTGAAACACTTGCCCGATCGGGGGCTGCAAGCCGTAGTTACTGCGATTTGCGTTTACACTCGCGTAATACGCGAAGCTCTTGGTGTGCCCCCCGAAGTTTAGTTGATCGTTGGTTTGGAACCAGGTACCGAAAGTGGTGACGAGTTCCCCCTCATGGTCACGCTCGAAGCCGGTTCTGGGCACGATATTGAAGATTCCATACGTGCGGTCTCCGTAGTCCGCATCGTAGCTGCCTCGCTGAACTTCGAGATAATCGATGTCCTTGGGGTCAATCTGCGGGCCCAGATTGGTGGCGATATTAGTATTCGGTATGGGTACGCCGTCAATGAGCCAATCGACTTGATGGCCTCCGCGCATGTGCAGAGCAATACGTACGCGAAACGAAGCAGACGTAACATAAAAA
>CAWJLI010000076.1:0-15273 GCA_963843095.1 Bryobacterales bacterium
TGACGCTGCTCTCCGAGGATGAGGCCGAACCTATTCACAGCGCCATTCTCCGCAAGGAACCCTGGACGCTGGATGCGGTCCGCCGCCTGCGCGCGGAAGCCGACAAGCGCCTGCGCGAAGGCCCCTGGAGCGTCACCACGGACCGCCCGGCGGGCTTGAACCTGGATGCGCACGACTACTACGGCGAAGCGCCTTTCTGGTGGCCCGACCCGGCCAATCCCGCCGCCCCCTGGATCCGCCGGGAGGGCCACGTCAACGCGGACCGTTTCACGGCCAACAAAACTCGGCCTCGACGCCACCTGCGATTCCATCTTCACGCTGGGCGCGGCATCTTTCTTTCTCGACGATCCGCGCTACGGCCGGCACGCCGCGCAACTGATCAACGCCTGGTTTCTCAACCCCAAGACGCGCATGAATCCGAGTCTCGAATACTCCGCAGGCGATCCGCGGCCTCAATGAGGCCAGAGGCGGCACCATCGACGGCCGGGTTTTCGTTCGCGCCGTGCAGGGCATGGAATTCCTCGCGCAGAGCGGGCAGTGGGACGCCAGGGAAGCGGCCGCTACGCATAAATGGTTCGAGGACTATCTGCGCTGGCTCACGCGCAGCAAGACCGCCAGCGACGAGAAGAGCAGCGGCAACCTCCGCGCGTCCTGGTGGACTGCGCAACTGGCGGCCATCGCCACCTTCCTGGATGACAAGGCCGCCGGGCAGATGGCGTTCAATTATTATCGCGATTCCGTCTTCCCGCGGCAGGTTGGCGCCGAGGCAAGCGCCCCGCGCGAAGAGGAGCGCAACCGCTCGCTCACGTATTCCGCGTTCAACGCCGAAGGAATGGCCACCACCTGCCGCATCGCGCAGGCGCAGGGCGTGGACCTGTGGAGCACGCAGGGCAAAGGCGGGGCCACCCTGGCAACCGTCATCGCGTACCTGGCTCCTCACCTGGCCGACCGGAAGAAATGGGACAAGGAGCAGATCGCCGAATTCGAGACCGACGGCATTTACTTTCTGGCGTTCGCCGGCATGGGGATGAAGAAGCCGGAATACGTCACGCTCTACCACCAGCTCGAGCACCCCGACAGCGCGTGGCTCAGCTTCGTCGACCTGATGGCCGGCCGCTGGGAAGCAGCCGCGCACCAGACGCGGCATTGAGGACGGGCGAGCGGCGATTTCAGTGCACCGGCGATGGTGAACGCGCTGCTCTTGAAGTGGGCTATAGGATCCGGGCTCGCTGGAGACGAGCTGGGCTGCGATGTCACTTCGGGGCCCATGCGGATCGAGGATCGCACGTTGATAGGAGTGAGGTCATGAGTATCCGTGGACTATCTGTGTACGCTGGCGTTCTCCTTGGAGCTGCCTGCCTCTACTGCGCGCCGGACGCGGCCGCCAAGGCCGCGGCGGTGCGCGCAGTTCGCTCGCCCGACGGAAAAATCGCCATCACCATTCACACCGACGCTCCCCTGGGCTACAGCATCACAGTGGACGGCAAGCCGGCGTTGCTGCGGTCCCGGTTTGGGCTGGAACTGGCCGACGATGTGAAGCTGGGCGAGAAACCCGTCGTGCAGAGCGAAACGCGGAAATCGGTCGACAGCAACTGGGAGAATCAATTCGGTAAGCGCCGGCACGTGCGGGACCATTACAACGAACTGAGCCTGACGCTGAAAGAAGACGATCGCGCCTTTGGCGTGGTTGCGCGGGCATACGACGACGGCGTGGCCTTCCGCCTGGTTCTTCCCAAGCAGCCCGGAATGGATTCCTTTGTCGTCACGCGCGACGCCACCGAGTTCACGTTCACCGGCGACGACCCAGTCTGGGCGGGCTGGAACAACCCGGAGGGCCCCACCCGCCCGGAGGGCGGATTCGTCGGCTCGCAGGAATGGCGATACCTGCCCAACAAGCTTTCCGGGCTGAACCCGGATTTCAAGCATGGACTGCCGTTTCTGGTCCAGACACCCGCGGCGTATGTCGCCATCACCGAGTCCGACCTGCTCGACTGGTCCGCCATGTGGCTCGTGCTCAAGGCTGGCGCGAAGAATACGCTGGAGGCGCAACTGGCTCCCCCGATACCGGCGCTGCCATGGGCGCCGCGCACGCCGGCGGGGATTCCATCGGGCCCGCCAACCGGTACGCCGCTGGTCCCGACTCAGAAAGGCCTGGTGGTGGCTCAGACTCCCCACAATTCCCCGTGGCGGACGTTCATCATCGGCCGCCGGCCTTCCGATCTCATTCAGAGCGACCTGGTATTGAACCTCGCGACGCCGAGCCAGCTCGCCGACACCTCCTGGATCAAGCCGGGCATGTCGTCCTGGGGTACCTGGTGGCCCAACGTGGGGCGAAACGACCTCCCAACCCTCAAACAGTACATTCAGCTTGCCGCCGACATGAACTGGCCGTATCAATTGTCGGAGATCGGCGATAAATCGATCGTGCCCGAGCTGGTGGCCTATGGCAAGGAAAGAGGCGTACGCATCTGGTTGTGGTTCCACTTCAACGACTTCATCGACAGCAAAGTCTACCAGCGGGATTTTCCCATGTACGAGAAATGGGGCTTGGCGGGATTGAAGATAGACTTCATCGATCGCGACGACCAGTGGGCAGTCAAGTGGTACGAGGATATCGCCAGGACGGCGGCGGAGAACCACTTGCTGATCGACTTCCACGGCGCATTCAAGCCGACCGGCCTGGGACGTACCTGGCCAAACCAGATCACGCGCGAGGGCATCCAGGGCAACGAATACAACAAGTGGAGCGCCAGGGAAACGCCCGAGCACAGGGCCACGCTTCCCTTCACGCGGGTGCTGGCCGGCCCGGGCGACTACACGCCGGGCGGGTTCGCCAACCGGCAGCCATCGCAGTTTCACAGCGGCACGAAGCCCACCGAAGTGCAAGCCACCCGCGCCGGCGAGTTGGCGATGTTCCTCCTCATCGAGAGCCCGTTCACGGTCGCCTGCGATTCGCCCGACGATTACAAAGACAAAGATGGCAAGTATTTGCCCGGTATGGATTTCCTCAAGGGTCTGCCGACCGTTTGGGACGAAACCCGCGGCCTGGCCGGCGAGGTGGGGAAATACGTGGTGGAGGCGAGGCGCAACGGGAAGAACTGGTATCTGGCCGCGATCACCGACAGCAGCGCTCGCGAATTGCCGACGCCGCTGAAGTTCCTGGGCAAGGGCGACTGGAAAGTCACCCTGTGGGAGGACGCTCCCGACGCCGGCGAGAACGCCGGGCACCTGGTTCAGAGCGAAAAAACCGTGCGCCGGTCCGACACGTTGCCACTGAAGCTGGCGCCCTCGGGTGGAACCGTCGCGATCCTTTCGCCCGCCAAGTGAAGCGCTCCCTGCGGCGTAGCGTCGCCGGATGAGCAGCCTGGATAAGCAGCAGAAGATCTGCGACCCGCGCTGGGTGAAATAATATTGGCGTGCGCACCATCATCGAACCGTTCCGCATCAAGAGCGTGGAACCGCTCACCTACACCAGCCGGGAAGAGCGCGAAAGTTATCTCGAAGCGGCCGGCTACAATCTGTTTCTCATCGACGCCCGTCACATCCTGATCGATCTGCTCACCGATTCCGGCACTTCGGCCATGTCCACCGAGCAATGGGCGGCGGTGATGCGTGGCGACGAATCCTACGCGGGCAGCGAGAGCTTCCACCGCCTGCGGCGGGTGGTGGAAGCGCTCACCGGCTTTCGCCACATCATTCCAACGCACCAGGGGCGCGCGGCGGAGCGCATCCTGTTCACCGTGCTGACCAAACCGGGCCACATCGTGCCCAATAACACGCACTTCGATACCACCCGCGCCAACATCGAATTCACCGGCGCACGCGCCGTAGACCTGCCCATCCCGGAGGCGGCCGATACGCAGGCGCGCCTCGATTTCAAGGGCAACATGGACACCGCCGCGCTGGAAGCTCTGATCGCGCGCGAAGGCGCGGAGAAGATTCCACTGGTGATGCTGACCATCACCAACAATTCCGGCGGCGGCCAGCCGGTCTCGATGGCGAATATCGAAGCGGTGAAGCGGGTGGCGTCGCGCCACGGCATCCCGCTGTACCTGGATGCCTGCCGTTTCGCGGAGAACGCCTGGTTCATCCGCGAGCGGGAAGCCGGGTACGGGGATTGGACGCCGAAGCAGATCGCCCAGAAGATGTTTTCGCTGGCCGACGGGTGCACGTTTTCCGCCAAGAAAGACGCCTTCGCCAATATCGGCGGCTTTCTCTGCACCAATGACGACCGTCTGGCCCAGCAGGAAACCAACCTCTTAATTCTCACCGAGGGGTTTCCAACCTACGGCGGGCTGGCCGGCCGCGATCTCGACGCCATCGCGGTGGGTCTCGAGGAAATCCTCCATCCCGATTACCTGCGCTACCGGATCGCCTCGACGGGCTACCTGGGCCGCCACATCGCGGACCGCGGCGTGCCGATCGTGGAGCCTCCGGGCGGCCACGCCATCTATATCGATGCGGCCCGCATGCTGCCGCACATCCCGCCGCACCAGTTTCCGGGCCAGGCGCTGGCGGTGGAACTCTACCGGCACGCCGGAATACGGTCGGTGGAGATCGGATCGCTGATGTTCGGCGCGGCGGCGCGGCACGAGCTGCTGCGGCTGGCGATTCCGCGCCGGGTCTACACGCAAAGCCATATCGACTACGTGGTGGAAGCGGTGCTGGAGGTCAACGCCCGCAAGCGCGACATACGCGGACTGGAGATCGCCGAGGAGCCGCCGTTTCTGCGCCACTTCAGCGCCCGCTTCCGGCCGCTATAATTGAAGGTCCCGCATGACAGCCGATTGGTCGCCGTTGTGGATCGGCCTGCGCGTGGCGCTGCTGGTGAGCGTCCTGGCGCTGGTGGTGGCGCCGTGGTCTGCGTGGCTGCTGGCGCGCCGGAACTGGCCGGTGGTCACGCTGCTGGCGCGCTTTCTGGTGAGCGTTCCGGCGGTGATCGTCGCGTCGCTGGCGGTGCCGGCGTTCACCTGGCCGGTGGCCGTTGCGGCGGGCCTGGTGCGCGCGGTTCCCTACACACTGTTGGCGTGCCGCGCGGCTTTTCAATGCCTGAATCCCGGTTGCGTAAAAGCGGCGCGCATGACCGGCGCTACCGGCTTGACGATCTTCTGGACCCTGGCGCTGCCGCTCGAGGGCCGGGCCGCGCTTCGAGCGGCGGCTGAGGTGTTTGCGGAGACGATGCTGGAGGTCGCGGTGGCGCTATGGATTGGCGGCCGCCTGAGCGCTCCACCCGCCGCCGCCATCCTGCTCACGGCTCTGGCCGGAAACGCGCTGGCTTTGTGGCTGGGGCGCGAAGCCGGAGCAATCGCGGAACGGCAGGCCGGCCGATGACCAGCCTTCGCGTCAAGAAGCGCATCCCGGAAGCGTTCGCCCTGGAAGCCGATTTCAGCTTCGGACCGGGTATCACGGCGCTGATCGGCCCGCCGGGCGCGGGCAAAACGCTGCTGCTCGAAATGGTCGCCGGCCTGGCCACGCCCGATGAAGGCCGCATCCTGCTGGACGATGCCATCCTGTTCGATGGCCAGGCGCGCGTCAATTTGCCTCCGGGGCGCCGCGGCTGCGGCTACGTCTCGCAATCCGATTCGCTGTTTCCGCATCGAACGCTGCGGCAGAACCTGGAGTTCGCGGCGCGCCGGCTGCCGCGCCTCGAACGTCACCGCCGCGTGGCCGAAGCCATCGAGCAATTCGCCATTGCCGATTCGGCCGCGCTGCGGCCCGCCGATGCCGGCGCAACCGAACGGCTGCGCTGCTCGATCGCCCGCGGGCTGATCGGTGGACCCGCGTTGCTGCTGGCCGACGATGCCGGCATCGATGGCGCGCTCTTCGACCTGATCCGCGTCCATTTCCGCGGCCCTATCCTGATGGCTGCGCGGGACCTCGACCTGGCTTGCACGGTGGCTGCGGAAATGGCGCTGATCGATCATGGCCGCATCGTGCAGCGTGGCGCTCCGCGGACTGTCCTGGACCAACCGGCAACGGCGGAAGCGGCGCGGTTGGCCGGCTACGAGAATCTCTGGCAAGGTACCATCGCCACGCTCGATCGCGCCGCCAACCTGAGCCGCGTGGAATTCGGCGGCTTCTCGCTCGCCGTGCCTTATCTTCCCGGCCATTTGCGCGGCGACCGCGTGTGGGTGGCCATCCGCGCCGCGGCTGTGCGCCCGCGACGCGCGGATTCGCCGCCGGCGCCAAACGTGATACCGGCGGAGTTGGTCCGCATCGCCGCCAGAGCGCAATCGGTGCGACTGGAATTCGCCGGCCCCCTGGTGGCCGAACTCTCCCTCAGCCAGTTCGCGGCGCTCGGCGATAACAAGGGCTTGTCTCTCGAGTTACCGGGCGAGAGCCTGCGCGTGATCCCCTGAAGCGGGCCGCCCGCTGACTGGGGCTTTTCCGGGAGTTGAGCCGGCGCCATATGGCACCCCTGACCAGCCCGGTTCCCTTTTTGGCATCCGGCAGGCGCATAATTGAATCAATTGCGCTAGGAGGCTGTATGGCTAATCGAATTGGGGCGTTGGCGTTCGTGATGTTGGCCGGTCTGGCAGAGGCCCAGGGTCCGCCAGCGTCGAGCCAGCCACAGGCACCCGAGAGTGACAAGACATTTTTCTTTTCGGGCGACGTGAGGCTCGATGATGCATCCCCGCCTCCCGAGCCGGTTGCCATCTACCGGGTGTGCAACGGCCAATCCCGGTTCGAAACCTCGACCGACTCTAAGGGACATTTCAGTTTTGAGGTGGACGCCGGCAAGAATGAAGCATCGCAAGCGGATGCGTCACAAAACAGCGCGCCTCCAGCGGGCCTCATGAAGCCCATCGCCGCAGGGAGCCAGGACCTGATGCCGGTGGTTGCCAAGCTGCGCGACTGCGAACTGCAAGCTGTGCTTGCCGGCTATCGGTCGGAGTTGGTCAGTATCGCCGTGAAGAGCCGCTCCGACGACGGCCGCCTCGGCACTATCACGCTGCATCCGCTGTCCCGTGCCAGCGCATTGACCGTGAGCGCGACGACGCTGGAGGCCCCGGCTAACGCCCGAAAGGCCTACGACCGCGGACTCGACGCGCTGGCGAAACAGAAATGGCAGGCCGCGTCGGACGAATTCACCAAGGCGGTGAAAGCGTACCCGAAGTTCGCGATCGCCTGGTACCAGCTCGGGCATTTGCGCCAGAGGGGCAACGACGCCGCCGGGGCCAATGACGCCTGGAAGCAGGCTCTGGCGAGCGATCCCAAATACATCAGGCCCTATGAGAGTCTGACGACGCTGGCCGACCACAATCGGGATTGGGTGTCCTCCGAAGCGTATTCCCGGGCTTGGATTGCCCTCGATCCCGACGATTTTCCGGGGGCATACCTATTTAACGCGGTCGCCAACGCGAGGCTGAATCACACCGAGGCCGCCGAGAGCGCGGCGCGCGCAGGGCTGCACATCGACAAAGACCACAGGATTCCGCGGCTCAACGTTGTGCTGGCCCTGATTCTGGTGGGGAAGAACCAAAATGCCGAGGCAGCCAAGTACTTCCGCGAATATCTGACGGAGGCTCCCAAGGCGAACGACGCCGACGCCGTCCGCCAGCAACTGCGTCAACTGGATGCGGCCGCGGCGGCGCTGCCCCAGTAACGCGCATCGGAGCCGCGACTATAGGGAGCGGTCGGCCCCCCTTATTTACTCCTGCGGAAGATGATGCCCAGTTCGCGTAACTGCCGCTCGGGCACCGGCGCCGGCGCCTCGCACATCAAATCCGTTCCGCGCGCGGTCTTGGGGAACGGGATGACATCGCGGATGGAGCTCTCGCCCGCCAGAATCATCACCAGGCGGTCGAGGCCCAGCGCGATGCCGCCGTGCGGCGGCGCGCCATATTCCAGCGCGTCCAACAGGAAGCCGAAGCGGCGGCGCGCTTCCTCGTCGCTGAAGCCGAACGCGGCGAACACTTTCGACTGCACGTCGCGGCGGTGGATACGAATCGAGCCGGAGCCGAGCTCGACGCCGTTCAGCACCACGTCATAGGACTTGGCGCGGCAGCGCGCCGGATCGGAGACCAGCTTCTCCAGGTCTTCGTCGTGCACGGAAGTGAAGGGATGGTGCGCGGCGTTCCAGCGATTCTCTTCCTCGTCCCACTCGAACATCGGAAAATCGACCACCCAGAGGAACTGGAAATTCTTCGGATCGAGCAGCTTGTGGCGGTCGTTGAATCTCTGCGCGCAGTAGAGCCGCAGTTGGCCGCAGGCCTGGTATACGGTCCGTTCGGGGAGTTGGCCCTTCGGTTCGCCGGCCCAGGTGGCGAGCACCAGCAGGTCGTTCTCCTGCGCTCCCGTGCGTTCGCGCACTTGCGCCATGGGCGCGGGATAGTCGCGCTCCAGGCGCTTGAAATCGTCATAGACGCGCAGGCCAAGCTGTTGGCCGAAGGCCTTCAGCTCATCGCGTTCCTTGCGGCTGGCAACGCCGGTCGAGGGAATGTGAATGGCGACTAGCGGCAATCCGTTGGCAGCCAGTTCCGGCGCCAGGTCCGCGACCGGGTGCATGGGCGGGATGCGGCAATCGGGCTTGTCGCTGCCGTAGCTTCGCATGGCTTCCGCGTAGGTGATGCGCGGGAACGGCGTCGCGATCTCGAATCCGGCCACGGCGCAAGCGCACTTCAACATCGGCTCGATCACTTCGAAAATGCGCTCCTGCTGCGGGAAGGACATTTCCAGGTCGATCTGCGTGAACTCCGGCTGGCGGTCCGCGCGCAGGTCTTCGTCGCGGAAGCAGCGCACGATCTGAAAGTATTTTTCGTAGCCGCCCACCATCAGAAGCTGCTTGAAAATTTGCGGCGATTGCGGCAGCGCGTAGAACGTGCCGGGCTGCACGCGGCTAGGCACCAGGTAATCGCGCGCGCCCTCCGGCGTGGAGCGGGTCATGAAGGGCGTCTCGATTTCCAGGAACCCGGCCGAGTTCAGATACTCGCGAACGGCGAAGGCGATCTTCGAGCGCAGAATGATATTGCGCTGCATGCGCGGCCGGCGCAGATCCACAAAGCGGTACTTGAGGCGGGCCTCTTCGGCGACGTCCACCTGCTCTTCCATGGGGAAGGGCGGCGTGCGCGATTCGTTCAACAGCCAGATACTGGAAGCCACAACTTCGATTTCGCCGGTGGGGAGGTTCGGATTCAGGTTGGTGGCGGAGCGCAGAGCCACCTTGCCCTCGACGGCGATCACGTACTCGGGGCGCACCTGCTCGGCGCGGCTGTGCACGGCCGGGGCGACGTCTTCATGAAAGACCACCTGCGTGATGCCGTCGCGGTCGCGCAGATCGACGAAAATGACGCCGCCATGATCGCGGCGGCTGTGCACCCAGCCCATCAGGACGACGGTTTTGCCTTCGTCGCCGGCGCGCAGCGTTCCACAATAATGCGTGCGGCGAAGCTCGCCCAAGAAATCCAGTGTTACCGAAGTTTCCATATCGATGCTCAATTCCGCGCGGCGCCTAGCTTGCCGGCGATCTCGTCGCGCGTGACTTCTTCCTGCCGGCCGGTTGCCATTTCCTTCAGCGCGTAACGCCCGGCGTCGATTTCGTTATCGCCCACGATCAGGGTGAAGCGGGCGCCCAGCTTGTTGGCCAGCTCGAGGGTGCGCTTGAGCTTGCCCTCGGCGACTTCCACCGTGACACCGCCGCGCCGCAAATCGCGCGCCAGCAACGCGGCGTGGCGCAGCGCCGGCTCGCCGAGCGGGGCTATGCACAGATCGAGCGCACTGGCTTCCCGATCTCCCACGCTCATCACCAGCCGGTCTTCGCCGATGGAGAATCCGATGCCCGGCGAGTGTATCTTCGAGCCGAGCGATTCGGCGAGGCCGTCATAGCGCCCGCCGCCCAGCACGGAATTCTGCGCGCCCAATGCGCCATGCACCACCTCGAAGGTGGTCCGCATGTAGTAATCCAGGCCGCGTACCATGCGCGGGCGGACGGTATACTCGAGGCCCCGGTCGTCCAGGTGGCGCTTGACCGCATCGAAATGGACGCGACAGGAGTCGCACAGGTGGTCGAGAATGTTGGGCAGCTTCTCGATGATGGGCTGGTCGGCTTCCACTTTGCAATCGAGCACACGCAACGGATTGGTGAGCGCGCGGCGCTGGCAATCGCCGCACAGGCTCGCCGCCACCGGAGTCAGCGCGGTACGCAGTTTCTCCACGTATTGCGGCCGGCAGTTGTGATCGCCCACCGAGTTGATCAGCAGTTGGAAGCCGGTGAGCCCGGCGCGCGCGAGGATCTCGATCACCATCTCGATCACTTCCGCATCCACCGCGGGCGATTCCGAGCCGATGGCTTCAGCGCCGATTTGATAGAACTGCCGGTAGCGGCCCGCTTGCGGACGCTCGCGCCGGAACATGGGGCCCATGTAGTAGAGCTTCTGCACGCCCGGCCGCTGATCGAGGCGGTGCTCGATATAGGCGCGAATCACCGAAGCCGTGTTCTCCGGGCGCAGCGTCAGCGAAGATCCGTCGCGATCGTCGAAGGTGTACATCTCCTTGGTGACGATATCGGTGTCGGCGCCCACGCCGCGCGCGAACAACTGCGTCTCTTCGAGGATGGGCGTGCGGATCTCGCCGTAGTTGTAAGCGCGAAACACGGCTCTGGCCTCGCGCTCCACGGCATTCCAGTTTTCCGTGAATGGGGGCAGTAAGTCCCTGGTTCCTTTGACGGCTTTGATCAAGGTAGTTGGAAAAACCATGCTAACATGGCGCGACGCGTGCGCCATTGGTGGGGCATGCTTTAGCTTGCCGAAAAACACCAAAGCACGACGGGCCACAGATGAGGATAGAGACCCTCTTCTTTGATCCGTGTTCATCAGTGGCTCTGTGTCCTGGGCAAGCTAAAGCATTCCCCACCAAGACTGTGATAGCTTGCTTCCCATGGGCGATCTTACGGTGCTTGTCTTGGCGAATCCGGCGGAGCGGCAGCTTGCCATGCTGGAACAACTGCCGGCGGAAACCGGCATCGCGGTGGGCGAACGCGTCGAAGCCTTCGAACGGGCGGCGCCCGACGCGGACGTCATCTTCAACTGGTCCGGCAGCGGGGACCTGCTGCGCGAGGTTTTTCTGCTTTGCCCGCGCGTGCGCTGGGTTCACACGCGTTCGGCCGGCCTGGATGGGCTGCTGTTCCCCGAGCTGGTGGAAAGCGCGGCGGCGCTCACCAATGCGTCGGGCGTATTCAGCGAATCGCTGGCGGAATTCGCGCTGGCCGGCATTTTGTTTTTTGCCAAAGACCTGCTGCGGATGATTCGCAACCAGGCCGCGGGAAAGTGGGAGCAGTTCGACATTGTCGAAATCGCCGGCCAGACGTTGGGTATCCTCGGCTACGGCGATATCGGCCGTGCGGTGGCGGCGCGCGCGCGAGCGATGGGGATGCAGGTGGTCGCGGTGAAGCGGCATGCGCTTCGAGCCGGCGTCACAGATGCCTACGCCGAGCGAATCTACACGCCGGAGCGGATGCTCGAGATGATCGCGCTGGCGGATTACATTTTGGCGTCGGCGCCACTCACCGGCGAAACGCGCGGGTTGATCGGCGAGCGGGAGTTCGCGGCCATGAAGCCAACGGCGGTAGTGATCAACCTCGGGCGTGGGCCGGTGATCGACGAAGCCGCCATGGTGCGCGCGCTCGTCCGGCGCCGTATCCGCGGGGCGGTGCTGGATGTGTTCGATACCGAACCGCTGCCGGAGGGTCACCCGTTCTACCGCCTGGACAACGTGCTGCTTTCACCCCACTCGGCCGACCACACCGCGGACTGGCTGGAGCGGGCCATGCAACTCTTCCTCGATAATTTCGCGCGCTTCCAGAAAGGCCAGCCACTCGACAATTTAGTGGATAAGAAATTGGGCTACTAAGCGGCGGCATGATAAAATAAACTATCCCACCGATGGATTTCCTCAAAGGGCTCAACGCGCAGCAGCGTGAGGCGGTGAGTTGTACGGAAGGGCCGCTGCTGATCCTCGCGGGAGCGGGAAGCGGCAAAACGCGGGTTATCACGCACCGCATCGCGCACATCATCGTTTCCCGGCACGTGCCGCCGTCCGCCATCCTGGCCGTAACTTTCACCAACAAAGCGGCCGGCGAGATGCGCGAACGGGTGGCGTCGCTGCTGGCCGACACGCCGCTCGATTCCGAGCCGCGCGTATCCACGTTTCATTCCTTCTGCGTGCGGCTGCTGCGCAGCGACGGCGAACCGCTGGCGCGCATCCGGCCCGGCTTCACGCGCCGCTTCAGCATCTACGACGACGACGACCAGGTGGCGATCGTCAAGTCGGCTTACCGTTCGCTGGGGCTGGCCGAGAAGGAATTCATGCAGTACCGCTCCGCGCTGGCGCGCATCAGCCACGCCAAGAATACCAACCAGAACGCGGCCGATCTTTACAAGCAGGCGGCGAACAAAGAGACCGAGACGCTGGCGGCGGTGTTCGAGGACTACGAAAAGACGCTGCGCAATTCCAACGCCCTGGATTTCGACGACCTGCTGCTGGAGGCGGTGCGTCTGCTGCGGCACGACGACGCGACGCGCCAGGCGTGGAACCGGCGCCTGAGCTACATGATGGTGGACGAATACCAGGACACCAATCGCAGCCAGTACGAACTGATGCGCCTGCTGACCGAAGAGCACCGCAACGTGTGCGTGGTGGGCGACGAAGACCAGTCCATCTATAGCTGGCGCGGAGCGGACATTCGCAACATTCTCGATTTCGAGCGCGACTATCCCAATGCGCGGGTGATCCGGCTGGAGCAGAATTACCGGTCGACCAAGAACATCCTGGCGGCGGCTTCCAGGGTGGTGGAGAACAACAAGGAGCGCAAGGGCAAGAAGCTGTGGACGGACGCGGCGGCCGGCGACCTGCTGGGCCTGTACGCGGGTTTCGACTCGGAGAACGAGGCCCTGTTCGTCGCCGACACGATCGAAAAGCACCTGGTGGCCAACCCCGACGACCACGTCGCGGTGCTCTACCGCACCAATTTCCAATCGCGGCAGCTCGAGGAAGCGCTGCGGCGTTACGGGCGTTCCTACAAGGTGGTGGGCGGCTTCAGCTTTTACCAGCGCGCGGAAATCCGCGACATGGTGGCGTACCTGCGGCTGGCGAGTTCCTCGACCGATTCGACCAGCCTGCTGCGCATTATCAACACTCCGGCGCGGGGGATTGGCCGGACTACGGTCGAACAGATCGAGCGCCACGCGCGCGAGCACGGGCTGAGCCTGTGGGACGCCATCCAGGGCGTGATCGATGACCGCGGGCTTTCCACGCGTTCCCAGTCCTCGCTGGTGCTGTTTCGCAACCTGATGCAGGATATCTCGCTGGTGGCCAGCGCGTCCCCGCTGCCGGAGGTGATCCGCTTCGTGCTGGAGCGCACGGGCTACCGCAAAATGCTGGAGCAGGAGCGGACACCGGATTCCGAAGCGCGCCTGGAGAACCTGGACGAACTCAGCAGCGCCGCCGCCGAAGCCGAGTCGCGCGGCGAATCGCTGTCCGATTTCCTGGATCACGCCGCCCTGGTGGCGGAAGCCGATACCTACGACGAGAGCGCCGCCGTCACGCTGATGACGCTGCACAACGCCAAGGGGCTGGAATTCCCGGTGGTGTTCCTGACCGGCATGGAACTGGGCCTGTTTCCGCACAGCCGCTCGATGAACTCCGAACAGGCGCTCGAAGAGGAGCGGCGGCTTTGCTACGTGGGAATGACGCGGGCGCGGCGGCGGCTGATCCTGACCTGGGCCAAGTACCGCCGGCGGTACGGAGGCGGCGAACAGGAGCGCTCCACCCCTTCCTGGTTCTTGAGCGAGGTCCCCGAGGAACTGCTGGTGAATCTGGGACCGCAGGAAGAGCCGGGCGAAGTGGACCTGACCGTCGAGCGGTTCGATGTGCGCCAGAGCCCCCGGCGCAGCACGTTTACCGGCAAGACGTACAACTCGGTGTCCAACATCTCGCAATTCTTCGAGCAGCGCGGCATGCCTTTCGGCGCACCGAAAGCGCCGGCGCCGGTGGCTTCGCCGCCGCAGCCGCGGCCGCCGGTGCCCTCCAAACCGCTGCCCGTGGCTCCCCCGCCGGTTCGCCGCGGGGCTCGCGCGGGCACCATCGTCGAACATCCCAAGTACGGCACCGGCACCGTGGTGCGCCGCGAAGGCGACGGCGATAATGCTAAGATCACAGTTAATTTCCCTCGCTACGGTTTAAAAAAACTGGTGGAAAAGTACGCGGGATTGAAAAGGAACGGATGAATACCACGAAGGTAACCGACAAGCTGGAACGGAAGAAAATCAAGCGGACGGCCCGCAAGAAGGCGGCTCCCAAGGCCAAGCGCGCCGCCGGCGTGGCGCGCGGGTCGCTCAAGAAGAAGATCCGCCGTCAGGTGCAGGGCCAGCGCAAGCGTTAGGGTCATTGCTCATCGGTCTGAGCCGCGACCGTTAGGGAGCGGCC
Source organism: Bryobacterales bacterium (assembly GCA_963843095.1). Lineage (GTDB taxonomy): Bacteria > Acidobacteriota > Terriglobia > Bryobacterales > Bryobacteraceae > Bog-375. Next base: position 14,422 of record CAWJLI010000076.1, read on the forward strand.
GGTGATTGCGACGGTAGCGTCGTGAGGAACGCGCTGCGCGCCCGCCCGGCAAGGCGGTCAGCTCAAATACATCGGTTCGTCCCACTGCCCAGGCCGGGAGATCCTCAAGTGAGCCTTTTTCGAACCAAGAGCATCGATGCTTTGATCGCGGCGTCGGAGGACCCGGGCCAGCGTCTGCGGCGCACCTTGGGCCCTTGGAGCCTGACCGCGCTCGGCATCGGCGCGGTGATCGGTTCCGGCATTTTCACGCTCACCGGCACCGCCGCCGCGGGCAAGGTGATCCCCATCAAATCGATCCTCGAGGCGACGGTGATCGACCTGGTCCTCCACGGCTCGCACGCCGGATCGCAGTTGGGGCGTCCCGGCGCCGGTCCGGCCATCACCTTGTCGTTCGTCCTGGTGGCGATTGCCTGCCTTTTCGCCGGCCTGTGCTACGCCGAACTGGCGTCGATGATTCCCATCGCCGGCAGCGCCTACACCTACGCCTACGCCATCCTGGGCGAAATCGTGGCCTGGAGCAATGCGTGGGAATGTTCTTCTTCTTCGTTCGTCGGTGTGGCCGCTCGACCGGCACATTCCGGTGGATGTCTTTGTTCCCGGCTGTCCTCCCCGGCCTGACGCCATTATCGCGGGAATGCCAAGGCGGCGGAGATTCTGGCCGCGGAGGTCGGATCCGCCGCCTCCCGAACCGCCGCACCCCAACCCGTCTGCAATTCCAGTGAGGCACAGCTATGAATCTGACCACTGCCCTGGCTCGCCTGCTCATCTTTCCCCGACTTCTGTTCGGCGTGCCGCCGCATGGTTCTTCCTGTGGGTGGAGCGCAAGGCCGTTGCGCGGATGCAGGGGACACA
>CAWJLI010000077.1:0-9481 GCA_963843095.1 Bryobacterales bacterium
AGCGGCGCCACTTCCTACAGCGTCTACCGCGGCACGACGGCCGGCGGTAGAGCGCCGCGGCGATCGCGAGCGGCATCACGAGCCCATCCTATTTCTAGACCGGACTTGACCAATGGGACGACTTACTACTACAAAGTGGCGGCGCTCAACGCCGGGGAAGCAGCGCGCTTTCCAGTGAGGTGTCGGCCACACCGCAGACAGGTGCGCAGAGCCGGTTACCGACCGTGCACATCGATTTGCCGGCCCCAGGAGCAACCGTTACGGGCTCCGTGACGGTCTCAGGTTGGGCCATCAACAACGATACGATGGCGGGAACCCCCATCGGCAGCGTGCATGTGTTGGTGGACGGAACGGCAGTGGGCACGGCGACTTACGGAGTCAGCCGGCCGGATGTGTGCGCGGCATATCCCGGCCGTGCGGGTTGCCCCAACGTGGGGTACACATATTTACTGAACACGGCAACGCTGGCGGCCGGGTCGCACACCGTCATGGTTACGGCCACGGATTCGGCCAGCCCTCCCGACACCGGCTCAGCCAATGTGACGGTCATCGTCGGCCGTGGCGTTGCCGTGATACCGTCCGTCTTCATCGATTCGCCGGCTCCCGGTGCTTCGGTCGCGGGCACCGTGACGGTCGAAGGCTGGGCGATCGACAACGCCTCGGTGGTGGGAACCGCAATCAGCAGCGTGCAGGTGCTGGTGGACGGAACGGCGGTGGGCACGGCGAATTACGGAGTCAACCGGCCGGATGTGTGCGCAGCGTTTCCGGGCCGGCCCGGTTGCCCCGACGTGGGGTTCACATATTCGCTGAACACCGCAGCGCTGACGGCCGGGCTGCACAGCATAACGGTTACAGCCAAGGATTCGGCCAGCCCTCCCGACGCCGGTTCGGCCAAAGTGACGATCATCGTCGGCAGCGGCGCCCACGTGATACCGACCGTGCACATCGATTCGCCGGCCCCGGGCGCGACAGTTTCGGGCACGGTGACGGTCTCCGGCTGGGCCATCGACAACGATTCGGCGGTGGGAACCGCGATCGGCAGCATACGGGTCCTGGTGGACGGAACGTCGATGGGCACGGCGACATACGGCGCGAGCCGGCCGGATGTGTGCGCGGCCTATCCGGACCGGCCCGGTTGCCCTAACGTGGGGTACACCTACTCGCTGAACACGGCAACGCTGGCGTCCGGGTCTCACACCATCACGGTGACGGCCACGGATTCGGCCAGCCCTCCCGACACGGGCTCGGCAACGATCACCGTTCATAAGTAAGGCGTCAACGACAGGACCGCGCGCGGGTCTCCTGCGAATCTAATGAATGGCTCGCGAACTCCCGGCCGACTTCGACTTCCTCATCAGCAGCACCAAAGGAACGATGGCGAGGAACAGAACCCCCATGATGCGGAACACCTCGACGAAGCTCAAAAGCGCCGCCTGTTGCCCCACCAGCCATAAAGCGTCGCCAGTAACAACCGTTTGCGGCCGAAGTAATTCGCCAGCCATCCCGCAATCGGAAGGACTACGGCATTGGCGACCAGGTACGACGTCAAGACCCAGGTTGCTTCATCCTCAGTGCCTGAGAGCCCTCCGGCGATGTGGCGCAGACTGACATTTACAACGGAGGTGTCCAACGCCTGCATGACCGCACTGGCCATGACGGCTCGCGATGAGCCAGCGGCCCGCCTGCGGCCGGTTGGGTCCGCCAGTACTCATCCACTCACCGCGCCGTCACCTCGGCCGCAACCCCGGGTTCTTCACGCGCACGGTTCGCTTCCGCGTTTCATGGCCTCGATGATCATCCCCGCGACCGTCTCTTCACCGAGTTCCGAACTAATCAGCATGTGATACAAGTGGGGATCGTTCCAGTTGCACCCGAAATACATCCGGATGTAGTCGGCGCGCTGCTGATCGGTCTCGCGAATCAAACGCTCGATAGCCGCGCCGGCCTTTAGGCGCCCGCGGAGACGGGCGATTCGTTCCGGCCACGGGGCGTAAACGAAAACGTGAAGAACATCCTTTTGGTCTTGCAGCACGCACTGGGCTCCCCGGCCGACGATCACACAGCTTCCCCTCGAGTACGCTTCGGTGATCAGGTCTCGGCCGAGCGCAGCCATGGCCTCCGCATCGAAGACTTCCAGGCCAGTCATCGTCGCGGCTCCCTCGAATGCCCCGTGCCAAAGGCCTCTCCGGCTGGCCCGGTGCACCCATGAATCAACGTGCTCGTCGTACTGCTGTGCCAATTCGGGATCCACTTGAGCGATCCGCGCGATCCGCTCGACCAGAGCCTTATCCAACAGATCCCATCCCATCCTCTCCGCAATTTGCCGCGCAATGAGGCCCCCGCCGCTGCCGTACTCCCTGGCGACTGTCAGTACTCGGAACATGAGCTTCTTCCTCCCACTTCGTAAGACGTGACAACCGACGATCTCATCATACTCGCCTTATGGCGTCACCGGCGTCGGAGGGTGCTGCCTGTGCGGCTTATTCGATCGGCACCGTGACCGTGACGCCGGCGCGGCCGCCTTGGGACAGTATCAGCGGCGCCTGCTGTGACGGCGCGATGCCGGCCGGAATCGTGGCGTTCACTTGATATAGTCCGCTGAAACCAGGGGCTGCCCCGGAAAAAAACGGCACCACGTTGACGCCGCCGATGGTGAGCGTGACCGCGTCGATCACGTACGAAAGCGGCGAGGGCGGAGCCGGGTATCCGGCCACCAGGCGCGGCGACACATCGCCCAAACCGGTGCAGAAAATCTCCAGCGTGTCGCCGGCCTTGGCCGAGTTGCCGTTGCCGGCCACCGCCCACGAGCCGTCGGGATGAATGACCAGGATCGCCCCGATCCCCTGGCCGGTTTGCGACTGCGTGAACACGCCGGGCTGGGACGAAACCAGGTTTACCGGTTGCGGCGCGGAGACGGCGCCGTTGCGCGTCACCACGACTTGCAGGCTGGTAGTCGACGGCCAGATCGTAAGGGCAGGATGGCGTTGATCTGGCCGGCGGTCACAAAGTAGAGCGGCAGCGGCTCGCCGCCGATGGTGACCGACGTTCCGCCGAGCTCGTTGAGCCACGGGAAAGCCGGCGCAATGATGGCGCTGGTGGAATCGGTGAAGCCGGAGCCGAAAATGGAGACGAACGTTCCCGGCGCGACTGGCGCAGTGTAACTGGCGGCGTTCACCACGCCACCGGCGAAGACCACCGGCGGAGCCTCGCCCGCCGTCGCGACCGTCAATCTCACGGTGAGCAACTGGATCTGGCTGGTTGCATTCGGCGAAGTGACTTGAATCTGCCCGTAGTAATCGCCGGCTGCGAGACCCGACGGATTGGCGGTGACGGTCACCGTGGTCCCGGTCTGTCCGGCGAGGACGGATCCGCTGGCAGGCGTAACGGAAAGCCATGCGCCGCCGGAAGTGGTGGACGCGGAAGCCGCCCAGTTGAGCGTGCCTTGACCGCCGTTGGTGAGCACGAACGTCTGCGTGGTAGCTGTGGAACTGGTGGCCGTCAGGTTGAAGGTCAGGGAGGTGGACGATAAGGCTATCGCCGGGCTAGCCGCCGGCTGCACCTGCCGGATGCGGCGGTTGCCATTGTCGACAAGATATAGGTTGTTTCCCGAATCCACCGCCAGGCCGTCTACCGCGGTGATCGACGCGGACATAGCGGGCCCGCCGTCGCCTGAGAAGCTGGCTCGGCCGTTGCCGGCGTAAGGACCGATGATGCCGCTAGGCGTGATTTGCCGGACGACGCCCGTTTCGCCGACGTACAGGTTGCCCGCCGCGTCCAGCGCGACCGACGTGGGACCTGTCACCGCCGCCGATAATGCCGGGCCTCCGTTGCCTGAATCACCCCACTGACCGTTGCCGGCAACCAGACTGATCGTGCTCCCGGCTGGATCGATCTTCCGGATCCGGTTGTTGGAGATATCGGCGATATACAAAGTTCCGTCGCCTGCAGCGGCGATCTTAATCTCGTAGCCGAACTCGGCCTGGAGCGGCGACCCGCCATCGCCGCTGTATCCGATTGTGGTGGTCGCGCCGCCGGCCCAGACGTTGATTCTCCCATCCTTCGTCACGCGCCGGATGGCCCTCGGAGCGTCGATATTGTTGTTATGTACCATGTCGACCAGATACACATTCCCCGCCCCGTCCACCGCCACGGAGGTCGTGAGTTCAAGGGTGGCGGCCGTGGCCAGACCACCATCTCCGCCGGTACCCGCACCGCCGTAGCAGCAACTGCCGTTGCCGGCGAACGTCGTGATGATCCCGGTGGACGCATCCACGCGGCGAATCCTCTCATTACGGGCGTCGGCGATATACACGTTTCCGGCCGAATCCACAGCAACCGCGTCGGGATAGTTCAGCGCCGCCTCGGGTCCCGGACCGTTATCGCCTCCGTATGCCGCCTCGCCGTTACCGGCTAGGGTGGTGATGGTGCCTGATGGAGTTACCTTGCGAACCCGGTTGGCGCTAGGGTCGGCGATGTACAGATTGCCCGACTGGTCCACCGCTACACTCAAGGGGTTGTCCAGTCGCGCCTGCGTGGATGGTCCACCATCGCCGGCCGAGACCGCCGTCCCGGCGAAGGTGCCCATGTTGCCGCCCGCCACGAAGCGGCGAATGCGGTTGTTGGCCATGTCGGCCACGTAAACCGCGCCGCCGGCGTCCACGGCCACCGCGACCGGTTCGTCCAGCGTGGCGCCGGTAGCCGGCGAGCCATCGCCGCTGAAGCCCACCGCGCCGGTTCCGGCGATGGTGGTGATGATGCCGCTCGCGTTGACGTACCGGATGCGCTCGTTTCCGTTGTCGGCGATGTACAGGTTCCCGGACGCATCCACCGTTACGCCTTGTGGCCCCGAGAGCTGCGCCTTGGTGGCCGGGCCGCCGTCGCCTCCGAAGCCCCCCTGGCCGCCCGCCACAGTGGTGATAATCCCGCTGGTGTTGATCTTGCGGATGGCGCAGTTGGCTGAGTCGGCGACGTACACGTTACCGGAGGAATCGACCGCGACGCCAGTGGGATAGGTGAAGGTGGCTTTGGTGGCCGGTCCGCCGTCGCCGGAATAACCGGTGGGGCCAGTGCCCGCGATGGTCGAGATGATCCCCGTGCCGGCCGCGACCATTCGGATGCGGTTGTTGGCATATTCCGCGATATAGAGGTTGCCGGACCTTGTCGGTCGCGACCCCGGTCGGCCAGCTGAGCCCGGCTTGGGTTGCCGGCCCTCCGTCTCCCAAACCGCTCGCGCCACCGCCGCCGGCCACCGTGGTGATGATCCCGTTGGTATCCACTTTTCGGACATTATTGTTGGCCTCGTCCGCGATATAGAGATTGCCCGACGAATCGAAGGCCAATCCCTGCGGATTACCCAACGAAGCGCCGACGGCGAGGCCGCCATCGCCTCCGCCGCTGCTCAGGCCGTTGCCGGCAGCGACGGAAATCACGCCAGTGGCCGCCGAGACCTTGAGCACCATGGAGAGGCCGCTATCGGAGAAGTACAGGTTGCCCTGGGCGTCGAAGACCATGTTGTCGGGATTCACCAGGTGGGCCGCCGCGGCGGCCCGGCCCGCGTCCGCAAACAGGGCGTCGCTGCCGGCATAAGTGTTGATGGTGCCTTGGGCCAGGATGATGTCCGGAAAGACTAGGGCGGACGCCATCAGAACGAAGAACATCCATAGAATTAAGGACGTGGAAGACCGCTTGTGGCTGCGCATGATCGTCATCTCTTTCTGCTCTCCCGAAACCTCGCGGGAGTCTCATAATAGGTCGCGGGAAAGAGGCGCGGAATGACTCATTCAGAGAATGCGTCGCCCGCGGAAGGGTGGGCCAGCAGCTTTGCGGCCGGACTCACTGACCGGCGACGTGAACCTGGAAGGCCGGGCTGGTGGTCGAGCCTACTTCCACATAAATCGAGCCGCTCGCGGGCTTGAAGTTGATCTGACTGGTTCCGGCGACCTGGTATGGCGCCGGTCCCTCATACGTCATCACGAAGGGGGTGAAGATTGTAAAAGGGCCCCCGATCCCGATAGCCGTTATCGACCCGACTGCTGCCTGCAGAACGTCAGTGGGCAGCGGAAACCCCACCAGCGTGCCATCGGCCTGGGGTGGAGTGATCGGACCGAGACCAGTCGCCCACACCGAGACGAGAGAGCCCGCCGGCGCGGGGTTGTTGGCCGAGTTGATGGTCCCATCCTGATTCACTGCTGCCGCGTGGACGCCATCCACGGTGAATACGCCAGGGGCGGTCTGCGCCACCGGCCAGAACAGGCAATTCGTCTGCACGTTGTTGTAAGTGACGCAAACCTGCGTCGTCGGCCCGCTTCCGGTACCGCTTCCGGTCACCGACCGCGGCACCACGAGATTGATCTGCGAATCCTGCACCCAGAGCAGCGGCGCCGGTATCCCGTCGAACGTCACCTCCACGTTTGCCGCTTCGATTGGATAGGGGGTTTCGAGAGTGGCCTGAGGCTCGACACCCTGCTGGGGTCCGAGCCCGTTTCCGACCAATGTCACCAATTCTCCCGGCGCCACCGGCCCGGTGCCGAGAGTCGCCGCATTGCCGACGCACGCCAGCGGGAGGACCTGTGCGTCGGCGTGCGGCGAGAGGCGGGACAGAACAGCCGATCCGTAGATCGGGTTATTCGGAAACTGCGGAAACGGGCCGATCTGCGTGGGTGTGGCCGAAGTTTCCGAGTTCCAGACGAACACGGTGGAATCCGGAGTGACCGCGACGAGGCTGGCGCCGACGGCGTAGGTCGTCTGCAGCAGCGACCCATCCGGGCCGTATGCGCTCAGCCACGTCGATCCGCACGGCGCAACGGTGTTCAAGACCGGATGGAGGAATCCTCCGCTGTTGCCCGTGACGTATGCGTTTCCCGCCGCGTCGAGCGCAAGTCCGTAGCCCGCGTTGGTAATCGAGAAGACGGTCGCGCCGGCGGGATTGACGCGCTCGAGGAACGAGCGCAGGCTGGTGCCATTTTGGCCGGACAGGACGGCATCCCCGTTCGCATCGACCGCGAGCCCCACTGCATACACAAGGTTCTGCGGCGTGAAGGCCGTCCAGGTGCCGCTTTGCGAGAGGCGGGCAAAGCCCGCTCCTGCCACGACGACGTCCGCGCCGGACGGATCGACCGCGACGCGATACGTTTGCTGCGGCGCACCGGGAAATGTGGCGTCGATTGCGCCCGCGGCGCTCAGGCGAACCACCGCGCACCCGGCCGGCTGGCCGTTCGCATTGAGAGAATCCACGGCCACGAAAGCGCGGCCGTTCGAATCGACCGCAAGCCCGCTGCATTTCGATGCGGAACCCAGATTCGGGGCGAGCACCGCGCGCCACGTCTCGCCGGCTCCGTCCGCGCTCAGCTTCGTTGCGACCAGGTTGAACTCCGCGGCCTCGACGACGTAAACACTGCCGTCGCCGCCGACGGCAAGCTGCGACGTGAATCCGAGATCGGTTTGCCAGAGTATGGTCTTTCCGTCGGCGGACAGTTTGGTGATGTTCGTCCCACACGGCGGGCCGTCCACAACGGGTGAGCAGATGGTGAAGATGTAAAGCTCTCCGGCGTTGTCGGCGGCAATCTGCGTTGCGGTTTCTAGGGTGAACGGCCCCCATTCGATATAGTCGATTCCCAGGCGGAAGCTCGGGGCTGCCGCCGCGCCCGTCACGGCCAGCGCCGCCAGCAAAAAAGACGATCTCCAAAGCATCATGCGAAGCTCCTCATGGGCCGGTCACGTAAATCTGAAACGGGTTGCTGAGCGCCAGGCCGGATTGCGTCTGAAGTGTCAGGTAAAGAGGAACCAGGCCGTCGTTCAAGACCGCGTCGCTGGCTTTGAAGTCGATTCGGCTCAGCCCCGCGGCCTGCGATGGCGCGGGCCCCGCGTAGATGGTGTTGTATGAGATGGGAGTCGGGCAGCCGGAGCCTTGCACGCAACCGGTTTCGAGACCGGCCGGGGCGTTCACCGGAACCGGCAGTCCGGCAAGCGAGCTATCGAGAGGCGCCGCGCTGAACGGACCGAGACCGGTGCCAAAGACCGACACGGTCGAACTGAGCGACGCTGGGTTCGCGGCCGAGTTGGGAGTTCCATCCTGATTGACGGCCGCGGCGTGGATGCCATCCACGGTGAATACGCCGGGTGAAACCTGCGCCACTGGCAACGCCAGGCAGTTCGACTGCGCGTTGTTATACGTCACGCAGATCTCGGTTGTCGCCCCGGTGAGAGACCATGGCACGGCGGCGTTGATCTGGGCATCCTGCACCCACAGCAACGGTGCAGGCGTGCCGCCGAACGTCACCTCCACGCCGGCTGCCTGCGTCGGGTACGGGTTCTGCGGCGTGGCGGGCTGCACGCCTTGTTGTGGCCCGAGCCCGCTGCCGAACAGGCTCACAATTTCTCCCGGCGCGACCGGCCCGGTGAGGAAACTCGCTCCGTTGCCGATGCAGGCGAGCGATAGCGTCTGCGCGTTCGCGTTGGGAGAGAAGCGGTACAAAGTGTCCGGGGCCGCGGCGCCGAATGGGCCAGTTCGCGTAGGCGCGGCGGCTGAAGGGACTGCGGACAGCACGTGCACCGCGGAGTCCGCGTCGACGGCAATATAGGCTGGGGAACCCGTCACTCCGGCGCCGGGCAGGTACGTCGTCTGCAGAACGGAGCCATCCGGAGCATACACGCTCAGCCACGTGGCTCCGCACGGCGCGAGACTGTTCCGAACCGCGTACAGCGCGCTTCCGGTGTAGCCGGTGATGTAGGCGTCGCCGGCTGCGTCCAACGCCAGGCCACCTTGCGAGCCGGCGGGAAATGCCTTCGAGAACACCACCGCGCCCGCCGGGTCGATTCGCTGCAGCACCCAGGCGCCGTTCGGCACGCTGCCATAGATGACCGCATCGCCATTGGCTGCGACAGCCAGCGCCGGGTTGGGAAGCAGGGTGAGCGGTGGCGCTACGATCGGCTGCGGCAGGTCGATATCGATCCAGGTGATGCCGTCCGATGCCAGCCGCGCGATACCGCCTCCCACCGCGACGACAATGTCCGAGCCGGTGGGATCGACCGCGATCGCGAGCGGCTTGACCGGCACATGCAGGGTGAAGTCGATCGCGCCGGCCGCATTCAAGCGAGCTACTACGCCTCCGGTGGCCGCGTCGCAGACCACGAACGCGCGGCCCGAGGAATCGACTGCGAGGCTTGGATCGCCGCGGGCACTGCCATCCACCAGCGCGGAGCCGGGGATCGGCGTCTTCCACACGACCGTGGCGCCATCGGGGCTCAGCTTCTCGACCACGAATGGAGATGCCGATTGACTCCCCCATGCGAGGTAGATGGCTCCGCTCGGGTCGACGGCCATGGTGGAAGGGAAGCCCGCGCCGGTCTGCTGCCACAAGATGGTCTGTCCGTCGGCAGACAACTTGGTGATGCAAGCAGAAAGGACGCCAGACATAGTGCAAGTCGACTGAATGTAAAGTTCTCCGGCGGCGTCCGTCGCAATCGGCGCCCAGGCGGTTAG
>CAWJLI010000078.1:0-9424 GCA_963843095.1 Bryobacterales bacterium
TCACCGCCAACCACCATCATCTTGCTAGGCAACAGCCGCGAACGCGCAGACGAGCTATTCACGAACTGCCGTCTCGCCGGGCAAAATGGCAACCCCGATCTCGTACGGAACGAGGAAAGTGCCGACCATCCCGATATCTTCGTTTGCGGTCCACCGCGCATACCGTGGCAGGAGAATGTGGCAGAAGGTTCGCGACTTCGGCTGATGAGCCGTTTCACTTCTGGAATGGTTCAGTAGAGCAGCACTGCCACGCGATAGGCCGTAAACGAGCCTTCCTGGCCCTGCGTCGGGCAACTGCCCACGGCGGCCTGGCGACATCTGCAAAGACGTCGGCGCGTGGCTGAAGGTGAACGGCGAAGCCGTTTATGCCTCGCGCCCGTTTGAAGTCGCCGGCGATAATTCAGTTTCTTACACGCGCAACCAGGGCAAGGTCTATGCCACTCTGCTCGATTGGACCGGCGGGCCGGTAACGCTCAAGGCGCTGCGCGCTGGCGGAGCTACGTTGGGTAAAGTGTCCAAGGTCGAACTGGTCGGCTCCGACATGGCGTTAACATTCGTTCAAAACGATCAAGGGCTTCTGGTGACGCCAAGCGGACCGGCGCAGCCGCTGCCGGGGATCGCCGATCAATCGCTGGCCACTGCCGTCCGCGTGTTGCGTATTACCCATGACAAGGGCTGGATCAACGACGACGACCCGGGCGTGGTGGCTCCGGGATGGATGCGCCGCTCCAACCTGGGCGCCGGCGAATACAACAACGATCTCACCATCAGTGAAACGCCCGGCAATGTGTGGAGTGCTTCGTTCACCGGCAGCAGTGTTTCGGTCATCGCGCCAAAGCAAGCGGGAGCCGGAAAAATCGAGGTTCAAATTGACGGCCAAACCCGCGCCACGGCGGACGAGTCCACCAGCGGCCCGCGCCTGACCCAGCAGCCGGTGTGTGAAGTGACCGGCCTTGCTCCAGGCAAACATTCCATCAACATCATCAATCGCGGCTCCGGGCCAGTGGCCGTGGATGCTCTGGTCGTCCGATGAAACGCAAGACTATACAATGGGCTTGATGTTTCGTTGCAGTACTCCGCTAACTGCGCTGGCGTTTCTCGTCGCTGCATCCGTTGCGATAACGGTTTCGGCGCAAAGCGTCAGGCCTCAACTTAGCTTTTACGACTTCGCCCCAACGCCTCCCATGGGGTGGAACAGCTACGACGCTTTCGGCGACACCGTCACCGAAGCTGAGGTGCTGGCCAACGCCAAATACGTAAAGGAAAAGCTCCTGCCCCACGGCTGGAATTACATTGTCATTGACTTCCGCTGGTATGACCCGGAGCCGCCGGGCAACGACCACCTCCTTAACCAACTGCGCACCGGAGCCAAGCTTCCCGCTGACGCCTTCGGCCGATTGCTCCCGGCCGAGAACCGTTTTCCCTCCAGCGCCGGCGGCAAGGGCTTCAAACCCCTCGCCGACAAGCTCCACAAGATGGGCCTCAAGTTCGGCGTGCACTATATGCGCGGCATCCCGCGTCAGGCGGTGCAGGCCAAGACTCCCATCGCCGATTCCGAATTCACCGCTGCCGACGCCGGCGACCCCAGCCGGCCTGGCGAATGGTGTCCGGACATGTTTGGCGTTCGCAGCAATGCCGCAGGTCAGGCGTGGTATGACTCACTGTTCAAGCTCTACGCCGCCTGGGGCGTTGACTTTGTCAAGGTTGATGACATCAGCCCCAACTACCGCACTGGCGAAAGCGAGATGATCCGCCGTGCCATTGACAGGTGCGGGCGGGCAATCGTCTATTCGATTTCCGCCGGCCCCCCGGCGCGAAGCGACGCCCCTCATGTCCTAACCCATGTCAACATGTGGCGCATCTCCACCGACTTTTGGGACAGGTGGGGCAGCCTCAACCGCCAGTTCGATCTCATGTACCCCTGGCGCGATTTCACCGGCCCCGGTCATTATCCCGATGCCGACATGATCCCGTTTGGACACATTTGCATCCGTTCCAAAGCCGGCGGTAACGACCGCGTGTGCAGCTTTTCCCACGACGAGCAGATTATGCTCATGTCGTTCTGGTGCCTTGCGCCCTCGCCCTTAATGCTCGGGGGCAATTTGCCCGACAATACCCGGTGGGACGTGGGCCTCATCTCCAACGACGAGGTGCTCGCCATGGATCAGGACCCTTTGGTCAAACCCGCCACCCGCGTCAGTCAGCAAGGTCCGGCGAGCGCGCGCACCGAGGTTTGGGTTCGCGAGTTAAAGGGTGGCAACCGGGCGGCCGGGTTGTTCAACCGCAGCGGCAACGCCACGGAAGTGACTCTCAACTGGGATGAAGCCGCGTTTTCGGGCAAGTGGATCGCCCGCGATCTCTGGCAGCACAAGAACCTGGGAGAATGGGACACAAAACTCGCGCTGCAAGTTCCGGCGCACGGGGCGGTCTTGCTGAAGCTCAGCCCGGCATCCAAGGGAAGAGAATGAAGATTAAGCATCCACCTAATCCCAATGCCGTTTAGGAGTTCCATCTAAAATCTCGTTGTTTCACTTTCGGCCCAGCCGGCCTCGTCGCGATCCGCTGGTTCCTGAGATTTGGGCCATTGTTTCAACCCTCCGCTCCCGGCTGGAAGGAGCAGAAGGTGAATGGCATATGAGAAACATGCGAAGCCGCATGGCAATCCGCCGCAGTGACTTGACCGGGCAACGCGCGAGCCGCCGATGTGGGCCAGCAAGTCCTGCATCCGATCGTCTGCCCGAAGGCGCATCGCGCAGTCCTCTGCGCAGCAAGGTCGCCCCCTCCGAATCCCCTCTACGACAGGTACCGCTGTAAGTCGTCCGTCCGGTAACAGTGCGCGTAGGCCGTCTCGCGATCGATCCTCCCGGCGCGCACCAGTTCCACCAGCGATTGCTCCATGGTCATCATGCCCTCGGCCTTTCCCACCGAAAGCGAGGAGCGCAGTTGATGGTCGTCGCCTTTGCGAATGAGCGCGCGCACCGCGTCGGTGGCGATCATGACCTCGGCCGCCGGCCAGCGCGTCACGCCGTCCACTCCGGGCACCAGTTGCTGCGCGATCACCGCCAGCAGCGCCAGCGAAACCTGCTGGCGGATCTGCGGCTGGTTGGACGACGGGAACGAATCCAGAATGCGCGAGACGGATTGAATGGTGTCGTTGGTGTGCAGCGTGGAGAGCACCAGGTGGCCGGTTTCCGCGGCGGTCAGCGCGGTCGCCATGGTTTCGGCGTCGCGCATTTCGCCCACCAGGATCACGTCCGGCGATTGCCGCATGATGCTGCGCAGCGTGACGGCGAAATCCGGCGTGTCGCGGCCCACTTCGATCTGCTCGATCACCGCGCTGCGGTTGGAGTGCTGGTATTCCACCGGGTCTTCGATGGTCACCACGTGCGCCGCGCGGCGGGTGTTCACGATGTCGATGAGCGCCGCCAGCGTGGAGCTCTTGCCGCAGCCCGTGGGGCCGGTCAGCAGCACCATCCCCTGCCGCCTGTCGGCCAGCTTGGCCAGCATGCAGCGGCAAATGCAGCGATTCGAGCGTGGGAATCTTCGAAGGAAGCAGCCGGATGCACGCCGCCAGCGTGCCGCGCTGATGGTGGATGTTGACGCGGAAGCGGCCCAGACTTTCGCGGAAAAAGCCGAAGTCCACCGTCTTGTTCTTTTGCAGCTCTTCGGCCTGGTGCGGTCTCCAGCAGCGGCAGCACCAGGCTGCGGACATCTTCCGGGTCGAGCGCCGGCCCCGGCGCGGTCACCAGGTTTCCGGTGACGCGCAGCATCGCCGGCGCGCCTGCCACCAGCAGGATGTCCGACGCTCCGCGGCCGCCGCCTGCTGCAGCACCTTGTCCAGCGACGCGGTGCTCTGCGGACCGCGCCCCGTGCGCCGCCGCGCTTCTGGCTGGGCGCCGCCCGGTTCAACTCCGCGACAATTTTGGAAAGCTCGCTGTCGTAGTCGCCCATGGGGTCAATTCGATCTTATCTCAGCGTTTCTCCGCCAACCGGCTTGCCAACAGCAAATCAAGATCGCCGGGCCTTTCTACCTGGCCGATCACGCGGCCTTCGGTATCGATCAGCACCTGCGCGGGCAGCGCCTTCACGCCGAAGAGTCCGGTGGCCAGCCGGGCCGGCAGCAGGATGGACAACGGTCACCCACGGCGCGCGCGCATCCGCGTGGTCCGGGGTCTCGGCCTCCATGCCGAGAATCTCGAACCCCTTGCCGCGATAGCGGGAGTATAGCTCTTTGAGGTGCGGCAATTCTGTGTCGCACGGCCCACAAAAATCGATCAGCGTAACGGTGTCATAATACTCGCGGAAGTCGTGATTGTTCCCGGCGAGGTCGGTGAAAGCGAAATCGGGCACCTCGTCGCCGGCGGTCAGGGGCCCGGGATTCGGATGCGACAGCAGCGCCTCGATTTGCAATTCAAGTTCGCGAGCGTCAGCGGCCCCGCGGATCGCGCCGCGCTCGGCGATCACGCGCCCTTCCGCGTCGATCAGCAAGCTCGACGGCGTGTCATGCGCCCCGGCATCGCCGTGCAGCGGCGTGAAGTAGTAGCCGTTGCCGCGAATGTACGAGAGCGCGTAGCGATCCTCCGCGGGACGCACGTTCACTGCGAGTACGGCCATGTTGCGCAGTCCGATTTTTCGAAGGACTTGCTGCAGGAACGGAGACTCGGCGCGGCAGGCGGCGCAGGATGGGTGCCAGAAATTCACCAGCACGGCCTTGCCGCGGTAATCGGCGAGAGAAACTTTCGTGCCGTCGAAGCCTTCGAAGGTGAACGCCGGCGCCGGTTTAGCTTGCGCTAGCACTGTCGTCCGTACGTCGGCCTGGATCTGCCCCGGGGTCTTCCCGATCTTCGCGCCGGAGTGGCTCAGAGCATCGCGCAGCGCGTCCGAAGGTTCTTTCGCCATCGCCTTCATCAGCGATCCGTATCCCTCAAGCCCGCCGTGTGCTGCGGCCACCATTAAATAGAATGGCGTGTGACTGATCCCCGTCGGCAGACCGTCGGCTTCCATATCCTCGATCAAGCGAGCCGTCTCCAGGGCTCCCTTGGGAGTCCCCTGCCGCAGCATGTTGCGGGCTAGCACCAAGTGCCATGCGTAAGAGGAAATATTGGTCAGGGGTGCCACGAAGTAAGAGGAAAAATCGGTCAGGCGCGCCGCCTCTTGCGCCTTATCCAGATCCTTGAAGGTGTACGCCTCAAACAACAGCTCCTTCACTGACGGGAGCGACGGTAAAATCGCCCGAGGCAAGGGCGCCTGGTAATAATGCTCCAGCAGAGCGATCCGATCGTCCAGCAGCGGTGTGTCGAGCGCCAGCCAGTAGATTGCCTGCACGCCCCGATCGCTCTCGGGGAATCGTATCGCCACGGCCTCCGCCAGCTTGCGATATTCCACCGGATCGACTTCCCGGAGCGCCATGGCGTAATAGAAAGCCGCATCCGCATCGTTGGGGGCAACCTGTGTGGCTATCCTCAGATATCAATGTTCTTAGCCGCATTGCCGCGCATTTCTTCGATGAGCGCCATGCTCCGGTAGTCCGCCGCGCCGGCGCCCATCGCTGCACCAGCGCATCGTGGTCGTGCGCCGGTCGGGGTGAAGCTCAATCGCGTGGCTGAACCAAGCCTCGGCCTTGGCCGCGTCGTCGCCGGCAGACTGCGCCCATAAAGGAGCGCACAGTACCGCCAGCGCGAAGACCACCGTCCGGGATTTCATGCCGCTACAGACTTGACGCACGCTTCCTCGAAAGCGTTGATCAGGACCAGTCAGAAGAGAATTAATGGCCACGAATGAACACGTATGAACACGAATAAAACAAGAAACGTCTTTCTTATTCGTGTTCATTCGTGTTCATTCGTGGCCATTACCAGAATCCGATCAGCTTCCACCATCCGGCCCCCACGCCCATCCAGATCAGCAGGTTAACCACCGAGACCAGGAAACCCACCCGCCACCACTCCGTCTGGCGCACATAGCCCGCGCCGAAAAAGATCGGCGCCGAGCCCGTCCCGTAGTGCGTGATGGCGGCATTCAGGCTGGAAATATAGGCCAGCGGCAGCGCCGCCAGCAGTACCGGAACGCCGCCCGCGAGCGCCGCCGCCAGAAAGCCCGCATACAGCGCCGTGGTCTGCGCCGTCAGGCTGGCGAAGGCGTAATGCACATAGAAATACGACACCGCCAGCGCCATCAGCACCAGCATCCACGGCCACCCCGTCATCAGGCTGAACAGCCTCGCGGAGAGTATTTTGATGACGCCGGTCTCATTGAGCGCGTCCGACATCATCAGCAGCGGCGCGAACCAGATGAGCGCGTCCCAGGCGCGCCGTTCGGCCAGCAGGTCTTCCCAACTCAATACGCGCGCCAGCAGAATCGCCGAAAGCCCGGCGAACGCCACAAAGGTATTCGAGATTCCGTGCCAGTTGGACGTGACCCAGCCCGCCATCACCGCCAGCAGAATGGCGACCAGCCATTTCTCTTCGCGGCGGAGCGGACCCAGTTTGTGGAGTTCCGCCTGCGCGTGCTCCCGCGCCGGCGCCATGTCTTGAAGCTCGGGCTTGACCAGCCGGCACAGCAGCCACGGCACCACCGCCAGTGTAAGAAAGCCGGGTACCGACGCGCCCGCGAACCAGCGCATCCAGGTAAGCTCCACATGGCCCACCCGCAGGGCGAACCCGGCGATCAGCGGGTTCGCCGCCATGCTGGTGAGGAACATGGCGGAAGCGGTGTAGCAGGTATGGAACGACGCCAACATCAGGTATTTCCCGATGCGGCCCGCGGTGGGGCCGGGCTCCGACCCGAGGGCCGAGGCCACGCTGCGCGTCACCGGGAAAATGACGCTGCCGCCGCGCGCGGTATCGGAGGGGATGAAGGGCGCCAGCACCAGGTCGGCCGCGGCCAGCGAATATCCCAGACTGAGCGGGCTGCGCGCGAAACGCCGGACGAAGAGATAGCCCGATCGCGCTTGCCGAGCCCCGTGACGGTGAACGCGCGGCCGAAGAGAAACGCCAGGAAGATCAGCCAGACGGTGATATTGCTGAAGCCCGAGAGCACCTTCGCCGGCGGCAGAGTGCCGGTGAGCGCCAGCAGCGTCATGGCCACCACCACGCTTGCTCCCATCGGCAGCGGCTGCGCCACCATGGCCACGATTGTGGCCGCGAAGATGGCCAGCAGATGGCGTTGCACCCCGTTCAGGCCGGGCAGCGGGAACAGATACAGGAGCAGTCCAGGCGCCAGGACGACGGCCCAGCGCCACCAGCCGGTCAGCCGGCGGTCATAGAACGGTGGGTTATCGGCCACTCTTAGCAGGATACTGAAGTCGGCCGCGCGGATGGGCGGATTATTATGGATGAAGCCATGACAAAAAGACGCTTGGGAAATAGCGATATGGAATTGACGCCGATCGGCGTGGGCGCGTGGGCCATGGGCGGCGGCGGTTGGAAATTCGCCTGGGGCCCGCAGGATGACGCGGAGTCCGTGGCGGCCATTCACGCGGCCATCGGGCATGGCGTGAACTGGATCGACACCGCGGCCGTCTATGGCCTGGGCCATTCCGAGGAAGTGGTGGCGCGCGCGCTGGCCGGGCGCGCCAACCGGCCGTACGTCTTCACCAAATGCTCGCGCGTTTGGGACGAAGCCGGCGAAATCTCGAGCGGACTGAAGGCCGATTCCGTGCGCCGCGAGTGCGAGGCCAGCCTGCGCCGGCTGGGCGTGGACACTATCGACCTATACCAGATTCACTGGCCCAGCCCGATGCGCGACGTCGAAGAAGGCTGGGGCTGCCTGGCCAAGCTGCAGCAGGAGGGCAAGGTGCGCTGGATCGGCGTCTCCAACTTCGACCGGCGCAGATGGAGCGCTGCCGCGGGATCGCGCCGGTGACTTCGTTGCAGCCGCCGTACTCGGCCATTTCGCCCGAGGTGGAGCGCGAAACCCTGCCTTATTGCGCGCGGCACGGAATCGGCGCGATTGTGTATTCGCCCATGAAATCGGGACTGCTGACGGGCAGCATGACCAGGGAGCGAGTAGCCGCGTTTCCCTCGGACGATTTCCGGCGCAACGCGCTGGCGTTCCAGGAGCCGAACCTGTCCAAGAATCTGAAGCTGGCGGACTCTGATGGAAGCCATCGGCGAGCGGCACGGCTGCTCGGCGGGCGAAGTGGCCATCGCGTGGACGCTGCACAATCCGGCGGTGACCGCGGCCATCGTGGGAATGCGGTCGGCCGAGCAGGTGGAGGGCGTGATCGGCGCCATGGAGTTCCGCCTGGGCGCGGAAGAAATCGCGGAGATCGAAGGCTGGCGGACCGTGTAAATGGTGAAGGCTCGCGTCCCGTTCGTGGATGCCCCGCGGGGCGTGGTGACGATTGTGAGGGCGCTCGATCGCACCTGAGAAACGGTAGCTCGAGTTAGTCCCTTAATTTCCGTTATGCGGGCGCCAACGAGAACTTTGCTCTCGTTGTGTCGGCAAGTCCGTTCGATTCAATTGCCCGCCGCCATTCTGACTTCTGACCTGTGACACCAGGCCAACTCGTTTATTTTCAACATCGGCTCGAACCACGAAAATGCTTGCCCAACGGCCAGGGCTGCGTGCGCCCTCCGGTGTCACAGATTGTATAATCCGGGCTCCCCCGGTGGCAGTGCTGACTCCTGACTTCCTCGACTCCCATATCCCGCTGGGATATCAAGGGCGCAGCCCTTGCATAGTTAGTTTCTGTCGCGAAACTCCAACTCGGCGCGCCAAAACCCCTCCCTCACGGGGTGCCCTCTGGGCCCGGCTCAGTAACAAGTCCCTTGAAATCAGCGAGGCCTTACCGAGCCGCGACCGTAAGGGAGCGGTGCTTCCCCGCAGCATCGGGAGTTTCATGACAGAAACTAACTAGTTTCTGTCGCGAAACTCCGACTCGAGCGCGAAACCCCTCCCTCACGGTCGTGGCTCTGTAACAAGTCCCATGAAATCAGCGCGGCGTTACCGAGCCGCGACCGTACAGGGAGCGGTTTGTTCCGCGAGAATCCGAGTTTCGCGACAGAAACTAATTAGGGGCGAAACCCAAGGCAGCCACTCCGAGTTCCCGCAAGAATGCCCGCCATGGCGGCGCGGACAGTTTCGTAGTGACGGTCGAGCGCCGTCGGGTTCTGTGAGCCGCGTGAAGGCCGGATCTCTTGCGCGGCCGCGACGAGTTGGAGCGCATGCTGGAACTAACTGCCCTTTCACAGGATATCCGATCGGCCGCCGCGCGATCTTGGAAATGCCGGTGGTGGACCACATCGAGAAAATACCCACCGGGAACCAGCGGCCCACCCCCAACGGTAGCCCTCCCCTGGGCCAGCAGCCCCAAGAAATTCACATGAGTGAGCCAAAAAAGACTCGAATCCAGCGCGCATAAGGCCGATGTGACCAACTCAGGAACCTGGCCCGGCAGGAAGGACGAGAGGCACGGCTGAAC